>CAWEDJ010000032.1:0-41653 GCA_963807635.1 uncultured cyanobacterium
CTTTGCTGAGCCAACCTGCGGAATGTGGGTTATAAGAAAAGAGATGAGGGGATTTAGAGAGCAAAAAAAGTGCAAAAAAAAGGTCTAAAATGAGTGAAAAGGCTTGCACCCCTCCCCTTCCAGAGCATTGAACGATGTATCCCAAAAAAGAATCCGAAAAATCGACTGTTGAAAACTTCAAAATACCAAGTGAGTGGAAGCCAAAAGAAGAAAATCGTTGGGTAATCATGTCAAAAATAATTCTGTGGGAGGAATTTGAAGAAGAATATGCAAAACAATTTTCAGAAAATAAAGGAGCGATAGCCAACCATTTAGGATGGCATTAGGGTCATTAATAATAAAAGAAATATTGAGAATAAGTGACCGAGAAACAGTAGAACAAATAAAAGAAAACCCTTACTTACAATATTTTATAGGACTAGAAGTATATGAAAATGAGGAGGCATTTGATGCGTCACTGTTAGTACATTTCCGTCAAAGAATAGGAATGGACTTGGTGAATCAAATAAATAAAGCAATGGTAAAAAAAGAAGAAGAAATATCATCAGAAATAAAAGAAAAAAGTGAAGGGGAAAATCAGAATAATAGCCTCAATCCCTCTTCTATCCTGAAAATTTGATTTTGGGGGAAGATTTTGACTATTTAGAATACTCAATTCACTACTTGTAACCCAAGGAGGATTACCAATTATTAGAATATGACCCGACAGGTTAGAAATAAGAGCTTTCCAATCTGTATTAAAGAAGTTCGATTGATATATAGTTGCATTCTCTAAATTCAAATAGTCAGATATGGACAGATTTGCTTCTTCGATATATTTTTCATTAATATCTAAGCCTATTACTCTTGCGTGTATGAATTCCTTGAGTGAAGCCCTGACAAATGCTCCCTTTCCGCAACTTGGCTCTATAATGACTTTCGGTGATATTTTATGGTTTAGCTTGAGAGTTTTCACTACTTCCCGTGCAAGTTCATCAGGGGTTTGAAAATCGCCAAATTGCCACTTTTCTAAAGACTTTATCATTGTTATTTACCGAACTCTCAATATTCCTGAAATACTGCCAGCTTGCTGAATAACTCGGCTGTATTGCAATCTCCATTGCAGCGCATTTGAGATTGTCAAATAACCTTGATTCGGCGGTGACTCTAAAATTCTTTCAGCTAACTGATTTGCACCAATTTCATCAACTGGCAAATTCCTTTCCATTATGAAACCAATAATGTCATCCTTATTGCCTTCTCGATTTAGAATATCTACAATGCCTTTATTTGTCTGAAAATCTGCTGTTCTACTTCAATCTACAAAAATAGTATGCTACATATCTAATCTTCCAATTCTATTTTCAGAATCATCATATTTGTCGTAAACAAAAACTAGAAGATGATATCCTAAACCAAATATTTTTTGAGTTGCTGACCTGAAAGGACAAGAAGATTGCGGTTGCTTGATACTTGTCACTTTGATATCAACATCAAGTGCGGGAAGATCAATACCTGATGCTGAATTCCCCTGTTGAGAACTGTAGTTTTCAGTCAAATAAGCTGTGAATTTGTGTTCGAGATATGTTCCGATGGCTTTTCCATCTGTCACTCCGTAAAGTCTCGGTTCATCATACAGAGATTCTATTTCAGCGAATTTAGCTGCTTCAGCACACAAATCTTCAATAGTTAATGTTGGCTTCATCCTTAATCTCAATTCACTTCACTACTAACCGTACACTATAGTAGGTCGGTCTGCTTTCATATCAAATTTCAGATTTAATTTAACGCTTATGTAAACAAAAAACGGCTAGGTAAGTTGCTGAATGTGGGTTCCTTTACCCATTCCATAAATATTTAGTCATCTTGTCTGAAATCTGCGATCGCGTCACCAGTCCCTATTAATTTAATAAATTTTGACAGGAGGAATTCCTGCTAAATCGAGAATTTGGGGAACGAGATCTTCCCGTTTAATTGCCATTAGATGCACTCCCTGACAAAGATCTTTAGCCAATAGAACCTGTTCGGCGGCAATTTTAACCCCTTCTTGTAAAGGATCACTCGCTTGAGCAAGCCTTTGAATAATATCATCAGGAATTTGGACACCAGGAACATTTTTATTGATAAATTGAGCATTTTTGGCAGACTTTAACAGGAAAATCCCTGCTAAAATAGGTTTCTCGCAACCTGACGCGATTTGGTTCATAAATTTATCAAGTCGGTCAAAATCGGTGATCAATTGACTCTGGAAAAATTGCGCTCCTGCGGCTAGTTTCCGTTCAAAGCGTTGCTGTAAACCCGACCAACTGGGAGATTGGGGATCGACTGCCGCTCCTGCCAATAAATCCAAGGCTTCATCGGGTAGGGGTTTCTGGTTATGGTCAAATCCTGAATTGAGTTTCTCGATAAGTTGCAATAATCGCACGGATTCGAGATCAAATACGGCTTTGGCTTTCGGATAATCTCCCGCTTTCATGGGATCGCCCGTTAAAGCCAAAATATTTCCAATTCCCAAGGCATAGGCCCCCATTAAGTCCGCTTGCAAACCAATAATGTTGCGATCGCGACAGGTGAACTGACAAATGGGTTCTAGTCCGTCTTTTTGTAAAATCAGGGAAGCCGCCAAGGAAGACATCCGCAAAACCGCCCTACTGCCGTCGGTCAAATTAACCGCGTGAACTCGTCCCTTGAGTCCCTGGGAAACTTCTAACATTCGCTGGGGATTACCACCTTTAGGAGGCGTGACTTCGGCGGTAATTAAAAAATCCTTGGACGCGATCGCTTGACGAAATTGAGTAAGCATTTTTAATAATTGATAATGAATAATTGATAATTAATACACAAATCGTAGGGGCGTAAGGCTTACGCCCTTAAACTGGAATTAAAATTTTGGCAAGAAACCCAGGGCATCTTTCACTCGAAGAAGTGTTTCATTCGCAACTGTTTCGGCTTTATGTTGTCCATCTTTTAAAACAGTTTGCAAATAATTTTTATCATCCATAATGGATTGATATTTATCCTGAATAGGTTTTAATGATTCTATTACTGTTTCCGTTAATAAAGGCTTAAATTGTCCCCAACCCATGTCTTGAGCTTCGATCGCAACGTCTGATTTAGCTTTACCCGAAAGAATACTATAAAGGGTTAATAAATTATTACATTCAGGACGGTCAGGATCATCAAAAACCAGACCTTTAGTAGGATCAGTTTTACATTTTTTAATCTTTTTCTGAATAAGATCAGGCGGATCTAAGAGATTAATGCGACTCAGTTCTGACTCATCGGATTTAGACATTTTTTTCGTGCCGTCAGTCAAACTCATCACCCTAGCTCCTTCCTTACGAATTAAGGGTTCAGGTAATTTTAAAACAGGCTTTTCTTTATTTCCAAACTTATCATTAATGCGAATAACAATATCTCTCGTCAGTTCTAAATGTTGTTTTTGATCTTCTCCTACAGGCACTTTGTCGGCATTATAAAGTAGGATATCTGCCGCCATCAGAACGGGATAATCTAGCAAACCTACGCTGACGTTTTCCCCTTGTTTGAGAGCTTTTTCTTTATATTGGGTCATACGCTCCAACCAATTGAGCAGGAGTAATACAATTTAATAACCAGGTCAATTCACTATGGGCGGAAACGTGGGACTGGACAAAAATAGTGGAATATTCCAAGTCAATACCACAGGCAAGATAAAGGGCCGCAATCGCGTAGGTATTTTGGGCAAGTTGTTTGGGTTCATGGGGAACAGTAATGGCGTGTAAATCCACCACACAGAAGAAATTATCGTAATCCTGTTGATTTTCGACCCAATTACGAATCGCGCCTAAATAATTGCCGAGATGGAGGTTGCCCGTCGGTTGTACCCCAGACAGAATTCGTTGCTTACCCATGCGTTGGTCTTTAAATGATTTTGTCGTTTAATTTTATAATTACTTCAGGACTTTATGTAAAGTTTTTTGACATTCGCGATCGCCCCCAGCCTCAAAATCTCCTTTTTGAACGAAGTCATTTCCTACCATGCAACGCCCGATTTATCTGGATTACCAAGCGACCACACCAATGGATGAACGGGTTTTAGCGGCAATGATGCCCTATTTTACCGATTATTTTGGCAATTCTTCTAGTCAACATCTCTACGGTTGGGAAGCGGATTCTGCCATCAAACAAGCCCGATCCGCGATCGCCGAGAGTATTCACGGAACTGCTGAGGAAATTATTTTTACCAGTGGGGCAACGGAGGCCAATAATTTAGCGATCAAAGGGGTTGCAGAAGCCTATTTCCATCGGGGAAAGCATTTAATCACCGTTCAAACGGAACATCGCGCGGTTCTCGATCCCTGTCGCTATCTGGAATCCCTCGGTTTTGAAGTGACCTATTTAGGAGTGGATTCAGAGGGATTAATCAATTTAACGCAACTGGAAGAGTCAATTCGTCCCGACACGATTTTAGTCTCAGTCATGGCGGCTAATAACGAAATTGGTGTTTTGCAACCCTTGGCGGCTATTGGAGAAATTTGTCACCGTCATCAGGTTTTGTTTCATACCGATGCGGCCACGGCGATCGCCAAAATTCCCCTAGACGTGGAAAAAATGCAGATTGATCTTATGTCTTTCACCGCCCATAAAATCTATCCCAAGGGAATTGGCGCGTTATACATCCGAAAAAAGAATCCTAAAGTGGCGATCGAGCCCCAAATGCAAGGCGGAGGACAGGAACAGGGTTTGCGGGCAGGAACGCTCTATACTCCGCAAATTGTCGGTTTTGCTCAGGCCATTTCCCTGGGGTTAGTGGAATTAGAAAGCGAGGCCCAACGTCAAAAAGCGTTACGGGATAAGCTCTGGAATGCGATTAGTACCCTCAATGGAATTTACCTGAATGGTCATGGCTGCGATCGCTTACCTGGTAACTTAAACATCAGTATTGAGGGGGTAAAAGGAACGAGTTTACTGTTGGCCCTGCAACCTGCGATCGCTCTTTCTTCGGGGTCAGCGTGTTCCGCGTCTTCTGCTAATCGGTCCCATGTTTTAACGGCTTTAGGACGCTCTAGAAATTTAGCTCAAGCGTCATTACGTT
The DNA here is from genome assembly GCA_963807635.1 of uncultured cyanobacterium. Classification (GTDB taxonomy): domain Bacteria; phylum Cyanobacteriota; class Cyanobacteriia; order Cyanobacteriales; family Microcystaceae; genus Snowella. Next base: position 5,057 of record CAWEDJ010000032.1, read on the forward strand.
TGGGATTAGGACGATTTACCACATCAAAAGAGGTTGAGTTAGCGGCGGAACAGATTATTAAAACCATTAAATCTCTTCGTTAATTGATTGATATTGCAAATGAATCAAAATAGCGGTCTTCCAAGGGGTAACGTCTGCGCGATGTTTATCAAAAACGGGTTTAAATTGCTTGCCGATATCTCATTCAACTGCATAACACTATAAACTTCGTGGAAAATTTGAGTAACAAATCATTCTTAATATTCTAAAATCAGTTCTCAATATTTCAAGGCATTTTAAAAATATTCATCTTTTTTATCTTATCATTTTTCTGTAATTATACAAAATAAGTTAATGATCTTTTTCGTTTTTCGTAATCAACTATTGTAAAGATTTTAAGAAACATAGCGAGTTGTAAATAAAATCAAACAATTCAAACTTTGCTTACTAGGAGATAGTTAAACTAAAAGTAACAATCGAGGGTGAATACTATGGTAACTACAACTTTAGAAAAAACTGCTATTGACCTTAAAGAAAAATCTTTTGTCCTTTGGTTTGAAGAAGTGGGAACCCATGATGTGGGATTAGTGGGCGGCAAAAATTCTTCCCTCGGTGAAATGATTCAAGAATTGACGGCTAAAGGTGTAAACGTCCCAGGCGGCTTTGCAACAACGGCCTATGCCTATCGTTATTTTATTGAATCTGCTGGGTTAGAAGCTAAACTACGCAAGTTATTTGCCGATTTGGATGTCAAAAATTTACCGAATCTACAAAAAAGAGCGAAAAAAGCACGGGCATTGATTTTAAATACACCTTTTCCGCAAGATCTACAGGATGCGATCGCGATCGCCTATGCGGAAATGTGTCGTCGTTATGGAGAAGATACGGACGTGGCAGTTCGGTCTAGTGCCACTGCCGAAGATTTACCTGAAGCCAGCTTTGCGGGGCAACAGGAAACCTATCTCAATGTGCATGGCATTAAAGGCGTTTTAGATTCCTGTCACAAATGTTTTGCTTCTCTATTTACCGATCGCGCAATTTCCTACCGTCAAGAAAAAGGCTTTGATCATTTAGCGGTTGCTCTTTCGGTTGGTGTGCAGAAAATGGTGCGGTCTGATTTGGCAACCTCTGGAGTCATGTTTTCTATTGACACAGAAACAGGTTTTAAAAATGCGGCTTTAATCACCGCGCCTATGGTTTAGGAGAAAATGTAGTGCAGGGTGCAGTCAATCCTGATGAATATTTTGTCTTTAAACCGACACTAAAAGAAGGTTTTAAACCGATCCTAGAAAAACGTCTTGGCAGTAAAGCGATCAAGATGGTTTATTACACAGGCGGCAATAAATTAACTAAAAACGTTGAAGTTTCCAAACCTGAGCGGGATAAATACTGTATTAACGATGAAGAAATTCTGCAATTAGCACGTTGGGCTTGTATTATTGAAGACCACTATTCCCAAGTGCGCGGTATGGATACACCGATGGATATTGAATGGGCAAAAGATGGCTTAACGGGTGAACTCTTTATTGTGCAAGCCCGCCCCGAAACGGTTCAATCCCAAAAGTCCGCCAATATCATCAAAACCTACGAACTCAAGGAACACAGCACCGTTTTAGCCACAGGTCGCAGTGTGGGAGCCGCGATCGGTCAGGGAAAAGCCCAGGTAATTCGCAACGTTTCCCAAATTAACCAGTTCCGCCCTGGGGAAGTTTTAATTACCAACCGTACCGATCCCGATTGGGAGCCGATCATGAAGCAAGCCAGTGCGATCGTGACTAATCAAGGTGGTCGGACTTGTTTTGCAGGAGATACCAAAATTCTGACCAATCAAGGGTTTATGACTTTAAGCCAGATTTATGAACAGGGTTGTGAAGGATTATCCACTTTATCCCTAAATATTAAAACTCAAAAAATAGAATGGAAACCGATTATTGATAGCATGAAACGCTCTTCTGCCACTATTGGAGTGAGTGTTTCTCAAACGAGTCGGGTAAAGGATAATACTCTGCATTTAACCCCTGATCATAAAATGGTGAATTTACGGAATGGCGAGTATGTCAAAACTGAAATTCAAGAAATGTTAAAGGCGCAGGAAATGGTGTTAGTTTCCCAAAATGTCCCGATGTTGGGAGATGGCAAAAATCAAGAAGCGGATTTAGCTTATTTCCTGGGTGGTATTATCACCGATGGTTCCATCTATACGAGTCGGACGCATGGAGAAGTGCAATTTATTCAAAAGAATGTTCCTGAAAAAGCCGCTTTTATTGCCACTATGCAGGAGAAAGCAGCAACACTTTTTGGGAAGTCTTTCACTCCCTACGAAAAACCCATTTCTACTGGTTCTATTCGTGGCGAAAAAGTTACTGGTCAAGCAACAGCCTATCGTCTTTATTCAAAATCTATTGCTTACGAAATACAAAAAAAAGAACAACAAATTGTCCAAATGTTGCTAGAAAATGAAGCAGAAGTTGCCTATCAATTTTTGGCAGGGGTAATTGACGGAGATGGTTGTTATGCAAATAATCGCATTAACATCTATGTTTCAGAAGAAAATTTGTTACAGGCAGTGATGATTGCTTGTCTGAAAATTAATACTGTTCCCCAAGTCACTAACAATCGTCATATTTATAATGTTCAGATTGTGGAAAAAGTGGCCGAAATTCTCAGCTATACCAAACGGGTGAAAGGAGAGGTCAAATCCCGCACCATTCAAACTCGCTTTTTCGCAACTAAACAACTATATGATGGGGAGGTTAAAGGTCAAATTAAACTTCGTAAGGATAATAATTTCCTGATTTCTGATAAGCAATTGCAGGAAATGGGTGAATTTGAATCTCTCATTGACAGTGATCTACGGATGCAACGGGTGATTCAAGTAGAAGATTCCCAAATGGGTGATGTTTATAATATTACAGTTGCCGATCATCACAATTATGTGGTTTTTACCGAAAAATATACGCCTGTGGTGGTTTGCAACTGTCATGCTGCTATTATCGCCCGTGAAATGGGAATTCCTGCAATTGTGGGCTGTAATGATGCCACTGAAACCATTTCTACAGGTCAAGATGTCACAATCTGTTGTTCGGAAGGAGATGTGGGTCAAGTGTTTACGGGTATTTTGAAATACGAAGTCCATGAAACGGCTTTGGATAATTTACCCCGCACTAAGACTCAAATTTTAATGAATGTGGGTAATCCAGAGCAAGCCTTTGGTTTTGCGAGTTATCCTGCTGATGGAGTTGGTTTAGCCCGTTTAGAGTTTATTATCGCAAATCACATCAAAGCCCACCCCTTAGCGTTGCTGAAATTTGATGAGTTGGAAGACCCTATTGCCAAAGCAGAAATTGCTGAGTTAACTAAACTCTACGTCAGCGATCGCGCTCAGTTCTTTGTGGATAAGTTAGCGCACGGCATCGGCATGATTGCGGCGGCCTTCTTATCCCAAACCTGTCGTAGTTCGTATGTCGGATTTCAAAACCAATGAGTACGCCAATTTACTTGGTGGTCGTCAGTTTGAACCCAAGGAAGAAAACCCGATGATCGGCTGGCGCGGTGCGTCTCGTTACTATGATCCGAACTATCGGGAAGCCTATGCCTTGGAATGTAAAGCCTTAAAAATCGTCCGTGATGAAATGGGTTTAACCAATGTGATTCCGATGATTCCTTTCTGTCGCACCCCTGATGAAGGTCGCAAGGTGATTGCAGAGATGGAAAAAAACGGTTTGAAACAAGGAGAAAACGGCTTACAAATCTATGTGATGTGTGAGTTACCCAGTAATGTTATTCTCGCCGATGAGTTTAGTAAAGTGTTTGACGGTTTCTCCATTGGCTCTAATGATTTAACCCAATTAACATTAGGTTTAGACCGTGATTCTTCCTTGGTTGCTCACCTTTTTGATGAACGCAATGAGGGAGTTAAACGCATGGTTAAAATGGCGATCGAGACTGCCAAGAAAAATGGTCGTAAGATCGGGATTTGTGGTCAGGCTCCCTCGGATTATCCTGAGTTTGCGGAGTTCTTGGTTGAGCTTGGTATTGATTCGATCAGTTTGAATCCCGATTCGGTGTTGAAGACTGTTTTACGGATTGCTGAGGTTGAAAAAGCAAAAGGTTAAGGATTAACTTCCGTTATAATTTAGACAAAGGGTAGAGTGAAAACTTTCTGCCCTTTTCTATTCTCAGCCTATTTATTATGGATGTCACTTATATTCTACAAGCTATTCGCTTTCAATGGGACAGCGATAAGGCGATACAAAATCTTCGTAAACATGGAATTGATTTTGAGGCGGCTTGTGAGACATTTTTTGATCCGCTTGTTTTTTGCTTGGAAAGTGAAATTGTCAGCAATGAAGAACGGGAGCGATTAATTGGTCTAACATATACCTATAAGCTTCTTTACGTTGTCTATACTGAGAGGGATGATGTCATCCGCATCATTTCAGCCCATCCTGTCACTATCAAAGAACGAGTGCATTATGAAAATCGCTAAATTAAAACAACGCTTACAAAAAGATCGTCCTATAACCAGTATTGAGTTGCGATTGCCTGAAGATGTCGTGGAAGATTTGAAACAGGTAGCAGCAGTGCGAGAATTTCTGGATTATCGTGCGTTGATGCAAGCCTATATTGGTCAAGGGTTACGAGCTGATTTAGAACAGTTAGAAGGTCGTTTGCAAATTGCCGATTTGGTGGCGAGTTTAAAACGGCAAGGTGTTACAGATGAGAAAATTTCTGTTGCACTGGCTGAGATACAAGAGTTTTGGTATTAATGCGATTCGCGTTGAATCCTTCTAGTTCTAGACAAGTTTGTGGCTACGAGAGAATAAAGTTTTCAGCTTCCTGAGCCCCGTTTCAAAGTCGTTTGATGGTGTGTTTTTCGCTCAATAACACTCATCGAAAGGTACAAAAGACGATGCTTGATGTATGTTTTTTCGTAAAGCCCTTAAGCAAGAAGCTTTTAGAAATACAAGAAGACACAAGCTTGTTCGGAACTAGGAATCCTTATTCGGTTCTTAGGACTTTCTTAAGGATTGCTGAGGTTGAAAAAGCCAAAAACTAATCTATAACTTGAGATAATAAAAAATGTGTTAAATTTTATTAGCATACCTGACTCGATTGAAAAGATAAATGATACAATTCACCAACCATTGATACCATTAATTATATTGCTCTGGGCAAATGTCTAATTTATCTCAAGTACAAAAAATTGTTGAATTTTTAAAAAGTCATCAAGGTGAAAAATTTAATGCGAGACAGATTGCGGAAGCGATAGTTGAGCGTTATCCAGAGGATTACCAAGAAAAACGAAATAACGAAAGATTTCCCAATTATAAAGCTTTTCTATCTCAAATTGTTGCGGAAATAGGATCAAATAAAGATAGCATAATTAAAAAAGATTTTCATATTTGTTGGCAAGATAAGCCTCGTCCAAGAATCTATTGGTATGATCCCACAAAAACAATTAATGATTCTGATGCAACAATTGTTAATAGCAATAGTGAGGATGAAACAGAAGTTGAAGAAGAACATTATGTCCAATCCATTCCCAGCACTAAAATTTTATCGGAAGCAGGACTATATCCATTATTGATCGACTTTCTCAAAAGAGAATATAAGCTGTATTGTCAGAGGATTGACGAAAAACAATCAAAAAATCAACGAGGTGCTGGAGGTAATCAATGGTTACACCCCGATATTGTTGCTATGCAAGCGATTGACAAGGAATGGCATGAATTAGTCAGAACCTGTGTTCAAGAGGGTGAAGGAAGGCGAGTAAGATTATGGTCTTTTGAAGTTAAAAAAGAATTAAATAGTTCTAATATTAGAAGTAGCTTCTTCCAAGCTGTTAGTAACTCTAGTTGGGCTAACGAAGGGTATTTAGTAACGACATCTGTAACGGATAATATAGAGCAGGAACTCCGTATGTTGTCGGCTCTTCATGGAATTGGAGTAATCTTATTAAATACTGAAAATTTATCAGAAAGTGAATTTTTTTTACCTGCTAAGTCACGCCCAGAAATTGATTGGCAATCAGTAAATCGTATTGTTGTTGAAAATGACGACTTTAAGGATTACATAGAACTGGTATCAACTTATTATCAAACTGGGAGGATCAGGAATAGAGATTGGAATAAAATTTAATCGCTTTTTCGATAATACTTGAAAAGACGATTTTTTATGGGGATTGTTAACAGTGATTATCTGTAATTAAAATTAATTCTGGTAGGGGCGCAAGACTTGCGCCCAATAAATTTACTTTAAAATAATTTACACCCAATTATCCAACTCCATGATGAAATACAACCCTGAATATCATCATCGCCGTTCAATACGGCTTCAGGGTTACGATTATTCCCAAACAGGCATTTATTTTGTCACCATTTGTACCCATCAACGTCAATGTTTATTCGGAGAAATTCGTAACGGGAAAATGATTTTTAATCAAATCGGAAAAATCGTTTCCCAAGAATGGTTAAAATCCGCAGAGATTCGCCAAGAAATTATATTAGATGAATGGATAATCATGCCCAATCATTTACACGAAATTGTGGCAATTGACAAAAAAGAAAATTTTCAAGGCGAAGATTATTTTAAGGGCGCAAGCCTTCCGCCCCTACAGGAAGATAAACGCAAACCGAAATCATTATCATCATTTATTGGGGGTTTTAAATCTTCTGTTACCAAAAGAATTAAGCCTATTTGTGATCATCCTAATCCCGTTATTTGGCAACGCAATTATTATGAAAGCATTGTGAGAGATGAAAATCAATTAAATCAGATTAGACAATATATTATTAATAATCCTCAAAAATGGGATGAAGACCCTGAAAAACCTGATAACCTTTCTACAGAAATACTAACGGATTTGTATTTTTAAGGCGATTTTTAAGGCAATTGGTAATGGGGATTATCTTTGATTCAACTAAATCCCTGCGATCGCCTCTTCATGGATTAAGAAAAACGCGATCGCATCTACAACAATTATTTCAGGAGAATTCTCATCAATTCCTAAATTCCTACCGTGAATTCCTCCGCAACGGCACAAACCGCACTGGAATCGTTCTTTCTGTAATTATCCCCTCCTGGGTCTTCGTCATCACGATGATCTCTTGATAATCTTTCCCCACTGGAATTACCATTTTGCCGTTCATTGCCAATTGCTCAATTAAAGATTGGGGGATGTGTTCGGGCGCGGCCGTAACCAGAATTGCATCGTAGGGCGCGTATTTTAGCCACCCTTCATATCCGTCACCTGCCTTGACCTGAACATCGTCATAACCAAGGGCTTTGAGAGTGCGACTCGCCTGTTCCGCGAGTTGGGGGATAATTTCAATAGTGTAAACTTTTTTCGCTAATTCACCCAATACCGCCGCCTGATAGCCACAGCCTGTCCCAATTTCTAATACCTTGTCCTCTGGAGAAATCTCCGCCGCCTCAGTCATGTAGGCGACAATATAAGGTTGAGAAATGGTTTGACCATAATCGATGGAGAGGGGATAATCCCCGTGAGCAAGGTGAGCCAGGGATGGATCGACAAACCGATGGCGGGGAACGGTCAACATCGCTTCTAGGACGGCTTTATCCTTAATCCCCCGCGCCTGAATCTGATATTGCACCATGTACTGGCGATAAAGGGTAAACTCTTCGGCAGTCAGGTCTGCGTCCTTTTCTGTCGGGGATGGTAAATTTTGATTCCCTGGCATCCAACTGGGTAAGCCTGAAAGGAGTAGCAAACAGAGCAATAAAATTGTGGAGATAAACATACCGATAACCTCCCTTTTCATCAGAGTTTAATCGGGAGCAACTACCCCACTTCTATTGTATTTCTCTAAGCGTGGATGTCATAAGTAATTGCCACACATCATCGGCGGTTGTTGTCATAATCTGGATCTCTATCAATTTCCCTATTCATAATTTTATCTTTTTTAATCGCGATCGCCTTTTCCCGTGAGATAAAAACGCGATCTCCATTAGCATAGATTGGATATGATGGAAGTCTAAGCGATCGCTCTTTGGCTGAATCATCATGTCTTCTGATGCGCCGTCAGATTTTACTATGTCCCCCATTTCTCGCATTTCCTGGCAAGCCATTCCAGAAGAACAAGCCCTTGCCCTACTCAATAGCGATCGCCAAGCAGGGTTAAGTCTGATTCAGGTCAAGGAAAAACAACGGACTTACGGCAAAAATGAACTGATACAGCTAGGAATACGAAGTTCCTGGACAATTTTTATTGATCAGTTTAGTAACGTGATGTTATTAATGCTGATTGCGGTTGCCCTCATCTCTGCGGCAATGGATATCTATCACAGCATGAGTTCCCAATCCTTTGTTTTCCCCAAGGATGCGATCGCGATTTTAGTGATTGTTCTGCTCAATGGCATTTTGGGCTACCTTCAGGAAAGCCGAGCCGAAAAAGCCCTCGCTGCCTTCCGAAATCTTTCTTCATCCAAAGTACGGGTGATTCGTCAATCTAAAATTCAAGAAATTGATTCCCAGGAATTAGTGCCTGGAGATTTGATGTTATTAGAAACAGGGGTCAAGGTTCCTGCGGATGGGCGTATTTTAGAACTAAGTCATTTACAAATTAGAGAGTCAACAATCACAGGAGAATCGGAAGCCGTTAGGAAACAATGTATCGATCGCTTACCGGAAGATATTCCCCTCGGCGATCGCCTGAATCTTGTTTTCTCTGGAACAGAAGTCGTCCAGGGAAAAGGCACAATTTTAGTCGCAGAAACGGGAATGCGGACAGAACTAGGACAAATTGCGACGGAGATTCAATCGATTGAAGCCGAACCAACCCCTCTACAAAAACGCATGACTCAATTGGGTAATGCTCTGGTGACAGGCTCCCTGATTCTGGTGGCTTTAGTGATCGGCATAGGAACCTTCATCCGTCCCCAACTTTTTTTACAATTAGTAGAAGTTTCCTTAAGTATGGCGGTTGCCGTTGTCCCCGAAGGATTGCCTGCGGTTATTACCGTGACCCTCGCTCTCGGAACCCAACGCATGGTCAAGCGTAACGCCCTTATTCGGAAACTGACCGCAGTGGAAACCCTGGGGTCTGTTACGACTATTTGTTCTGATAAAACGGGAACCCTAACCCTCAACAAAATGGTGATCCAGTCTGTGTTTACCCACTCTCGGCCGTTGCGAGTCACCGGAGAAGGCTATTGTCCCGATGGTAGTTTTCAGTCTGAAGCATTGGATAGGATCGACCCCCAATCCCAACCCGAATTACAAACCCTGATGACTGCCTGTGTCGTCTGCAATGATGCGGTTTTACACAAAAAAAAAGAAGATTGGGTGATTATGGGAGACCCCACCGAAGGGGCGTTATTAGTAGTGGCGGGGAAAGCGGGATTTTTTCGGAAAGAAATCGATTTAAAATATTTGCGTATTGCCGAGTTTCCTTTTGATTCAGAGCGAAAACGCATGAGTGTCATTGTTTCAGAAGGGTCAATACCTGGGTTTACCTTATTTGTGAAAGGCTCCCCCGAATCCCTCTTAGAATGCTGTACCCAGATGCAAAAGGGCGATCGCATCCAACCCTTGACCCCAGCAATACGCGATCGCATTCTAGAAGAAAATAACTATTTAGCCCGTCGGGGATTGAGAGTTTTAGGAGTTGCCCGTCACTCTTTGCAGGAAGTCCCCAAAACCCAAACCGAAGCCGAACGAGATTTAACCTGGCTCGGATTAGTGGGAATGTTGGATGCGCCCCGTCCCGAAGTCCGAGAAGCAGTGAAACGATGCCATCTTGCGGGAATTCGTCCTGTGATGATTACGGGCGACCATCCCCTCACGGCCCAGGCGATCGCCGAAGATCTTGGTATTATTGCATCGGGGAATCATAATTTGGTCTTAACAGGGCAGGAATTAGAAGCCTACAGCGATCGCGAACTAGATCAGTTAGTTAAAAAAATCAACGTCTATGCCAGGGTTTCCTCTCACCATAAACTCCGTATTGTCCAGGCTCTGCGCCGCCAAAATCAAGTGGTTGCCATGACAGGGGATGGGGTAAATGATGCCCCCGCCCTCAAACAAGCCGATATTGGCGTGGCGATGGGAATAACGGGAACTGATGTTACGAAAGAAGCCAGTGATATGGTATTGCTAGATGATAACTTTGCCACCATTATTGCCGCGATCGAGGAAGGGCGGGTGGTTTATAACAATATTCGGCGTTTTATTCGTTATATCCTGGGCAGTAACATTGGAGAAATGCTGACCATTGCTTCGGTTCCCCTACTGGGATTAAGTGATCTTCCCCTTTCTCCTTTGCAAATTCTTTGGATGAATCTTGTTACCGATGGCGTTCCTGCTCTCGCTCTCGCCGTTGAACCAGGTCATTCGGCCATTATGAGAGAATCTCCTAAAAATCCCCAGGAAGGTATCTTTGCTAGGGGATTGGGATTTTATATCGTGCGGATAGGTATGATTTTAGCGACCGTTGCGATCGCCCTAATGCTGTGGGGCTACGACTATACTCCCCTCCATACCAACAACGGAACCTTAGAACCCGATCGCTGGAAAACAATGGTTTTTACTATGCTTTGTCTTTCCCAAATGGGCCATGCCTTAGCCGTGCGCTCCCTGAGCCGAATGACCATCGAACTGAATCCCTTTTCCAATCCCTTTTTACTGATTTCTATTATCATCACTTCCCTCTTACAGCTTTCTTTTGTTTACGTTGAACCCCTACGAAATTTCTTTGGAACCCAATATTTACCCTTAAATGAATTACTCATTTGTTTAGGATTTAGTAGCTTAGTTTTTGTCTGGGTAGAAATCGAAAAAATCCTTTATCGTTGGTCGCGATCGCACCAAAAACGGGATTGAATTAAGATTACTTAATCGCTCCTAAGTCGATGGGTTTACAGATCCCCCCGTCCTACGCACACCCCCCTTATTAAGCTACTGTGTACACACATCTTCCCCTAAACCTCATTCTGCCCCCCCAGCCCCCCAACTTTGGGGGGAGTTCGGAGCATTTCTGAGTTCAAAGTCCCCCAGAATTGGGGGATTTAGGGGGCTAGATTAGGTTAAACAGAAAACCAAAAACTTGTGTGTACACGGTAGCCTTATTAAGGGGGGCAGGGGGGATCGAGTGGAAAATCTATCTTCTATTTAATTACAATCATCCCCTATATTGCCTGAATAAGTTTCAAAGCCGCTTGATGTAAATCACAATTAGAAGCCGCTAAAACTTCCGTTGAATGCTGATTTAATGCTTTGCCTGACCAATCTGTTATTATACCGCCCGTCCCTTCAATAATGGGAATTAAAGCACAAAAATCATAATATTTCATATCTGATTCCAGAATAACGAGGGGCATCGCTGTCCATCCCGAAGCTAGGGATAAATAGTTATAGCAATCTCCCCCAAAGGCCGTCCGTTTACAGATAGTTTGTAGTCGAGACGCGATTCGCCTTTTGTCGGGGAGTAATAAACATTAAAGGTGTGGTAGAAGTCAGACAAGCTTCTGCCAGATACCAATGATTTTCTATGGTGTAGGAATTCGTTAATAATTGATGATTTAAAAGGGTTTGTTCGCCCCTAATTCCCTGCCATCTTTCCCGACTAATGGGTTGATCCGCAATGCCCAAAACGGTTTTTCCTGCTTGATCCACTAATCCAATCAACGTGCCAAAAATCGGTAACCCCTTCACAAAAGACGAGGTTCCATCAATGGGATCAATCACCCAATAATAGCCACTTTGGGAAAGCTGATTTTCCCCTTCTTCCCGAATAATGCCGTCTTGGGGAAAGATTTGCGTTAAATAGTCCACCATTGCCTGTTCTGCTTTTTGATCTGCAATCGTTACAATAGAGGAAGTCTCTCCCGTCTTGGTTTGGGACGTTAAATGCGATCGCCGAAAATAACGACGAATCACTTCCCCCGATAGATCCGCTAGGGTATGGGCAACTTCTAAACGCTGATTAAATTCAATTTTGTTCATCTTTAATCTTTATAAGCTGTCACGAATTTAGATTGCATAATGATTTTGCTGAATGTCTTGTAACAAGGGGCTTAAGCCCCTTGCCTGTATGCGTTGTAGATAATTAACAGTTTAGAAATCTTTATGAGATTCTTTTGCTCAATCTCACGTTACCTTAAGACTTGTCTAAATAAAAGCTGAAAAGTTGGTTGATTACTCAGAGCGATCGCGTCTAAAACGAGGCTGAACGCTCCAACACTCATCTCGCTTAACAAAATTTTATACAGTTATAGACCCAATCCCCTTGTCCTAAAGCCCAATTCAGTCTAAATTTCAAAGAGATAGAAAAAAACTTTAACGTCTTTCGTTTATCAATCAACGATAAGAAAACTAGGAGAAACCATGAATGTTGCCGTTGTGGGACTTAGCCATAAAACAGCCCCTGTTGAAATTCGTGAAAAACTCAGTATCCAGGAAGCCAAGATAGAAGAAGCGATCGCCCACCTGCGCGGTTATCCCCACATCGAAGAAGTTGCCATCATTAGCACCTGCAATCGACTTGAAATTTACGCCGTCGTGACGGAAACCGAGAAAGGCGTTACCGAAATCACCCAATTTTTATCCGAAACGGCCCATATTCCCCTCCAACAATTGCGCCGTTACCTTTTCACCTTGCTCCATCAAGATTCCGTGCGTCACCTCATGCGGGTCGCGGGGGGCTTAGAAAGTTTAGTCTTAGGAGAAGGACAAATTCTTGCCCAGGTTCGCAATACCCACAAATTAGGGCAGAAATACAAGGGCATTAACCGTTTATTAGACCGTTTATTCAAACAAGCGATCACCGCAGGACGCAGGGTTCGCACGGAAACCAGTATTGGCACAGGAGCCGTTTCCATCTCTTCGGCGGCGGTAGAACTTGTCCATAGCAAAGTTGACCTAACGACCCAGAAAATCGCCATTATCGGGGCGGGTAAAATGTCCTGTTTATTGGTGAAACATTTATTGGCCAAGGGCGCGACGGATATCACCATTGTTAACCGTTCCCATCGTCGTTCCGAAGAATTAGCGGCTCAGTTTCCCCAGGCAACCCTCAATCTCCAAGCCTTAACCGAGATGTTACCGATTGTGGGCGAGTCTGACATTGTTTTTACCAGCACAGGCGCGACGGAACCCATTTTAAATCGGGCTAATCTGACTGCCTGTATCCCAGAAAATCACTCGGTCATGTTAGTTGATATTTCCGTTCCCCGTAATGTGGATTCGGATGTTAACGGTATGACGGGGGTGATTGCGTATAACGTGGATGATTTAAAGGCAGTCGTGGCTCAAAACCATGCTAGTCGTCGCAAAATGGCCCAGGAAGCGGAAATTCTCCTCGAAGAAGAGGTAGAAGCCTTTGAACTCTGGTGGCGATCGCTGGATACGGTTCCGACTATTAGTTGTTTGCGGAGTAAGGTCGAGGATATTCGGGAGCAGGAGTTAGAAAAAGCCCTTTCCCGACTCGGTACGGAATTTGCGGAAAAACATCAAGAAGTGATTGAAGCTCTGACCAGGGGAATTGTTAATAAAATCCTCCATGAGCCGATGGTGCAACTCCGCGCCCAACAAGACATTGAGGCCCGTAAACACTGTCTGCAATCGCTCCAGATGTTGTTTGATCTAGATGTGAGTGAACAATACGGTTAAGTTGTTCCCTTAAATAAACCCTGGGGTCGTACCAATAAAATCACAATCATAATCAGGAGGGCGACTCCTACTTTGTAATCGGGGCCAAACCAAGGCACACTCAATTCCTGCACAATGCCGATGATTAAGCCGCCCGCGATCGCGCCGTAGGGATTACCGATCCCACCCAGAATAACAGAGGAAAACATGGGTAAAATCAAAAACCAGCCCATATTGGGTTTAATCGTGGTAATGAGTCCATACATCGAGCCACCCATTGCGGTTAAAACTGCCGTAATCACCCAAGTCCAAATAACGACCCATTCCACATTAATTCCCGAAACTCTCGCTAAATCAATATTGTCTGCCACCGCTCGCATGGCTTTACCGACCTTGGTTTTTTGCAACAACAAATGCAAGGCAATCATCGCGACAAAAGCCAGAACAATTACCACTAATCGATTATATTCCAGTCTTAATCCCAAAATTTCTTGAGCCGTTACCACAGGAAGATCGTAATTTTGGTTATTGCCACCCCATACGAATAAAACCCCGTTTCTCAAAAATAGGGCCAGCCCAATGGAGATAATAATCAACGTAGTAGAAGTCGCTCGGCGATCGCGCATCGGCTTCCAGAGTAACCATTCCGAGATCAGCATGGCAATAATCGTACCGACTGCACCCACTCCCATCGATAACCAAATATTCACCCCATTAGTATTAGCAACCCAGGTAAAATAGGCTCCCAGGGTCATAAAATCACCATGAGCAAAGTTAGACAGTCGCAAAATGCCACAGGTTAAAGTTAGTCCGACTGCGGCCAAAGCAATAATGCTACCCAGGGCAATTCCATTAAAAAGTAGTTGAGCTGTTTCCATTCCGTCTCAATTGGCGATGAATACTGATTGCTTTCTAAAAATACACCGAATCGAACAAATTGCACCATAAGAATTAACAGTTATCACTCGACGAGTACAAAATGTTATTCTAAAAAGACTATGGGTAATGAAAAAGACACGATCAAAATAATTAGCGATAACCGCCAGGCGCGTCACCTCTACGAAATCCTCGAAACCTACGAAGTGGGAATAGAACTCAAGGGAACAGAGGTGAAGTCGATTCGGGCAGGCCAGGTCAACCTCCGTGATGGTTATGTTTTATTGCGGCGGAGTGAGGCCTGGTTAATTAACGTTCATATTTCTCCCTACGAGGCGAGTGGTCAGTATTTTAATCACGATCCCCGCAGAACTCGTAAACTGTTGTTGCATAGTCGGGAAATTCGGAAATTAATTGGGCAAGTGGAACAAAAAGGGTTAACCCTCGTTCCGCTCAAAATGTATATGAAGGGCAGTTGGGTTAAGCTCACGATTGGCTTGGGCAAGGGTAAAAAGCTCCACGATAAACGGGATGATATCAAACGTCGGGATGATAACCGCGATATTGCCAGAGCCATGAAGCGGGATTACGATTGATCATTTTCGCTCCTAATCACTCAATTTTTGGTGACAAGTCAGTATTTCCTATAAGTTATGACAATGGCTGATTAGCTACAGTTTAATTTGATTTTTTTAGAGAAAATAAAGGCTTAGGCTTTTTAGTGTCTCCAAAAAATCCGATGAAACCCCGTATTATTATTTGTGGCTTAGGGAAGACGGGCTATAAAATTTTTAGTTTACTCAAACAACAGGGGGCGGCGGTCACGGGGATCTCTGATCGACCTCTTCCAGGGATCAATAGTGACAAGATTATTCTGGGAGAGCTGCGATCGCCGAGTACCCTGATCGCGGCTCAGATCCAATCGGCCCATACCCTCGTTTTGACGACCAGTGATGATGCGCTAAATTTAGCCGTTTTAACCCAGGCCCGTATTCTCAATCCCCGTATTCGCATTATTAATCGCCTGTTTAACCATGCCCTGGGAGAACGACTGGATCATACTCTGCCCGATCATGTGAGCTTGAGTGTTTCGTCCCTAGCGGCTCCGATTTTTTCCTTTGCGGCCTTGGGTAATAAGGCGATCGGGCAATTGCGGCTGTTTAATAAAACCTGGGCCATTCAGGAAGTCATTATCGATGAAGCTCATCCTTGGCTGGGGTTGAAATTGGGGGAACTTTGGGATGATCCGAGTCGAATGCTGATTTATTATCTGCCTGCCTATGAAGAAATGGATCTGATTACGGCGGTGGTCAATAATCAATCGATCGTTAAGGGCGATCATCTTATTGTGGGGGTAAAGCCCGAAATTCGCAAAAAAACTCGTTCTCTAGAGAAAAAATTATCTAAGGCGATTATTAATCTACGGCAATATCAACACTATGTCCGACCTGTGCTGTGGGTTTCTCTCTGTTTACTCTTGATGATTAGCACGGCTACCCTGACCTACGTTTCGATTAATCCTAAAGTCTCGATGGTGGACTCGCTCTATTTTTCTGTCGGGATGATTACGGGAGCGGGAGGAAAGGAAGAAGTTGCTGAAAAATCCCCTGATGCGATTAAGGTTTTTACGGCAGTTTCCATGATTGCGGGGGCAGGCGTGATTGGGATTTGTTATGCCCTGCTCAATGATTTCATTTTGGGGAGTCGTTTTAAGCAATTTCTCGATGCGGCGAAGGTTCCCACTCGTCATCATTATATTGTTTGTGGCTTGGGTTCCATTGGCATGGCTATTGTGCAGCAATTACAGAGTCAGGGTCATGAGGTGGTGGTGATTGAGTCCGATCCGAATAATCGTTTTTTGCATTCGGCGCGATCGCTGGGAGTCCCGATTATTGCCGCCGATGCTAGGGTAGAAGCGAGTTTAAAAGCGGCTAATATTACTAAAGCAGAGTCGATCATTGTCGTCACCAGTAGCGATATGGGAAACCTAGAAGTTGCCCTCACTGCTAAGGCGATCGCGCCCCAAATCAGAGTCATTCTGCGGACTCAGGATGCCCAATTTGGCCAATCGGTACAAGAAGTTTTTGATTTTGATGTGGTCTTGTGTCCCTCGGATCTGGCGACCTATTCCTTTGCGGCGGCGGCCCTGGGCGGAAAAATTTTAGGTAATGGCATGACTGATGATTTGCTTTGGGTGGCTTTGGCGACCTTGATTACTCCTAATCATCCCTTTTGTCATAAAACGGTCAAGGAAGCGGCTATGGACTCGGATTTTGTTCCCCTTTATCTAGAGCGGGGTGAACAGACGATCCATAGTTGGGAATTGCTAGAAATCACCCTAAGCGAAGGAGACGCGCTCTATTTGACCATGCCCGCGACCAAACTCTACCAATTATGGCGCACCGCAAACCCGACCTTTGGGGATTCTTCTTTGTCCGAGTTCTTGGCAGCTTAGAAAACTTCAACCCTAAAACGAAAAGGGGTTTTCCGTTTGCAGGAGTTGGGTAAATTCTTCCGAAGTAATGGGTTCACTAAAAAGGTATCCCTGGATTTCATCACAATTATTTTCATGGACAAAGGTTAATTCCTCAGTGGTTTCAACTCCTTCTGCCACAACTCTTAAATTCAGTTGATGGGCCATGGTGATAATCGCCTGGGCGATCGCCGCATTTTTAGGATTTTGGTTAATTTTCTGAATAAAACACTGATCAATTTTGAGAATATCAAAGGGAAATTGTTGTAAATAACTCAAGGAAGAATACCCCGTACCAAAGTCATCCATTGCAACTTTGATACCAACGGATTTTAATTGATGTAATTGCTCAATCGAGCGGGGAATATCATCTACCAAGGTACTTTCTGTAAGTTCTAGTTCAATTTTATTGGGATCAATTTGATGTCGTTGAAATAAGTCTGCTAACCATTGACCCAAATTTGCTTGATTAAATTGACGAGCCGAGAGATTCACCGCAATACGAATAGAATCTAACCCTAATTTGTGCCAGCTTTTCAATTGTTGACAGGATTTTTCTAAAACCCATTCCCCAATTCCCTGAATTAAACCCGTCGCTTCAGCAATGGGGATAAAAACATAGGGAGAAATACGGCCTTTTTCGGGATGATCCCAGCGAACGAGAGCCTCGGCGCAAACTATTTTTCGAGTCTGGGCATTAATTTGAGGTTGATAATAAACAACAAACTCATTTCTTTCTAGGGCATGGCGTAGATCGCGTTCCAAGTCCAAAAGATTTACAGATGTCTTTTTTTCTAAACTGGGATGATAAAGTTGGTATAAATTTCCACCCTGATTTTTAATAGAATCCTTAGCTTTTCTGGCGCATTTTAATAACTGGTCTAAATTATTACCATGAAGGGGATAGAGAGCGATTCCCAGAATAATGGGACAAATAATTTCTTGTGTGTGCGTAAAAAAGGGAGAAGAAAAAGCATCAACTAGAATTTTTGAAAAATGGATACTATTATCTTTTAGGTTTGTAACGGAAGGATTAGAGGGTAGATTAGACAATTCCGAAGGCGTTAAAACAATCACAAATTCATTACTATTCAGTCGAGCAATTGCACCTAGCTGGCGACAGTAGCTTGAATGCGCTCGACAGCTTCTTTTAATAACTGATTTCCGCCCTCATAACCGAGATGATCATTAATCCGTGAAAAACGCTCAAAGCTCAAAATGATTAAACATATTCCGTAAAAATCTGCCGAATTTTCTACGCCAGCTAAAAGATTATTTGATTTATTTTTATGGGGAGCGATCAGCGTTTCAAAATTCTCTCGTAGGGATAATTGATTGGGTAAATTAGTCAGTAAATCATGGTATAGTAAATGATTAATTTTTTCTTTATTTTCTTCTAATTTTTCTATATATTGTTGATTAATAATTTCTTTTTTCCTAAGCCGAATTTGGATGACTTCTAATAATTCATCATTGGCAAAGGGTTTAATTAAATAATCATCTGCCCCTAAATTCATGGCATAACGAACATCTTGTCTGGTTCCCTTGGCAGTCAGAAAAATAAAGGGAATAGAGACAGTTTGGGGATTTTTTTGTAAGGCTTGCAGGACACCATGACCATCGATTTCTGGCATCATGACATCGCAAATGATCAAATCGGGCAAAACTGACTGCGCGATCGCGATCCCTTCTTTTCCATTGACCGCTTCTGCCACGTCAAATCCTTCTAAGAAAAGCAATTCACTAATTAGCTCTCGAATTGCCGTTTCATCTTCAATAATTAAAATAGTCGTCATTTTGATTGCAAAAGCTCTCGTCAGAGGTCGTGTCGTAATTGAAATCCAGTCGCCTATAGATAATCATTCCCTGTTATCAAACTGAATGTGTAGCCATATTAGTAAAGAGAGGCTAATGGGTGGAGAATGATAAAACTAACTGGGGAATTTTTTGAGAGAATCAATCGGTTAGCGATCGCGACCATAGGAAAAATCGACTAGTTTGGACAAAAATAGACAAAAACCTATCTATTTACTAATCGAAACCCATCCTACCCTATTTTCTCAATCGTAGTCAATATGAGTTCATAAAAGATTATTAAGCCAAGTAATAGGGGATTTCCCTGGGTTAGGACAAAACGCGGTTGAAGACAGAATGTTACAATTTATTGGGTTGTTGCGAACGATTGTGACAGCAAGAACCAGATTTTACCCCAAAAAACTAGCAAGACTTGCACTTTACCATGACTCTACAACACAAGCCTGTTCACGTAATCGGAGGCGGCCTGAGCAGGAACCGAAGCCGCTTGGCAAGTCGCCCAGGCTGGTGTTCCCGTGATTTTCTCGGAAACGCGTCCCCTCCGCCAGAGTCCCGCCCATCACAGTGAAGAGTTGGCTGAATTGGTCTGTAGTAATTCCTTTGGAGCCATGAGCAGCGATCGCGCCGCAGGACTATTACAAACCGAATTGCGTCGTTTGGGTTCGATTATTATTCAGACTGCCGACAAACACGCTGTCCCTGCGGGGGGAGCTTTAGCCGTTGATCGGGGGATTTTTAGCCAGGAATTAACCCAAACGTTGGCCAGTCATCCTCTGATTGATTTTCGACGGGAAGAAGTGACAGAAATTCCCCAAGACGAAGTTGTAGTAATAGCAACGGGGCCATTAACCAGTCCAGCCTTAACTGAAGATTTACAAAAAATTACGGGTCTAGATTATCTGAGTTTTTTTGATGCGGCTAGTCCCATTATTGTGGGGGAATCGATTAATCATGATGTGGCTTTTTTGGCTTCTCGTTACGACAAAGGAGAAGCGGCCTATTTGAATTGTCCCTTTAACCGCGCCGAATATTTGCAATTTAGACAAGCATTGTGTGACGCAGAACAGGCTGAATTAAAGGATTTTGAGCGAGAAACCGCTAAATTTTTTGAAGGGTGTTTACCTATCGAAGAATTAGCCCAACGGGGAGAAGATACCATGCGTTACGGCCCCCTTAAACCCATTGGTCTATTTGATAGTCGTTTAGGAGATTTTCGCGCTCCTGAAAATAAAGAAAGACGCCCCTACGCGATCGCGCAATTACGCCAAGAAGATAAGGCGGGTCAGTTGTGGAATATGGTTGGGTTTCAAACCAATTTAAAATGGAGCGAACAAAAAC
Source organism: uncultured cyanobacterium (assembly GCA_963807635.1). Lineage (GTDB taxonomy): Bacteria > Cyanobacteriota > Cyanobacteriia > Cyanobacteriales > Microcystaceae > Snowella. Next base: position 25,147 of record CAWEDJ010000032.1, read on the forward strand.
GCATTTTTCAAATGATTCCAGGTCTGAAAAAGCGGAATTTGTCAGAATGGGAGTGATGCACCGCAATACTTTTATTAATTCTCCCGAAGTATTGGGAGCAAATTTACAATTTAAAAATCGTCCTACGCTTTTTGCGGCGGGCCAATTAATCGGCACGGAAGGCTACACGGCGGCAACGGCGGGGGGATGGTTGGCAGGAACGAATGCGGCCAGATTAGTTTTAGGTTTAGCTCCCTTAGCTTTACCTGAAACAACGATGATGGGGTTTTTATTTGCTTTTATTAGTTCTGCTTCTCCTAAACATTTTCAACCCATGCCTCCTAATTTTGGAATATTACCTGAACTTGAGCAAAAAATTCGGAGTAAACCAGAGCGTCATGGGCAATATCGCGATCGCGCTTTAGCCGATTTAGAAACGTGGTATTCCAGTCTTAAATAAGACCAAAAAGTTAGTCTAACAATTTAATCAATCTAGCCTTAATTCCAATGAATCATCAAGAAATCACCGTTGGCAGTAAAGTTCGTTTAATCAGTCTTCCGCCCTACCTAAAAACCGCCGAACCGATGCCCATGTTGCGGCTTCTGACCTGTTAGAAATTGGCGCAGAAGGGGTGGTGATGGATCGTCGTCCTGGAAATTATTGGGGAGTTCGTTTTGAGCGAGGGGCATTTTTGATGGAGAATCAATATATTGAAATTTAAAAATCGTCAAACGCTTTTTGCGGCGGGTCAATTAATCGGTACGGAAGGCTATACGGCGGCAACGGCGGGGGGATGGTTGGCAGGAACGAATGCGGCCAGATTAGTTTTAGGTTTAGCTCCCTTAGCTTTACCTGAAACAACCATGATGGGGTCTTTATTTGCTTTTATTAGTTCTGCTTCTCCTAAACATTTTCAACCCATGCCTCCTAATTTTGGAATATTACCCGAACTTGGGCAAAAAATTCGCAGTAAACCAGAGCGTCATGGGCAATATCGCGATCGCGCTTTAGCCGATTTAGAAACGTGGTATTCCAGTCTTAAATAAGACCAAAAAGTTAGTCTAACAATTTAATCAATCTAGCCTTAATTCCAATGAATCATCAAGAAATCACCGTTGGCAGTAAAGTTCGTTTAATCAGTCTTCCGCCCTACCTCAAAACCGCCGAACCCATGCCCATGTTGCGGCCTTCTGACCTGTTAGAAATTGGCGCAGAAGGGGTGGTGATGGATCGTCGTCCTGGGAATTATTGGGGAGTCCGTTTTGATCGAGGGGCATTTTTGATGGAGAATCAATATATTGAAACCTTAGGAAGCGAGATTCAATCTCCAGAGGAAAGTACAGCAACAGAAAGAATTTAGATTGCATAATGATTTTGCTGAAATTCTTGTAACAAGGGGCTTAAGCCCCTTGCCTGTATACGTTTTAGATAATGAACAGCTTAACATCTCTATAAATTTTTACCAGGTTTAAAGATACGCAATACTTGAAAAATATTAGAAAAATCATCTGTCCAGAGAAAATCTTGAGAACTCTTTGCGATTGCTTGCCATCGAGAATCATGAATAAGTTCACCAAAATTACTAGGATTTTTCGTGAGTATGACCCAATGAGAAGGGGATTTGCCGAGGGCTTTTTCAGTTGGAGAAATAGTTAACTCTAATTGACTCAGGGTAGATAAGCCTAAATTCTGAGCTAAGGCTCCTAAGACGGGTTCTAGATTAATATGACGATTGGAGATATTAATCACTAGTAATCCCGTTTGATTTAACTTTTCTAGATAGAGTTGAATCGCCTCTTTTGTCACTAAATGGGTCGGAATTGAATCCGAACTAAAGGCATCCATAATCAGTAAATCATAGTAATTTTCAGGAGCATTTTTGATAGAAAATCTGCCATCACCCAAAACAATAGAAAAAGGAGATTTTGCATCTTTTAAAAAGGTAAAATATTGAGGATCACTGGCCAATCTTATGACACTGGGATCTATTTCATAAAAAGTCCAATCCTGTTCTGGTGTTCCATAGCTCACTAAAGTCCCAATCCCTAATCCCAGAACGCCAACATGGGCAGAAGGATGAGACGCATTGAATGATTGAAAAACTTGTCCAATGGGGCCAGTTTTATAAAAATAGGTCAGGGGTTCATTGCGGCGATCGCGATCGAGACTTTGTTTTCCGTGTAAAGTTGTGCCGTGAAAAAGGCTATGATAATTTTCTTTTTGATTATATAAAACCCGATTCACTCCAAAAAAACTGCGTTCAGTCACCAGGGAAGATCCCATACTAGGAAGATAAAACTGAGTAATGAAAATGATTAAGATTAGCGAAGTTATCAAACGTATTTTACTAAACTTAAACCCATAGTTAATCAAAAAAAGTAGGATAATAGAAAAAATAATTCCTATCAAATTAGCATTAAAATATTTGACCTGAAAACCCGTTAATAAAAAGCAACTTAACAGAACAATACTGCTAATTAAGATTAAAGATTTTCTGACCTGGCGTAAATCATTCGACAAGTCGTGTTGGGGTAAAGTATTGAGAGCGCGATCGCCCTTGAGAAGAGAGGCAATAATCTCTTTTTCTATTTTTTCGGGTTCTGTATTTTTCTTGAATTCTTTTTCTGTGTTTACTCCTAAAAGCATTAAACTTAACCCTAACATCAAGGGATATTCCAATACCGTAGGAAATAATAACGGAGCCGCGATCGCATTAAATAAACCCCCTAAAACACCTCCCAGGGAAATCCAGAAATAAAAACTGGTTAAATAGTCGGGATTTGGGCGACTTTTGGCTAACTGTCCGTGAAAGACACCCGCAATCCCAAAAAATCCAAAGAGATGTAAGGGCAGAAATAACCAAATGGGTTCAATGATTTTGAGTAAAGATAGGGCAATTAAACTGGCTACTAATAAAGGCAATATTTTTTCTAAGTTTTTTGCAGGAAAGAAGGGTTTACGGGAAAAACTCAGAATGAAAGTTAATAAATAAATCGCCAGAGGCATGGCCCAAAGCAGAGGAATTGCGGCTAAATCGGTTGTTAAATAGGTAGTAATTCCTAGCAGTAAACTGGAGGGAAGAAAGGATAATAACACCCATTGAACTTTAAGGGTCGCTGTTGGCGCAGATTGATCTGTATCTAGCGTTGAAATATTCTGAGAAAGGGGTAAGATCTGATCCTGATTTTTTCCTTTCCACAAAATTATTCCACATCCTAATGTTAGTAAAATCAGTAAAATATAACCCACTGCCCATAAAAAACTTTGGCGAGTTAAGGAAAGAGTTGGTTCAAGTAAAATCGGATAAAAAATGACACCGAAAAGGCTACCAAAGTTACTCGCGCCATATAAAAAATAGGGATCAGAACTTCGGGAATGGGTGGTATGGGAAAACCATTTCTGTACTAAGGGTGCGCTAGTCGAAATCGCAAAGAAGGGACAACCAACAGATAAAATTAATAGGAATAGTAGCCCAATAATAGGATCATTGACGAAAGAAGAAAACCAACCCTTGTTTAAAGTAATGGGTAAAAAAAGAATTGGAGCCAAAATCACAAAGGCATGAATAATACTTTGACGACGCACGCCTAACCATTTGGTTGTTAAATGAGAATATCCATAACCCAGTAATAAAGTCGTTTGAAAGAAAAATAAACAAGTGTTCCAAACCGAAGGTGATCCCCCCAATAAAGGCAGAATCATCTTAGCAATCATCAATTCTAACCAGAACAGTAGGAAGGCACTAATAAATAGTGTCAAAGAGAAAAAAATTAGCAAGAAAGTTATCTCTCTAAATAGAATTTACAGGACTTTATCGTTTAATTTCATCTAGGATAAGCTGTTAATTATCTAAAATAAATACAGGCAAGGGGCTTAAGCCCCTTGTTACAAGACTTTCAAGAAAACCATTATGCAATCTAAATTTGTGATAGCTTAAGGACATATAAAAAACTTTTTCGCTATCATAAAATATCTTTTAATTGGAATCTTTGGATTTTGTTTGACTCGGTGGTGCTTCCTTAACCGTTGAAGAGGAAGATAATTCAGGGGCAGAACGAATAGTGTTGAGAGACATTTGTTTGATGGTTTCTTTGTATTGGGTTGGTGCCAAAAGGAGAGCCTGTTGAAAAATTGGTTCTGCCGCTTTGGTTTGGCCTTGTTGATTCAAGACAATGGCTTTGGCTAAGATAGGACGAAAATCTTCAGGATTCATCTGACTGGTGTTTTCATAAAGCGCGATCGCGTCATTAACCCGATTTTGTTGGAGATAAATTTCCCCCAATAGCAATTGCACCGAAGTAACGTTCGCCGAATTTTCTTCATTGGGATCAGATCCTCGAATTTTGATCGCCTGAGTGATAGCATTTTGTACGGTTTGAATCGCTTCGGCATCACGTTTTTGGAGAATGAATAAATCCGACAGTCCCTTTAAGGTACGAATATCCAGGGGATTACTCGCTAATAAATTTCGATAAAGATTCGATGTACCCTCATAATCCTGGAGTTGTTGTTTAGTTTGGCCAACAGTAACGTATATTCAATTTGCTCAGGAATTAATTGGGATAATCTTTCTAAAGGCGCGATCGCATCCTTGAGCTTGTCTTGTCTGAGACGATTTTCTAGCAATCCTTGGAGGGCATTGACATTATTCGGTTCCCGCTCTAGGACTAATTCGTATCCCAAGGCTTCGGCTTCTAGGCGACGACTGTTTGCATCCAGGGGCGTTGCGGCGGCATTGTCTATCCTAGATTGTTGCAAAATACTCGATACTAGAGGTGCGATGGAAAAAATCAATAAGGCCCGATCATTAAAAATAAACCGAGATAAACCCAGGGACTGCGTTTGGTGGGGGAAGCTTTCATAAACTAAAAAATAATTAAAATCCGAAACTAACTCACCATCAAGCAGGTCGGGATAATGACCCTGTAGGATTGACGGTAATATTTAGATAGATCATTGAATCTAACCAACAGAGTTGACTTTATCTTTATAATCAGATGAACTCTGTCTTCAGTAGGCCATTTTAGCCTGCGACCATTCCCCTTGTCTCCGTTCCTAAGAAGTTGAACATGAACTCCCCCGTTAATCAGCCCATTGATTCTTTGCCCCCTGTGGGTAAGGCGGCCCCCCAACCATCTCCAAACAATCCATCAGACTCTGCGGTAAAAACGATTCGGAAACAACCCATTCCGCCCCCGAACCATCCTCGACAATATCGGGCGATCGGCTTGGTCTATGGTCAATATACCCAAACTGAGGGTCATCTCACCCAGGGCATTTTAACTAGGGAAGACGGGACAGAAATCGAAGCCGTTTTGCTGGGTCGCATGATCAGCTTAATTAAGAACCATATTGATTTAACCCAGCCCCATCTTTGGGTCGTTTATCCCCACATTCGTCAAGAGGATGATCATCTCCATCTCCAGCTTGTGGGAGTCTGGGAGCCAGAAACTTTGGGACAAAATGAAGTCATTGGTGTAACAGGAGAATCCGACGAAGAACAAACGAGCGGCTTTTTTTCGATTCGGGGACAGGTCGCCTTTGCCTCCTCAGAAACCGAGGTGATTATCGTTAAAATTCGTCAAGCTCCCAAGGCAGAGGGGGAACGCCCCAAATTCTTTAAAATTAAGTTAAAAGGTCTGTTACCTGAAAAACCCGTGAGTCGTTTTTGGGATTTACAGGCCCAATTGGTCGGGACAGATTTAGTACTTCAATCGGCAACGGATCTAGGATTCGCCGCTAGTAAAAAGCCTGTCAAACGCTCAGATAAAGAACGTCGTAATCTAGGGAAAGCAAAAGCCAATCGAAGTTCAGGTAGTCGTCACCGTCCCGCCGATGCTTCAGGGGAAAAGCGTTCTGCCCCCCTGCCCAAACCTCGCCCTAAAACCTCTTAAAAAACCTCTTAAGGCGATCGCCCTGGTTCAATCGATGGGAAAACTCCAGATTATTTCCTTTGATTCTGTTGGTATTAACCTTATACTTAGTTTCTAGGGGGAAAGCTCCAACGCTAAAAAATACATTAATCGCCCATTGGCATGGTTTTTTGGAAACGTTTGTTTAGTTCTGATACGATCGCGGCTCCTGTCCCGACTCAATTTGAGGGGGATTTTGTCGAATTTTTTGATGAGGGAGTCACTCAATCTCGTTTTTTCTTTAGCACTGACCGAGAAATTGATCTCTACGAATTAGAAGAACTCTGTGATGCTGTCGGCTGGGCCCGTTGTCCCATTCGTAAAGTCAAGAAGGCTTTGGAATTTAGTTTTTTAGTGGTTTCCATGTGGGAAGTCAAGGGCAATCGACGCTATCTCATTGGCTTTGCCCGTGCCACTTCTGACCATGCGTTTAATGCGACGGTGTGGGATGTGGTAATTCACCCTCGGTTTCAGTCCAAGGGGTTCGGAAAAGCCCTTATTAAGTATCTAATTCGTAAACTTCGTAACGAAGACATTAGCAATATCACCCTGTTTGCCGATCCCCAGGTGGTTGATTTTTATCGACGGTTGGGGTTTGTTCTTGATCCAGAGGGGATTAAGGGAATGTTTTGGTATCCTGATTGAAAAGTCCCCCTTATTGAGGTTACTGTACACACATCTCTTTGCATCTTTGATCCCCCTGCCTACGGCATCCCCCTTAAAAAGGGGGACTAAGTTATTGATAGGAATTTAGCCCCCCTTATCAAGGGGGGTAGGGGGGATCACAGGAGAAAACGTATTTTAAGCCGAATATCGCCCATTAACTATGCTTTCTTGTCTGCGAATTCAGAATTTTGCCCTAATCGATCGCCTGGAATTGACCTTTTCCCAAGGATTGAATGTTTTAACGGGAGAGACGGGGGCAGGTAAGTCGATTATTCTTGATGCGATCGATCTGGTTTTGGGAGGAAAAATTCATGGTCGGGCGATCCGTCAGGGGAGTCAATCCGCCTCCATTGAAGCCACTTTTACCATTAGTCCCATTACCCAAGCCTGGTTACAAGTCCAAGAGATAGAACCCCTAGAAGACAATGTTTTAATTTGTAGTCGTGAATTAACCCTAACAGGGGAATCCTTGCGATCACAAGGTGGCGCGGTGCGATCGCGTTCTAGAGTCAATGGAGTCTTAATTAATCGTCAATTATTGTCCCAATTACGGGAATATCTAGTTGAAATCACTGCCCAGGGTCAAACAACCCAGTTAATGGAATCGGCTGTCCAACGAGGTTTATTAGACCTCTATGGGGGCAAATCTATTTTAGAACAACGTCAAAGGGTAGAATCTGCCTATACCACCTATCACACTGCTCAAAAAAAGCTGGAAGACCGTCGTGAATCGGAAAAAAATCGGCTGCAACGGTTGGATTTATTGGAATATCAACTGAAAGAATTTGAAGAAGCCCAATTGACCGATGCCGATGAAGCAGAAGCTCTCAATCAAGAACGCGATCGCCTTTCCCATGTGGTAGAACTGCAACAACTGAGTTATCAGGCTTACCAATTACTCTATCAAAATGACCTGGGCGAATCGGCCATTGCAGATTTGTTGGGAACAGCAGAAGGTCTGCTCACGGATATGAGTCAATATGATGAGGCGATCGCCAGTATTCTAGAAATGGTGCGGGGAGCCTTAACCCAGGTAGTGGAAGCCAGTCAACAATTAAGTACCTACGGCGATAGTTTGGAAAGTGATCCCCAACGTTTAAACGAAGTAGAAGAACGCATTGTTTTACTCAAACGTCTCTGTCGCAAATATGGCCCAACGCTCAAAGACGCGATCGCCTACGAACAAAAATTAGCACAGGAATTAGCCGAATTAACCGACCAAGATCAATCTGTTGAAAAGTTAGAGCAGGAGTATGAACAAACCAAAGAAGTTTTAATAAAAGAATGTGAAAAATTAACCCAATTGCGTCAACAAACGGCTTATCAATTAGAGAAACAATTAGTCAAAGAGTTAAAACCCTTGGCAATGGAAAAGGTAATTTTTGTTTGTCAGATTACGCCCACTACGCCCAACGGAACAGGAGCCGATCAGGTTGTTTTTTACTTTAGTCCTAACCCTGGAGAAAAAATTCAGCCTCTTTCGACAACGGCATCAGGCGGAGAAATGAGTCGTTTTTTATTAGCTCTCAAGGCCTGTTTTTCCCAAGCCGATAATCCTGATCACACGTTGATTTTTGATGAAATTGATGTGGGTGTTTCAGGAAAAGTTGCCCAGGCGATCGCCGATAAACTCTATCAATTAGGACAAAGTCAACAGGTTCTATGTGTCACCCACCAGCCGTTAGTGGCGGCCATGGCCGATAGTCATTTTCGAGTTGATAAAAATATTATTCAGGAATCTTCTGTTCATTTGGTTAAAAATAGCTCAGACCTTAATCTTTCCGAGATTCGGACTGTTGTGCGCGTAATTCCCCTTACCTCTGTACAAGCTCGACAAAGAGAGTTAGCCCAACTAACAGGAGGACACTCCGCCGAAGAAGCGTTGACGTTTGCTCAATCTTTATTAACCAAGGCTAATAAACAACGATCCCAAACCTCTTAGTTTTATTGAACCTTCCTTGAAAAGGATTTAGGCTAATTCTTCAATTGTCAATCAGTAATTGCTTTAAGTTTTCTTCACAGTTTAGTTTGCGTGTTAATAGCACTGCGCGATATTCCTTTTTAAACTTAACTTTTTCACGTTGAATATCTGTACCAGGAGGACAACGAGTATGAACAATATAACAATACTTGAGCATTTTTTTAGGATTCTGAGAAATACTATTTATAGTATTCCTAAGTTGCTCAAATGCATCTGTAACTCGACAACCCTTCAATTCAATATAAATTTCTATGGTATGATTTTCGACCAGAAGTAAGTAATCACAGCTTTTACCATTTAATTTCAAGCAATCAACATCTACTTTTTGGACTTGTTGGCGATCAGGATTAATAAAATAGATTGTTGAAGGACCACCTTTGGGATCACGAATCTTAATATTTATATTTTTGGTAGATTCTGAACAATTTTCAAGATTGATAGACACTAACTCCTACTCCTCAATTTCTAAAGCCAATAATTGATCAAATGTACAACCAATTTCGTCAGATATTTCATCAATTAAAGTCGCGTTGATAAGTTGGGTTTCTTGATCGATAATATTTTCTAATTTTCCGTGTTGGAGCATATAGGCAGAAATATCATTAACATCCAAAATTTGATCTTCATCGAAAATAGTAAAAAGTTGTTTTTTGAGTTTATCTCTAATATTCTTATCGCAATGCTTATTGATTGATTTTAGTATATTTCCTGCTTGAATCAGATTATTGAGTGAGGTGAGTATATAAGGGCTATGAGTTGTTAGGAAAAAGCGCGCTTTTTTACTCTGTTTAATCGCGTTATTAAAAACTATGGCAATCAAGTCAATTATTCTTTTTTGTGACAAAGGGAATAAGTGGGCTTCTGGTTCCTCTATAAAAAGCATACTACTTAATGTTCCAAACTTTTCGACAAAAGGAAAAAGTATTAGAATAATTGCTACTGGCAAAAATTCTTGTTGTCCTGAAGAAGCATCGGAAATATTAATTTTCTGATTTGTTGTTTCTAAATATATATAATCTCTACCTCTTTCTTGTTGATATTGACCAGATAAAATTTGATCGACAATAGTACGAGTTTTTGAGAAATATTTAGTATCAAATTGTTCAACAGGTTCATTTTTATAGACATTTTTGAAAAACTGATAAGATGAACCAAATTCACTTAAAAAATAATCAATATCGATACTAGATGTTAAAAATGAAAATATATTATCCTGAATAATAGCAAAAAATGACCGACCTGCTGGCATAAAAATCAACCCATCTAAACTTAAGTTAATCTCCTTAAGAGAAGGTAAAAATTCTTGCATTTTTTCATTGAAATCTTGGCTAATATCTTGTTCGACAATTTTTTTCCATTCTGTCGCTAACCGCTTTCTCGGACCAGATAAGTTTTCTGAATAAGTTAATTTAAACCCAGCACGATCAGTCGTTGATAATTGATTAATAATAGAAATAGAAAAATCATTTAATAGATACTTTATTTCAAATTTTTGTTTTTGCCAGGCATAGCGAGGAAAAATTTTTAGAAATTTATCCTTCATTCTTTTATCGAACTGTCTTTTGTCTTGTTGATTCATGATGGAATTTAAGTAATCATTAAAAAAATCTCTAAAAAAGTAGACTAATTTAGCGAGAATACTTTTTCCTTCAGCTTGACGACCAATAATAACATTGATTTTTTTTATATCAATTTCAATATCTTGAAGTGTTAAAAAATTTTTGACAATTAGCTTTTCCATAAATCTTTTTTAAATGATATAAAACTAATTTTATAAACTTACTGATCACTGTTGAAAACATCAATACTTTCGATGAATTAACTCAATCTAAGCGAAATTCTGATAAGTAAAAAGAAGTCAGAAATTATCACAATCTCCGACTTCTAAACATTAAATCCGAATTCTAATAAGCGTCTTGCAACTCGTAGAAATCAGGAGAAATATAGTCCTTCCGTAAAGGCCAGCCAATCCAATCTTCGGGCATTAAAATACGTTTCAATTCAGGATGTCCCGTATAGACGATGCCGTACATATCGTAGCATTCCCGTTCCTGCCACTCAGCCGCTCTCCAAATCCAATAAACCGAGGGAAGAGTCGGATTTTCGCGGGGCAAGGAAACTTTTAGGCGCATTTCTGCGGGGCGATCAGCATTATCACTGACCTTAATCAAATGATAAAAACTAACCAATGGTTTACCTGGCCCCTCATCGTAGGCTCCTTGGCATTGCAGATAATTGAATCCATAGGCATAAAGAGCCGTTGCCAGGGGAATCAGTAAATCTGGCTCAACCTGGATCATTTCTACGCCCAGGTGATCCGCTTCTAGAATGTCATGTTCAAAGCCATTTTCTGTTAGCCAACTAGATACAGGGCCAGCAGGAATAATCGCTTTTTCTGGGGTTTGTTCCGCTTGATCTGCGATCGCCATAACTAGACTTTCTCCTTCTGTTGAGAGGTGGCAAGGGCGGGAGGAACGGGCATTCCCATTGCTTCCGTTAATTCGAGGGGAGGGGTTTGACGGGTGGCAACTTGTAGATATTTCCCTGTGAGGATAGGCGCGATCGCCTTCATATTGTGAGTTGTACTGTAATAGCGGTGGGTCTGTTGATTGACCATTGCTCGTTCTTGAATGGATTCATTAGAAACTTTTTTGCGAAGTTTGATAATGGCATCAAAAATGGCTTCAGGACGGGGAGGACAACCTGGAATATAAACATCCACAGGAATCAATTTATCCACTCCTCTCACCGCCGTTGGGGAATCACTACTAAACATTCCCCCTGTGATCGTACAAGCTCCCATTGCAATCACGTATTTAGGTTCGGGCATTTCTTCATAGAGCCGAACTAAGGCAGGGGCCATTTTCATGGTGATTGTTCCTGCGGTAATAATTAAATCTGCTTGACGGGGGCTAGAACGGGGAACTAGTCCAAAACGGTCAAAATCAAATCGAGAACCGATTAGAGCGGCAAATTCAATGAAACAGCAAGCCGTTCCGTAGAGCAGGGGCCAAAGGCTGGATAATTTCGCCCAATTATAAAGGTCATCAACCGTTGTTAAAATAACATTTTCTGATAAACCCTGGGTTACCTGATTCCGAGTCATCGGATTGAGGATTTTGTCTTTTTGAAGCTGGTCAAATGCAGTTAAATCAGCCATGAGAATTTTAAAATTAGGAATTTTGAGTTTAGGAGGTTAGCTTACATAATGCTTCGTCGGGTCTTAAATTTAGTTAAACTATCCCATCGCCAGCAACTTTGTTTGAGGATTAAGATAGTTTAACTTTTAAAACTAAAAAGGGGCTAAATTCGCCCTAAGACCATTCCAAAGCACCTTTTCGCCAAGCATAGACTAGGGCGACAACGAGAATGGTAATAAAAATCAGAGCTTCTACAAAGGCTAACAGACCTAATTCATTAAAAGCAACGGCCCAGGGGTACAAAAATACCGTTTCTACGTCAAAAACAACGAAAACGAGGGCAAACATATAATAACGAATATTAAACTGAATCCAAGCTCCACCAATGGGTTCCATCCCCGATTCATAGGTGGTGCGACGCTCTGGGCCGCCACCGCTAGGACGTAGGATTTTAGAGGCAGTTAGGGCAAGAATCGGGACTAAACTACAGACAAAGAAGAAACCAAGGAGATATTCGTAACCATTTAATGTAAACACAGCTAAATTCTCTCTTTTTTAGTTAAAAATGCGTTAGTCCAAGGACTTCTGTTAAATTATTATTAACGTCACTTTAGGATTATAGGGTGTTTTCGGATTTTTTAGATGAAATTGTTGATTTTTCTAGAATTGATCTTTGTAAATGATAATCCTTGATTTTATCCCATCTTAGTTTTTTGCGCAGTGGTACGAGCTTTCATGATCGCAATATGCCAGTCGGCTTTGGTTTTCGTTTTCCCGTTGCGATCGCTTTTCAGTATGGTTTTATCCAGCTTAAATTCTCGTTGTATAGATGTTAGTATCAAGGGCGATCGGCTAGAGAGTGGTAATTTTTATCCAAGATTTTGTATGCTTGAATTTTTCAATGAAACCGCGATCGCTCTTCCCGATTAAGAAAAAATGCGATCATGCTTAAAAAATGTGATAATATACAGCTTGGATACAAAAAATAAAAAAGGAACAATATTACTCATTCTAATTAATTGTGTGTTTTTGAAAAAAAAGGCAAAATAGAGATAGAACAATCAGAGATTGGAGAGGTAGATATGAAAAAGTCGTTGCCAACGGTTCCAGGGGACAAAACGATTTGTCTAAGCATAGCGGATAAAAAAGAGTATGCTAAGCTGATAAAATAGACAAAGGCGTTTCGGAAATACCTTGACGAACAGATAGCTCTACATCCCGAACTATTTCCCAAAGAAATAGAGGCAGGATACCGTTTTCACGGATTTCGCACTTCAGCCAAATTAAAATTGGAAAGTAGAAGAATTAGATTGGTAAGTAATGGTGGGGCATATCAACTACGCCCCGATTTTGTGATGCCGTATATGATAGGGAAAACAGAGGAGGTAGAGAAAGGGTTGTATCTCCGTCAGTTTGGAGTGCCTTACGAGGCAATAGCCTATGTGATGGGAAAAGACCCGATGTATTGGTATCGAGCGTCGTTAGCATTGGGAAGACCATCGCTGCTAGGAAGCACCGTCAAGGATGGCGAAGCAATCCCCCCCCCTCAGCTATTGCCCGATGAAAAGCACACTTGGTAGCTGGGGGAAAAAGTCTATGTGGCGACAACAGTTGCCGATGGTTGTCTGTTGGGGGCAGAATTATCGCAGACCGCAGGAACCGAGGATTTAGAAGTTGCTTATGGGGTATTTGCTCACGAGGCGCGGGAACTCAATCCTGATTATGAACCCCAAACCGTCAACACCGATGGCTGGGAAGCAACCCAAAACACATGGAAAAAACTATTTTCGGGCATTACCCTCATTCTCTGCTTTTTGCACACCATACTATCCATTGAGCAACGATGCCCCTCCCAGAAGGACTTGTTAAACACCTTGAAAGATAAACTTTGGAATGTCTATCATGCCTGTGAGGCATCGAAATTTATGGAACGATTAAGTAATTTACAAGCTTGGGCTGTCAGCCAAGCCCTCCCAGAGCCAATTTTAACCAAAATTCTCAATCTTTCTGCTAAGGCTTCTCAATTTACCACCGCTTATTCCTTCCCCACGGCTCACCGTACTAGCAATATGCTTGACCGTTTGATGAATTATCAAGACCATATCCTCGTTTCTATGAAATATTTTCATGGTTCTCAAGATTCGGCTAATCTGGCTCTACGGTCAATGGCTATCTTGTAGAATTTTCATCCTTTTGGTCGTCGTTCTCAAAAAAATTCTACCGATACCGTTTCTCCCTTTGAAAAACTTAACGGCTTCTCCTATCATCCAAATTGGCTACGTAATTTCTTGCTCTCTTCTTCTATCAATGGACGAGGTGGGGCAATTTCAGAAAACACACAATGCGCTAGAACTAGCGATGTTCTACTATTATTGGTGCTAGATCTTCTCTTCCCAACTACCGATATATGGTTGCCCTGTCTACCTGATAAATTTTTGATGCATAGGTTGGACTTCCTCCTTTTTCCACAAAATCTACTACTCTTTTTCTTAAGTCTAGACTGTAAGGCATATTCTTCAATCCTTTGATGATTTTTAACCAGCATACCTCATTTTTTTGTTGTCTCATCCTTATCTAAAATGACTATAACCGTTAAAAAACTTGTGCAAGAGGTCTATTGTCTGGAACTCAGCTTACTTTAAGAAGGTGTTTCAATAGTTGAAGCAGGAGGGGCAATTTCCTGGTGATGAAGAGTTGAAACATATCTGGCCCACTCGTCATGCTCATATCAACATCTACGGACGGTATCACTTTAACCCAGAGCTGGTTGGCAAGAAACAGCAACTGCGAGACCTACGCCAGTCTGAGTTTCAGCCTTAACGACCAAAATTTTTCCGTTGCTAAAACTAAGCCTTCTACAATCTTAGGAGCATAATCCATGAAAAAAGAGGCCTAAAAACTAAGCCTCTACACTAAATCAAAATCATTTTAAACAGATTATTCTGCCGCCACAGCCACAGGATAAACACTCACTTTTTTACGACTACGAGTTCTTTGTTCAAATTTAACTACGCCATCAATTAAGGAAAAAAGCGTATCATCACTGCCCCGTCCAACGTTTTCCCCAGGATGAACTCTGGTTCCCCGTTGACGAATAATGATACAACCTGCCGTGACGACCTGACCGCCATAGCGTTTGACACCCAGACGTTTTGAATTAGAGTCGCGTCCGTTTCGTGTACTACCTGTCCCTTTCTTATGTGCCATTTTATTTTTACCTAAAAATTAACGAGAATAATTTAGAGTTTACTCTTCTTCTGCAAAGGTTTCTGAGGTAGCTAAGATCGGTGTCTTAAGCGCATCCTCGGAAGCCGACGCAATCGCCGTACCATTCATACTAATCGAAGTAATCAGCAAACGGGTTAACTCTTGACGATGCCCGCGTTTTTTGCGAGTTTTCTTTTTGGGACGCATTTTATAGACGATGATTTTCCGTCCCCGTAAATGGGAAAGAATTTTTCCTTCCACCGTAGCCCCTTCAACGAAAGGCTGACCTACCGTCACTTCACTGTCGTTATTGACTAATAAAACCTTGTCGATCACATAATTATCATTCGGATCAGCAAAAAGATGATTCAAATCATAAAAACGACCAGGCTCGACACGCAGTTGCGTACCACCCGCTTCAATAATTGCGTAACTCATTTTTTCTTTTTAATTGGGTTGCCGTACAGGTATTCTCAAGGCTATAGTGCCCTAAAAATTTGTTTACTAATGTCTCAAACCTGATCCGAGCAGGAACTTTGGACACGCGATCTCTTATTGTCTAAGACTAGAGTCACAACTGTCAAGCAATAGATCAAATTTAAAATGCTAGGGATGAAATTCAGTCAAAAATAAGCTACAGTTTACCTAAGATATTCGACCTATCAACCTGACGATTACCCCTATTTTCAAGATTAACCAATGGAATTTATTGTCTCTAACCTCCTTTCAGAAACAGGCTTGGTTGCCCTACTCTACCTCGTCCTGAGCGGCCTTTATTTGTTGGTTTTGCCCGCATTGGTTTATTTTTACCTAAAAAGCCGTTGGTACGTGGTCAGTTCTGTGGAACGGTTGTTTATGTACTTTTTGGTCTTTTTCTTTTCCTGGATGCTTTTATTGAGTCCCGTTTTAAACTTTCGTCCCCAACGTCGTGCTATTTAGGACACAACATTTATGCGCCGTATTGATGCGATCGCGCTGATCACTGCTTTTTTTGTATCGGGATTAGTGGTTTATCTGCTCTTGCAAGTAAGCGGATTAGATCCCCAAAAAGCGGGGGTCTGGTCTCAGGCATTTTTGGTTGGAGTCTTAATTCTCTGGTTATTCTCCTATATTTTCCGTGTTTTGACCAATGATATGACCTACCATAAACAAATTAAGGATTATGAAGAGGCCATCATCCAAAAACGTTGGGAAAGCATGACTCCTGAAGAGCAAGCTAAACTTCAGGCGGAAGTTGAACAGGAAAAGTTGTCATCAAGACAAGCCGAAGTAATCCAGAAAGTTAGGCATGAAAGATAAGTAACCTGTGCTTTTTTGCTGGGGAGCTTTAAATCCAGATTTATTGGTATCTTAAACGGACAACTGGTTAAATCCTTGTTCCTAAAGGAATAATCTGGTTTAACGTTTCTCCTAATATTCTTTTGGCTTCCATTAATTCATACGCATTTTGGAGTCTGAGAAAGTATCCTTCTGAAAGTCCAAAATAACGGGATAAACGCAAATCCAAATCGGCAGTAATTCTAGATTTTCCTTGAATAATGTTTTCAATGACAATTTGAAGCGCACCAATGGCTAGGGCTAAATCCTTATCTGGTATATTGAGTTCTTCTAACAATACTTT
>CAWEDJ010000033.1:0-3742 GCA_963807635.1 uncultured cyanobacterium
TACTTGAACGATCGCAGTATGTTTACCACCGCGAATAATTTCTGTAACCTTTTTTAAAATAGTCGGGCCACCACAAACGGGACAAATTTCATTCATTAGCATGGCTTTTTCCTTTCTCGCCCATCAATCCTCTTGTCTGGATCAGGACGATAGACAGTGATTGGGATTACACCGTCAAACTCCTAATCTTTTATTACTGCACGATCAGTCTAATTTTGTTAAAAAAAAGAGGAAAAGTGAATAATTTTATCGCCTTCCCCCTCAAAATATCTCAACCATCTAAAAAAAGCAAATTATCTGACAATCTGCACAGGCATCACCAAATAAGTCATCTTCAAACCACCCAAAGGCGTAAAAATTACAGGTTGATTCCCCTCATTTAACTTCATTTGAATTTCACCAGTCGGTAACGCTCTTAAACCATCCATCAGATATTTCACATTAAAAGCAATCTCTCCACTTTCACCGCTAATTTCAGCAGGTAAAGATTCCCGCGCATTCCCCAAATCCTGGGCTTCTACCGATAACGTCAACTGACTATCGGAAGTATTCAGCGTAAATTTCACCAAATTATTTTTTTGATCAGCTAAAACAGAAACCCGTTCCAAACCACTTAACAACCGTTTGCGTTCCATGCTAATCGTGCGGCTAAACTGACGGGGAATGAGTTGATGGTAGGCGGGATAGGCTCCTTCTAATTTACGGCTGGTTAAACGCTGATCGCCTAATTCAAAAATTACCTGGGTTTCATCCACACAAAGGGAAACCAAATCACTATCGGCTCGCATGGATAACATTCTTTCGAGTTCCCGTAACGCTCTGGCGGGAATGGTGACGGAGAAATCTTCTAAATTACTGGCTTGAACCTTTTCTTCCCCTTCTTCGGTTTCTACCTGGGTTGGAGCTTCGACGACGGCTAAACGATGACCATCCGTTGCGGCAAATTCCAGACTATCGGCAGAGCCTTTGAGGTGAATACCTGTCAAAACTTGCTTAGTTTCATCCGTACTGGCGGCAAATAGGGTTCCTTTGAGTCCTTCATTTAACACACCGACAGGCAACATCAGAGGACTTGCTTCATCTACTGTAGGCAGTTCAGGAAATTCATCGGCGGTTAATCCCCGAATTTGGAAACGTCCAGAGGCGGAGGTGAGGGTGGCTAAAATACTTTCCCCTGACTCCTTTTCTTCATCGATCGCGAGGGTTAATTCGCCTTCGGGTAATTTGGAGACAATATCCCCTAACAATTTGGCAGGGAGGGTAACTTTTCCACTCTGGGAAACATCGGCAACGAAACTGGTATGAATGCCTAAACTCAAATCAAAAGCGGTTAAACTGACTCGCCCTTTTTCATCGGCAACT
Source organism: uncultured cyanobacterium (assembly GCA_963807635.1). GTDB lineage: Bacteria > Cyanobacteriota > Cyanobacteriia > Cyanobacteriales > Microcystaceae > Snowella. Next base: position 1,363 of record CAWEDJ010000033.1, read on the forward strand.
AAAAGAACATTTCCTAAAACGGGATGGGAAGGACGGGAGGGGACGGCACGACTAACCAGGGAAAGATTAGTGTTTAAATCGCTTTGACTGCAAATAAATTTCATGACTCGTGAACACGGTTTTAGTGGAGCAGATCGATTGTACGCTCTTATTGGGATTGCTGGCGTGGGGATTTAATGACTTGGTTTGTTATCCACAGTCTGTGGAAAAGTTGGGGAAAATTGCTTAAAGGGAGCTTTCGGGATCGCAACGAATTTCGAGGATAAAACCATCGGGGTCATAAAAATAAATTCCTCTGCCAGTCGGTCGGGTGACGGGGCCGTGGTCGATCGCGACTTGGTGGGATTGTAAAACGGCGATCGCGTCATCAAAAGCTTCGGGGGCAATATCAAAGGCGAGATGATTGGCACGGGTAAAGCCCTGGCTCGGATCGGGATGGGGCGGCAATAAATCAGGTTCCCAAAATAGATCGATAATTGTGCCATCGGGAGTCATAAAATTGGCGACTTTTCCCTGTTCAACGAGGGATTTGAGAGTAGAGGGAACCGCATCTCCTGTTAATTCGGTTAAGCCTAAAATTTGACCGTAAAAATGGCGGGAAATATCCATATTTTTGACATTAAAGGCGATATGATGCACTTTTCGTAGGGTTCCGTGAGCAAGACTGGGAAGATTGGTTTCCATAGCAGTTCTAGGACGAAAAATTTTAATTCTATGCTAATTGAATTCGTTGGGATCTTCAGGATTTATTTCGCCTGGTTGGGGTGATTTTTCAGGGGATTTTAAGACGTTGGGGGCTTGTTCTAGGATTTTTGAGACGATTTGCTCAGGATTTTCATTTTGGGCGATCGCAATCTGTAAATCCGCTTCTTGATAGAGGGATTTTCGTTCTGCTAACAAGGTTTCTAGCTTCAGGGAAAGATCATCAATTTTCAGTAAAGGACGGGTATTATCTTCTGCGAGTCTTTCTACCAGCAGGGAAATCGGCGCATCAAGCCAGATAATCAATCCATGCCGTAAATAACCCCAATTGACAGGACGCAACACCGTACCGCCTCCTGTCGCAATAACGCTCCGAGTACAGGCTGAGACTTCCCCTAATACCTGACTTTCTAAATCTCGGAAAAAAGTTTCTCCGTCTTCTGCAAACAAGTCATTAATACTCTTTTGAGCCACCCGTTCAATGAGAACATCCGTATCAAAAAAACGATAGCCTAATTCCTTAGCTAATCGCTGACCCACTGTTGTTTTGCCCGTTCCCATCATCCCGATGAGGTAGAGATTCAAGCCCTGCAAGCGATCGCCCATGAGAATATTTCCTAATTTCAGCTTGATTATTTTAGCAACTCAGCTTTACCTAGAGAAAGAAACAATGGGATTTTCTCGATAAAGTTAAAAGTGCGATCGCGCGTTTAATATTTATTCAGTGAAAAATCAGCTTTTCTATCATGGTGATGAATCAAGGTTGGACGTATCAGGAAAAGGTTAATGCTCAAGGAGCGGGTCAAACCCTGCTAGATTATTATTCTCAAAATTATCAACATTCCAGCCGAGAAGAATGGCAAAATCGTATTTTGACGGGGCAAATTTTAATTAATCACCAAATAGCCACCCCTGAAACGATTTTAAAAAAAGGACAGCAACTCACCTATCAGCGATCGCCTTGGGAAGAACCTGATGTCCCGTTGAATTTTGTAATGCTCTACGAAGATACTGATTTAATGATTATTGCCAAACCGTCGGGATTACCCGTTTTGCCTGGGGGTGGATTTTTGCAAAATACCCTACTTTTCCAACTCCAGCAACGCTATCCCCAGGAAATGCCTGTTCCTATCCATCGTCTCGGTCGGGGGACTTCTGGTTTGATGTTAATCGCTCGTTCATCTTTGGCAAAATCTAAGCTCAGTCAACAAATGCGCGATCGCCAAATCAGTAAAATTTATCGTGCCTTAATTGGCCCCAGCGAATTACCAACGGAATTTACCATTAATCAGGCGATCGGTAAAATACCTCATCCAATTTTGGGTTATATCTATGGCGCGACCCCAACGGGAAAATTTGCTCAGAGCGATTGTCGAGTGTTGGCACAAACCCCAACCAAAACGCTTTTAGAAATAAAGATTTTGACGGGCAGACCCCACCAGATTCGCATTCATTTAGCCGCGATCGGTTATCCTCTGCTGGGTGATCCCCTCTATGATGTTGGTGGCATTGCTAAAACGACCAGTTTAGATTCAAAAATTTCTGTTCCTAGCGATTGCGGTTATTGTCTCCATGCCCATCAACTCGGTTTTATTCATCCTGCGACAAGCGAATATTTAAGGTTTATCTGTCCTCCTCCCCCTGAGTTAATTTGTCAGTTTTAGCATCTGTAAATAGG
>CAWEDJ010000034.1:0-29889 GCA_963807635.1 uncultured cyanobacterium
AAATATAGATCGACAGAGTGCGTTCCAGAAATACGATCCATAGGTACAGAATATTACCTAACGTTATTTTTTTCTTCTAGAATGCTTTTTTTTCCTGCTCGAAGGACGGAATTGAAATTTATTTAGCCAAGTAAAAGGTAAAAACTCTATTTTGGAAGCCCCGCACTCTCGACATCGGTACTTTTTTCTGAGAGTTATCCACAAACCAAATTTCTTTAGAAACCCAAGATGTTGGGAAGGCTGCATATGATTGCTACCACAGCGAAAACAGTGAAGAGTCGATAAAATCTTCAAATTTGGAAGATTTTCTTGTTGGTAGTCCTCATATAACTTAGTGACTAGCCAAAGAAAAACAGAAGAAATATCTTTTGAGATAAGACTAAACCCTTTTTCATCGGGAGAAATTTGGATGGCTGAATAAAAACACTGATAGTTGACATCTGCTTCGTCGAGAATGGTGATCAACTCTTGGCACTTATCCATAATTTGTTTTTGTCCGATTTCCCCTGGCGGCAAAAGATCGCATTGGGTAAAAATCAAACTGAAAGGATACTCTATGTCCTGAACGAGGGATACGAGGATCAGCAGTTGCTTGGTTATTTTAGTTAAGTTTTCGGTATAAGTGGGGTCATTAACTAGTCGATTTGCATTAATAAACACACAACAACCTTGGGAACTAATTCCCATTTCCTGATAATAGAGATTATTAAAATTACAAAACTCTCCTGGTATATCCCACCAACAGATAAAACAAAGAATATTGTGTTGATTGGATTTTTTTTGTTTGAAGGCAAAGTGAAAATCTGTAATTTTTAAAGTCGGTGGCGGATAAATTCCTTTTGTCAGGACGTACTGTAAAATACTATTGAGTAAGGATTTTTCGTGGTAATGTTGACACTCAAACCAAAGATTTTGAGAATCCGATGTCTCTGGTTTTAAGGAAGAATTTTCTTGTGTTTTTTGAAATTCCGCATAACTGCCAATCAGGAAGACCGTTTTCCCCGATCCCCGTTCTCCCAAGCTCAAAATATTAAAAGTAGGTGGTAGATAAAATAAACTAGAAATTTTCATCGCTTTAGTATTTTTCTAAAAAAGATTCCAAAATATAGCGGTGTGTAATTGAATGAGATACAGGCAAAGGATTTAAACTCTTTAGTTTATCAATATTGAGAATCTCTTACTCATAGGGATGCCGTTATGGCACAAACGTTATAGAGAGCAGACAGTATTCTACAATCTTTAAGGTTACGTTGCGCCTATCATCCATAAAAATATTGTATAGATATTGTATAGCCATTTAAGATTATTGTAATTGAAACGATGGGCCAATCGCGGGGAAGTTGATTGAGTAACGGATTTTTTTAATCAAAAAGTTAGTATTTTGTCCACTATGGATGATCGCAATGGATTCGAAAACGTGATCGCTAACAATTTCGGCACTTTGAGCGGAGAGAACCGTAATAAAAATGTGAAAAAGAACGAAAATCGAAGCAGATGCTTGAATCTAATCGAATTTAGCTCCTTTGCCCGAAGAAATTTAAGTTTATCCGTTTTAGTCAGGACTTTACGACTAAAGCCTCGATAGACAAGCGTTAACAAGCTTTAAATTTCCTGACAATTCTTGACAGAGTTCATACTTAGCTCATACTTAGTTCTCCGTTAGTTTCCATCAATAGCCAACTTTATGTCAACTTTATGTCAACTTTATGTCAACTTTATATTAGCTTTATATTAGCTTAACATAAACTTTATATTTGTCCCAAAAAAAGTCAATGGCTTGCAATCTTAGCCCCAAAACAAGATTTTTGATTTTTGTCAAATAGTCCAAAAGCATTGAACATAAAGGAATATCGCTTTATTAACAACGGGTTCAAGAATTGTGATTATCAATTGAGTTCAATAAATCTTCTCGATCTCGTACTATTGTAAAATCAGGAAAAAGGTATTATTGTTACGTTGGAATTACTTAAGTGAATAAATTTTTAAACTGTTTTACAGGTATTTCAAAAAATTCTCTATTAGAAAAATTCTGTATTAAATTTAATGACTGATCCTAAAATGATTAACAAATTAAAATCCACCCCAAACAAGCTTTTCTCTAAAGCATCGACCTTTTCTCAGGTTGCTATATTATCAGTTCTGATTGGTAGTACTGCCCAAACCCAGTCTGCTGATGCCGCCATCATCGGAACATTTGAAATAGAAAGCCCAGGCGTTCAATATAACCAGTTTGGTCAAAATAACGATGGCAATGGGAATATCACGGTTTACAACCAAACCTTTAATGCGGGAACCGCTTCCACCACCACCGTCGACAACCAAATCTTCAGTAGCAGTGCTCCAACAGCCGCAACAGTAACTAGCAATTATCAGTGGGTTGCTAATGGCACGACCATTGGAAGCTACGACAAAATTTATGCTACTGTCCCCGATAACTACGGCGGCTCAATTGACCCCACTAGTAATAAGGCACGCAGTAACTATGTCACCGTTAATCCCAATGGTAATTCGGGTGGATTAAAAACTTCTACCCTGACTTTGACGCAAAATCAAAAATATTTCGGTTTGTGGTGGTCTGCTGGAGACTTAAATAATAGACTTCAATTTTACGATGCCAATAACACCCTGGTTGGAACTTTTTTATCTAGTGATATAACGGCAGCAATTAAACGGCTCCCTACCGCTACCCAAACTTCTTATCAAGGAAACCCGACCCAAAGCCCTAATAAAACAAATACGACTGAATATTATGCCTATCTGAACTTTTTTGCGACAGATACTACCTCATTCAGAAAAGTTGTTTTTACGAATCTTACCTCTACTGGATTTGAAAGTGATAACCATGCGGTTGCTACTTCCTATAACAAGATTCGGGGACAAAATGTTGCGGTACCAGAACCCCTAACCATTTTAGGTGCGGCAACGGCGGCGGCTTTTGGTGCTTCCTTCAAACGACGTTTGGCTAACGCTAAAAAATAATCAAGATACGGGTCATGAATTCTTAATAGAGTGATAGTTATCGGTGTTTCTGAATAGAGACAGATCAACACTGATAATTTTTTTATCTGACTGTATTTAACGAAATTTATCTGTATTAAAACGATGGGATGATTTAGGCGAAGTTGATTTACTAATGGATTTTTTCAATTGTTCTCCTGTTCCACCATCCGATTGGGCAAGAAAGGGTCTTAGATTAATGCCATTGGTATTTTTGCAATTTTTTTGGGCTTGGGCAGGAGCTTTTCCTCCTAGTAATTCGCCGAGTTGATTAAGAAAATTATTATTTTTTCCACCTGTGTAGGCATTGACTCCCTGGGTCATTTGGCCACTATCGGCGATCGCAATGGATTCAAAAACGCGATCGCGAACCATTTCAGCACTTTGACCAGGGGGAATGGTCAGAACAATGCGACAGCTAGGAACTTGTTGGGTAGTGACGCAGATAGTTTGATAATTATTTTCGTAACCTGTTTTGAGTTCTTCTAGTCCATCGGGACGATACATTTCCAAACGCTGACTAATTTCCTGACAACGACGTTCTGCTGTCCAACCATCCCCCAAGCTTCTCGGCACTGCCCAAGGATAGGAGCGACCTGGCTGATTGTCGGGACGATACATTACCGTTGGTTCCCCATTAAAATATTCACAATTGAAACGGGTATTACTGGCTTGGGGACTAGGAGAAGAGGGAGATTGGGGAGAGGGCGGCGATGGCAGAGATTGAGGCTCGGCATTAATAATAATATCTGTGGGCGGTGGACTCCCGTAACGCTTGATAGGAGCGGCACTTACTGCTTGAGATCCTAAAAAAACAAATCCCATTCCCCAAACTAAAATCTTATTCATGGCATCCTCACTCAATTAATTGATTGACGTTACTTCCAGTTAATCAAGGGATAGGGAGAATGAAAGAGAGAGTCAGACAGTTTCCTAATTGCCTCAAAACCGAGCTGCCGAAAAATTCTCTTCGCGGTTGGTAAAGACCATTCATTCCCTCAAATGACTAGTAATATTTCAATTTTATTTAAAATTCAACTCTTCTGTCGCCTAAAAGCCTTAAAAGAAGCAAGTTTGTTGCGATCGCCCCCATTTGCACCGATCAAATAAAAATTGCCTGGTTGTAAATTCATATTAAGTGCAAAATTTGAAATAACTTTTTATAAACTAAAATAAAATCAACAGAATGATTGAAGTAGTAAAAACAGCAAAAACGATTAAAAAATGGAAGAATTACTGGAACTTAAGACCTTATTACTCGGTGGAAACGTCTCTGAAGCCTTGCTATTAGTAGAGGAAATGACAGAAATGAGCAAGGATGACAAACTCAATAAAATTTTTAGTTTTGGTATTATTTTGTTATTACATTTAATCAAACAACAGGCGGAGAAACGAACGACACGATCCTGGGATGTTTCCATTCGTAATTCTGTACGACAAATTCAACGCTCTAATAAACGACGTAAAGCTAATGGCAATTACCTAACGCCTGAAGAATTACAAGAAACGTTGCTTGATGCTTACAAATCTGCTTTAGATAAAGCCGCACTGGAAGCTTTTGAAGGGAGGTATGAGGCAGAAGCGATCGCAGAAATGATTGATCGTAATTTGATCTTGAATCAGGCAATGGAGTTGATTTTGGAAGAAACATGAACCGAAGTAAACTATTTTTTAAAATTTATAAATTTCTCTATTTTTAACTGACTGTCATTCGATAAAATGTAAAATAAATTGTTTACTCTGTTTTCCCTATAATCTAAATCATCTAACTGTAATGGAAATTTTGCCCGCAATTGATTTACTGGATGGTCGTTGTGTCCGACTTTACCAAGGCGATTATCAACAATCCCAGATTTATCACGAAAACCCCGTTGAAGTTGCCAGACAATGGGCAGAGCAGGGAGCCACTCGTTTACACCTAGTCGATCTTGATGGCGCAAAAGTCGGTCAGCCCGTGAATTTAGCCGCTATTGAAGCCATTATTCGAGCCGTTGATATTCCCGTACAAGTGGGAGGTGGATTACGCGATCGCGCCAGTGTTATTAAATTACTAGAAATCGGAGTCGGACGGGTAATTTTAGGAACCGTTGCCGTAGAACAACCCGAATTAGTCGGAAGTTTATGTCAGGAATTTCCCAATCAAATCGTCGTCGGAATTGATGCCCGCAATGGCAAAGTCGCCACCAGGGGATGGTTAGAAACTTCTACCGTAGAAGCGACGGACTTGGCCCAACAAATGGAAAAATTAGGAGCCGCCGCCATTATTTACACCGATATTCACCGTGATGGAACCCTAGTTGGCCCGAATTTAGACGCTTTACGGGAAATCGCTGCTCCCCTAGAGATTCCTGTGATTGCCTCTGGAGGAGTCAGTGCGTTACGGGATTTATTGAGTTTATTGTCCCTCGAACCCTTGGGAGTCAATGGCGTTATCGTCGGAAAAGCCCTTTATACAGGAGATGTGGACTTAAAAGAAGCCATTTCAGCCGTTGGTCAGGGCCGTTGGCAGGATGTTCCCCCCGAAGGATTTCCCCGTTTTGCTTAACATTTACGCTTTTATGGCTTGATAACGCTGTTTAAATGTCTGTTGTTGGTGATGATGATCAACGATGGGTTCAGGATAACCGACCGCTAGGCGTTCTAAACGAGAAATATTCCCCGTCAAGATTGATTTTGTGTCAAAAGCGCGTAATTCGGGCAACCATTGTCGGATATATTCCCCCTCTGGATCAAACTTTTGCGCCTGAGTCATGGGATTAAATATTCGCAGTGGTTTAGCATCCATGCCACTCGATGCACTCCATTGCCAACCCCCATTATTGGCCGCCAAATCACCGTCATATAATTTCTGCATAAAATATTTTTCGCCCCACTGCCAATTAATGATCAAATCTTTGGTCAAAAAACTAGCCACAATCATGCGAGAACGGTTGTGCATCCAGCCTGTTTCATTGAGTTGACGCATAGCCGCATCGACCATCGGATAACCTGTTTTTCCGTCACACCAGGCTTGAAAATATGCCTCATTATTATCCCAAGAAAACTGTTTGAAAATATCTCGATAGGGGCCTTGGGCTAAATTGGAAAAAAAGAAGAGACAATGTTGATAAAATTCTCGCCAGGCTAGTTCTTGTTGCCAGACTTTAATACTATTTCTTTCTTCATCGCTTCGACTATTTTCTAAGGCAATAACTGTTTTTTGCCAAATCGTCCGAATGGCGATCGCGCCAAATTTTAGAGCCGCACTCAGTTGGGATGTGCCGTCAATAGCAGGAAAATTACGTTGTTCTTGATAATTGCTTAAACTCGTTTCTACAAAAAAATCTAGTCTTTCTTGGGCAGCTTTTTCACCAGGATTCAGTAATAGCGGTTTGTCCCAAATAAATCCTAATTCTTGTAATGTCGGTAACTTGATTGCACCAATTTTTTTAACTAACTCAATTTGCTCATTACTTAAACCTTGAAGGGTATCAGGCGTTTTAGCAATATCGGCTTTCGGTTGTTGAATCCAATTTTTCCAAAAGGGGGTATAAACTGTGTAGACAGTTTTTGACTGGGATAAAATAGAACCTGGATAATGTAATAATTGATCCCAAAAAGTTTCAACTTTAATATTTTTTTCTCTCAACTGTTGAGCAATTTGTTGATCCCGCTTTTGGGCATAGGGTTCGGTATCTAAGTTCCAAAAAATCGAATTTATTTTTAACGCTTCAGCAAGTTCCAAAATTCTAGTTTCTGGTTCCCCTTGAAGAATTAATAATTGACTGCCTAATTCTTGGTAACTTTTGCTTAATTCTGCTAAACACCCTAAAAGATAACTCACTCTTGCTGGTGCGATATCATCTGCTTTTAAAATATTCGGATCAAGACAAAAACAACCAATAATTTTATGACTTTTTTCCCAGGCTTTAGAAAGTCCAATATTATCAGAAACTCGTAAATCTCGACGATGCCAAAATAAAATTAAGTCAGTCATAAAATTTTAAGAAATCTAAGGATTAGGAAAAAATCCAAACTTGATAATGGCTCCCACCACAGTGACAATTAAAACCCAGATTTGAGAACGCTGAGAACCTTTGAGATCGGTGACATCCACTTTTAATTGGGTTATTTCAGCTTCGATTCTCGGTAAAGCCTCTAATTTTTGCTCAATACGGTCAAATCGACTGTCCATTCGGTCTAATCGTTTATCGATCTTTTCCAGAATATCTTTTAAATCAGTTTCTATGATGACGGGGTTACTCATGGGGACTCAGTCCTAAAAATACAAGGTTAACTCAATCTTTATTTTAAATCTAAAACTAATTTCATCCAAAAATAACTGGTAATTGACTTAGCATCAATGGGTTTACCTTCAATAATGGCTTGTTCAAATTCCTCAAAACTCATTAAAACAACTTCAATATCTTCATCTTCATCTTGAGCAGGAGGTTTCTCTAATTTCTCTAAATCTTGAGCTAAAAAAGCATAGATAAATTCATCGGAATACCCAGGAGCTAAGGCAAATTTTCCTAGCGATCGCCATTGATTAGCGCGATAACCTGTTTCTTCTTCTAATTCTCGTTTAATGGTTTCGGCGGGATCTTCAGTTGTTTCAACGGTTCCTGCGGGAAATTCTAATAATCTACCCTGCACAGCAAAACGATATTGATTGACTAAAACTAATTTTCCGTCGTTGGTAATAGGGACAGCTAAAGCTCCTCCTGGATGATTAATACATTCCCATTCACCTTCAGCACCATTGGGTAAACGACGTTGACTGACTTCAAAATTAAATTTTCTACCTTGATAGAAAAGGCGTTGTTTGATCACTTCTGAAGGTTCATTTCCAAGGGACATTTTTGATTTTCCTGAATAATTTAGGTTGTCTTAATCGGTTTAATTAATCGACAAAATAAGCACTATTTTAACAGAGAATTACGATTTATAATCCCTGAACAATCGATCGCCTGGGATAACTGTAAAATGGTCTGTCTAGAAATGGGTTCAATCCAATGGGCGGCAATTTCAGCTAAGGGAACTAAAACAAACGCCCGTTCATTCATGCGAGGATGGGGAATCGTTAAATTCGGCATTTCTAGGATTAAATCACCATACAACAGTATATCTAAATCTAAAATTCTTGGCCCCCAACGCTCCTGACGAATCCGACCAAATTGCTGTTCAATTTTTAAAAGAATTTGTAAAAGGTCTTCAGGCAATAACTCGGTTTCTAGAATTGCACATCCGTTGACGTAATCGGGTTGGGGCGGCCCCACAGGAACCGTTTCGTACCAGCTAGAATAGGAAATAAGCTCTATGCCTGAAGTCTGAGACAAGCTCTCTAGGGCTTGATTTAAGATCTGTTTAGATTCTCCTAAGTTACTGCCTAACGCGATCGCACATTTCACCATAGTAATTTTATGGGTAAATCTGAGAGTTTAAAAATTCATTCCCTATTCACTATAAATCTTTTTCTCTATCATTAATTACTCTTTTTTAGAATCCTAATGAGTCTTTGTATTAATCCTGTTTGTTCCCAGCCGAATAATTCTGATATTCATCGGTTTTGTCAAGCCTGCGGTTCAGAATTAATTTTAATTAATCGCTATCGAGTGGTACGTTTACTCAGTGATAAAGGAGGATTTGCCAATACCTACGAAGTCCAAGAAAAAGAAACTTTAAAAGTGCTGAAAGTGCTAACCCACGATCATCCCCACGCGATCGCGCTCTTTCAGCAAGAAGCTCAGGTTTTAAGTGAATTAAATCATCCAGGAATTCCCAAGGGAGAGGGCTATTTTACTTATTTTATAAGAAATAATCCAACACCCTTACATTGTCTGGTCATGGAAAAGATTGAAGGAGTTGATCTTGAAGAATATTTACATCAAAAGCAATATCAACCAATTGATCAAATCCTCGCTTTAGAGTGGCTAGAGCAATTAGCAAAAATTTTACATAAAGTCCATCATCATCATTTTTTTCATCGAGATATTAAACCTTCTAATATTATTTTAAAACCGACGGGTCAATTAGTTTTAATTGATTTTGGAGCCGTTCGTCAAGTCACCCAAACCATTTTAGCAGGAGGGCAAAATACACGTTTATTTACGTCTGGTTACGCTCCTCCTGAGCAAGAAAAAGGCTATGCAGTTCAACAATCCGATTTTTTTGCCTTAGGGAGAACCTTTGTTTTTTTATTAACAGGAAAAGATCCTAATAGCTCGGATATCTATGATTTTCAGCATAACGAATTAAAATGGCGTAAATTAGCCCCTGAAATTGATCCTCAACTGGCAGATTTTATTGATTTGTTAATGGCCGATAAGGTTAATCAGCGACCTGAAACCATCGATATTATTTTAAAAAATCTCAAAAAACTCACAAAAGACCTAAATAAACCTGTTAAACCTTTAACTACGCAAGTTAAGACCCAGGCAATTATTCCTAACAATTATGCGGGCTTTTGGTTACGCGTCCAGGCTGCGACATTAGATACGGTGATCGTTATGATTATTGCCGCGATCGCAGGCAGTTTATTGATTAATCACCTGATGACAACTGGATTATTGATTCGCTTGGGAATGGGTATAACGTCTGAACATTTGATCTGGCCCATTGTGATTGCATCGGGAATAGGAACAACAGTCTTGGGATATGTTATTCCCCTTATTTTAGGTATTTTTTGTCTCTTTAATCCCAGTTATTTTTTGCATCAATTTAGTTTACCATTGGTGGCTTTAGTATTAGGTATTTTAATCAAATGGTTATATTTTATTCTGCTTGAATCTTCTCCCCTCAAAGCTACTTTGGGCAAATTAATTATGGGGCTAGTGGTCTGCGATCGCAACGGTCAGAGAATTTCTATGGGAATGGCAAATAAACGTTATTGGGCAAAATTATTATCAACCATGACCCTGTATATTGGCTTTATGTTATCAGGATGGACAAAAAAGAAACGCGCCCTCCATGACATGATTGCTGACACTTTAATTATGAAAAAAGATTAAATTTTAAAAGCTGGTGACGGGATTTGAACCTGCGACCGTCCGCTTACAAGGCGGGTGCTCTACCCCTGAGCTACACCAGCATTACCAATCAGTGAAGTCTCTAGCCCAAATCACCTTTTTAATTTGGTTGTTTTTGGGTTTGGTCAGTCGAAGCTTAATGATGCTCCTTCCTATTTTACCAAGAAAGTCACTAGAAATAAAATAACATTGATCGGTTGTTTTATCATAAACAGCTATCCAATCAATATCCTCACTCGTATATTTGATTGTACCCCAATTGTTGGCAGAACGACACATTACAACAATGACATTTCCATCAGACTCGGTGTATTTGCATTGAACTCTTTCAAGATTTCCATGACGCAGAACGATTAAATCAAATCTCCAGTCTTCACCAAGAGGAAGTGCAACTTTATAGCCTCTTTTAATAGATTCAGCTATGATAATAGCCTCTGCTAAGTCGCCCTTATGCTTTGTCTCTGCCATAGTGTGAGATTATCAAGACACGGTTTTGATGTCAACGCCTAAGCTTCGATTTACCTCAATAAGCTTTATAATCTAGGGCGGGTCGTCTAGTCCTGGTTACATTAATTTCAAAATATAAAACATAGACTCAATCCGTTACGGAAAGTCAGGGGTTTCTAGGTTCTATTACTTTCCATCGCCCAACGAGCCAATTCTGTTCGATTATGTAAATTGGTTTTGTTTAACATATTCGAGACATGACTTTCAATAGTACGTTGACTAACATTGAGTTTTTCAGCAATTTCTCGGTTAGACATCCCCTGGGACACTAACTGAACCACTTTAATTTCCGTCGGCGTTAATTCCACTGTACTGGGAACATAGAGTCGAGTTCCATCTTCGGGAGGCTTATTGCCAAAACGCATTAAACGATTGGCTTGACGTAGGGACGATTCGACCTGGGCAACCAATTCCTCTGGCTCAAAGGGTTTGACCATATAAACATCAGCCCCCGTACTCAGTCCCTTCACCCGATCCTGGCTTTGACCTTTTGCCGACAGAAACATGACTGGAATCCAGCTAATCCGAGGATCTTGACGTATTTTTTCGACTAGGGCATAACCATCCATTTCGGGCATCATAATATCGCAGATGATCATGTTCGGTGTATAGGAAACCAAAATTTCTAAGGCTTCTCTACCGTTTTCGGCTGTCTCTACCACATAGCCCTGAAACTCCAAATAATCTTTGACCAAGAGGATTAAATTGGGATCATCGTCAATCAGTAGAAGTTGATTATGGTCTTTTTGAGAATTATCTTTCATCGTTATTTCATTATTTTGGGTTTAGAGAACAGAATGAGGAGCGATCGCGTATTATTTCAACCCATTTAATCTGATTATCACAGAATAAAAACAAGTTGATTATAATGCTTCTGACAAAACTTAAGCAAGGAATTGGCGAAAAATTCCTGAAGTTTTACAGCGTGTCAAAGTAAAGAGGAATACCAGAATCACAATGGTTTTATCCCTCGCAATGATTGAAATCACTCTACAATATTAAAATTCATTGAAACTTTATAGGATCATTGATCGGGTAAACTGGGCAGTGGATGCCTTAAAAAAGCATAGTCTTCAACAATTTGATTGCCAATAATATGCTCTTGGAGAATCCGTTCAATCACTTCGGGGGTTGCCTGACGATACCATACCCCATCGGGATACACCAATAAAATTGGCCCTTCCGCACATACTCGTAAACAATTGGCTTTGGTACGAAAAATGCAATTGGGACTGGTTTCAGAAGGTTTATCTAATTCTAGCTCTTGCAGACGACGTTTTAAATAATCCCACGCTTCTAGGCTAACGGTTTTATCGCAACATTTTGGTTTGGTTTGGTCACAACACAAAAAAAGATGACGTTGAATTTTTGCTAAACCTAGTGTTTGAATATTTTTCTCTAAAAGCTCAGATAAGCCAGCAGGTTCGGCAATAGACTTATTCATAGTCGCTAAATTAACTAAAACCAGAATTTTAGGCTGATTATAACAAAAAAGGGTGTCTGATTAATGATCATTCACCCTGCAAAAAATCAAAATGTTGGCGATCAAACTATCTAATCGCGGCTTAACGGATATATTCCTTCAAGATGCTATTGCGGTTGGGATGGCGGAGTTTACGGAGAGCCTTGGCTTCGATTTGCCGAATCCTTTCCCTGGTGACATTAAAAATTTGACCAATTTCTTCGAGGGTTTTCATTCTTCCGTCATCTAAGCCGTACCGCAGTCGCAAAACATCTCGTTCACGGGGACTCAGGGTATCGAGGACATTTTCCAGATCTTCCCGTAATAAATTTTTGGAAACTTCATCTTCTGGGGTTTCACCGTCGGCTTCAATAAAGTCACCTAAACGAGAATCTTCTTCTTTACCGATAGGAGTCTCTAAAGAAATGGGTAATTGGGCAGATTTGGCAATAAAGCGCAATTTTTCAATGGTCATTTCCATTGAGTCCGCGATTTCTTCTTCCGTTGGTTTACGGTGCAGACTTTGGGAAAGAATTTTGGTAGTTTTCTTAATGCGAGAAATGGTTTCGTAGAGATGAACAGGAAGACGAATCGTACGGGATTGATCGGCGATCGCACGGGTAATCGCTTGACGAATCCACCAAGTTGCATAGGTCGAAAACTTATAACCCTTTTCATGGTCAAATTTTTCCGCCGCCCGAATTAAACCAAGGGAACCTTCTTGAATCAGGTCTTGGAACGATAACCCCCGATTCATATATTTTTTGGCGATCGAAACCACTAAACGGAGATTAGACTGCACCATCTTATCTTTAGCCTTACGGTCTAGATAGAGACGACGCAGGAAACCTTTAAAATTTTTATCCGCCTGAATATTCCAACGCTCTTCGATGTCTGCATTATTAATGGAGTCTGCTAAAAAGCTATTGATTTCTTTTTTGCTGGGATCTTTACCGTACTTCTCAATGAGAATTTGCTTCGTTTGCTCAATTTTCCAAACCTGCTTACCCCATTCCCGATCATTGGGTTCCCGTTTTAATTGCTTACAGATGTCCTCACGAATTAATTCTAGGGAGAGTAAATCTGCAATCTGACGGGCTAATTCAATTTCTTCCTCTGCCCGTAATAACCGAATACGACCAATTTCCTGGAGGTAAATCCGAATCGAATCTTCTGTGTAGGGCTTTTTCTTACTAGGATCACGACGACGGGAGGCAGTGAGTTTTCGCGGTTTCTTGGTACCAGGCTCAACGGATGATTCCGTGTCTTCTGAGTCTTCTAATTCGTCTAGGAGATCATCATCATCAATATCGTCTGTATCAATGTAGTGCGATAAATCCACGGAAGGCTCTTCTATAGAAATTTCTTTTGTCATTGTTAATAGCTCAGTGGTAGCCTGCATCATGCCGTTTCCTCTTGCTCCTTATCGTGCAAAACTAATTAGTAGGGTGTTTAGGGGGAATGAATCTTTACTATTCTTCGATGTCCACTTTATTACATTTGATTTTTCCGACTGGAAAACAGGTCTAAAGCTATTCCCTAAGTCCGCAGGGACACCGCTCAGAAGATTGGTTTTTAAGGAAACTTAGACTCTTTTGGCTGACTTCAAAGTGCCTATGGGCTATCGATAAAAAGAAAGACCCTACTGATTGTAGCTTTGAAAACAAAAGATCGGTTATTTTTTTGCTTAAATTGCAAAAGTGGGATGTAAATTGAGTAGTTCAGGAAAAGCAGTAGATTGCACTCATCAATAGAAATCTCTTTAGGAAGAGATTAAGGTCAACAGTACACTGAGGTTAGTTCGTTAAGTTCTAGGGGAGAGTTTCCTCTAGATCAATACTTTCAAAACTAATCTCTAAAGATGGATCGCTAAGAGCGTTCCCCTAACGTTATAACCGTCAATCAATTTTTCTTCAACTCGAAAAAACCTAATTGATAAAACATTGGGAAATCAAAATTCTTCCTAGACAAAAGAAGAATAGAACCACCTTAACAAAAATTCTTACGTCATTCTAATGAATTTCATCAAAAAAAGCATCCAAATTATTAATTTTTTTTAAGGCGATCGCCGTCCTGTGATAGTACAAGTGTTCTAACGCTTACAGAATATGCGATTCCTCAATCACTACATTAGCAAAGACTTCGAGAAATGGAATGCTGATCGGGGAGCAACTGTCAACGGATAGCGACTTTTGATAGATTTCTGTTGGATTAACTGCTGAAATGTATGAAGTAGTTGGGAAGATAGGGTTGCTGTTTTTGGGTATAGTCTGCCTGACTTAAAGCAGTCCTTGGAAGAGTGCTAGTCCATCGATGGCGTTGAGTGCTTGATCGGCGGCTCGTTCGGGATGGGGCATCATTCCCAGTATATTTCCCTGTTTATTGCTGATTCCTGCGATGTTGTAGAGTGAGCCATTGGGGTTGGAATCTTCTGTAATTTCTCCCTGGCAATTGACGTAACGAAAGAGAATTTGTTGGTTATCTTCTAGGTTTTTAAGCGTATCGCTATCGGCATAATAGCGGCCTTCTCCGTGAGCAATGGGCAATGTTAAGATTTGTTGCGACTGGTAATTTTTTGTCCAAATAGATTGGTTTTGTTCAACTCTGAGGGGAACCTGATCGCAGATAAAATGTAAATCTCGATTGCGAATCAATGCGCCTGGCAATAATCCTGCTTCGGTGAGAACTTGAAATCCGTTACAAATTCCTAAAACGTATTTTCCTTGGCTGGCGTGTTCCATGACAGATTTCATGACATTAGAGAAACGAGCGATCGCGCCACATCGCAAATAATCACCGTAACTAAATCCGCCTGGAATGACGATCACATCCAAATCATCAATATCCGTGTCTTGATGCCAGACAAAACGAGTCGGTTGATTCAATATTCCCTTCGTCACCATCTCCACATCGCGATCGCAATTAGACCCTGGAAAAACGATTACTCCAAATTTCATTACGATCCCCTTATGCCACTGGCGTTAACTCAAAAGAATAATTTTCAATGACCGTATTAACTAAAAGCTGGTCACACATTTGGTCTAGATGTTGTTTGGCTGTTTCTTCGTCCTCAGCCCTAAGCGTAAGCTCAATATACTTACCCACTCTCACGCGTTCCACCTCTGAATAGCCCAATTGCTGTAATCCTGATTGAACGGCTGTTCCCGCAGGATCGAGGACAGAGGGACGAAGCGTGACATAAATGCGACACTGATATTGTTGAGACATTAAATTAAGATATAAACTAACTAACAACGGTTCCAGACTCATGAAAGCTCCCCTTACCCGTTCTCAAGAGCGATTATTTCGCCTGCTGAAAACGTTAAACCAAGCGATGTCGGCCAGGATCTGTATTCAGAGCTACGACAGCGCAATGAAAGCATTGGGCTTGCCACTGTCTATCGTGCCTTAGAAGGTTTAAAACTGCAAGGGGCAATCCAGTCGCGAAAGTTGACTAATGGTGAATCTGTCTATAGTTTGACCCAATCCGATCAACACCATCTCACCTGTGTCAATTGCGGGCGATCAATTCCTATCGCGGAATGTCCTGTCCATGATTTAGAAAATAAATTAGAATTTTCCCATCAGTTCAAGGTGTACTATCATACATTGGAATTTTTTGGGCTTTGTCATAGTTGTCAGTTAGGAGATGAAGAGAAACAAAACTTGAGCAAGGTTATTTAAGATTAGTCTTGAAGGAACAATTACTCTTCGCTAATGGCTATTCTACTGTCAAATTTTCAAGAAAACTGATGGCTAATGCGTCGCCAAGGTTCCCAGCATTGGTCTCAACCACTGCAAGCTGTCATTATTTGTGCATCGCTTTTATGGCTATCAATTAGGCAATTACGCGATCGCCCTTAATAATCAAGATCAATCTATAACGCTAGTGTTACCAAACTGGAAAAAATATCAATTGGCGATCGGCACTGATACGGCAATTCGTTGGAATGAATCAACGGGTGAACTGACTTTGCCGCTTTTTGGAGGAGTTGTCCTTCTATCATAAAATTCTAGGACGATCGCACTTGATCGGAGAAAGCGATCGCAATAACCTACAATCAGGTGATCATTTCTCATCGTTGGGTTGCGCTCCTTGACTCAGCCTAGAAGGGCGGCGATCACACTATCGAAGTAAGCGATCGCTGACATTGCCTTATCCGTTATCCTAGAAAGCAGAAAGGGAGAAGCCGTTAACTTCTCCCAATCCATTCTACAAATACTAAGAAAAGTGTAACCCATGAGTAACCCAGTTATCGTTGAAACTGATTTAAAAGATGTCCTAGCCAAGATTGACAGTCGGTTAGAACGTATTGAAATCAAGTTAGAAGCTTTGCCCAGGATAGAAGAAAAGTTGGACGGACTGGACAAACGAGTAGATAAGCTCGAAACCAGTCAAAACCGACAAATCTGGGTTTTGATTGTTGCCGTCATCGGGGCCATTATTAAGTTTGGCTTTTTCTCTAATCCCTAACCAGCGATCGCCACTGCTCCTGCAATTCGTTGGAATGAATCAACAGGTGAACTGACTTTGCCGCCTTTTGGAAGAGTTATCCTTCTATCATAAAATTCTAGGGCGATCGCACTTGAGCAGAGAAAGTGATCGCACTTAAACAAGAAAGATGATTAAATATAAGTTTGCATATAACTCCCAAGAAATGATAGTTAATATTAATAACTTATCTAGAGAAAATGGATTTAAATTAGATAAGTTTACTTGTCTAAGTTGTGACTGTGAAATGGTTGCTGTTTTGGGAGCAACAAGAGTTAAGCACTTTAGACATAAAGTAATTACCAAAGATGATTGTTCCCCAGAAACTTACCTACATAAACTTGCAAAGCTAAAATTTTATGATACGTATCAAGATTGTTTGAATAACAATAAGCCATTTAAAATCAAAATTTTGATGGAAAGAATTTGTAATTTTTATAGAGAAGAGTTTTTGACAGATTGTCAACTAGATTCTGAATTATCTGAACATAACTTAACTGATTTTTTTAAAAAAGTGTATTTAGAAACAAGAGAAAGTTCATTTATTCCTGATGTTTTACTAGAAGCAATAAATGGGGATAAGCTATTTTTTGAAATTTACGTTACGCACAAATCTGAGGCAACAAAAATAGAATCAGGTTATCGAATTATAGAATTTAAAGTTGACTCTGAAGAAGACATTCAAATTATTGAATCTTGCCTATTAACAGAATCTGAAAAAATTAGATTTTTTAACTTTAAGAAAACTAAAACTAAAATATGGTGTAAAGGCCAATGCTATCAGGGGATTGTTCCTTATGCAAAAGAAGATATTTTATACACTGTTTTCATCGTTTACAAAAATGGTAAAAGTATTCTGTTTAGAAAGTCAATACAAGAATTAGAAATTCTTGATCAAAACAATATTTTACATATTGAGTATTTAAGCTTTTCTCATGATTGCAGTGACTTTTCGATTAGTTATCAACGAAGTGATCTTTACAAACATCAAGTTGTCGAATGTTACAAAAAAGGGATAAAAATCAAAAACTGTTTTCTATGTAGATACCATGCTATTAACACATCTTTATACAGTGATGGAGGGATATTTTGTAAATTTTTAAAAACTACTGGAAATTCTAATCAGGCAGCAAATTGTGAATATTTTCGACCTGATTCTAAAGTATTTGCTCAATATCATAATGAGTTTTATTGAAGATATTAATTTTAAAATAGCTATGTGATCGCTGACTAAACCCCTAGTAATTCCAAAAACTCAGTCACCATGTCGGCAGTTTTTTCGTGGCACTCTTTAGGGGTGAATCTCACTGTTGGTATTCCCTCTCTTAACATCATGTGATCGCCTTCTCATCAAGTTAAAAAAGCGATCGCCTAATTTCACCAATTAACGATGAATAATCGCCTCACCCCGACGATAAAGCTCACGGGCATAGTCCGTCCAAACCCCCTGACCCCAATAACGAAAACAACTGGTTTGCACCAACAGATTATAGAGCAGAGCCTCTTGATAATCGGGATTTTGGGTAACGGTTGCATCGTTTTGTACTAGGGAATCATATTTTTGATGAAACATGGCACTGAGTTTATTCATCGGCTCCAAGACATTTTCATAGCCTTGCACCCAACTTAGGTTATTTGTCCAGGAAGCTCCGTCCATGTGAAAGCGATGATCGGTTTCTTTTAATTCCGCGATCGCCTTTTCTACCCATTCGGGGGTTGATTGCTCAGGATTAACCCGTTGCCAAATTTTGTGTTGATGAACTGCTTGGACTTTGGGATAATCATTGGGATCAACACCTGCTGCTTCAATTAACTCTAAATATTCCGTTCCATTAATGGCAACTGTCCCGACTTTTCCCCCACCTTCAGAACGAATTTCATGATTAGCCTTAATAAAAGCAGGAGGAAATTCATTCATCATCACCCCACCATTTTCACCATCCGCAATTTGGGTTCCCAGGGAAGGAATGGTGATACCACTAATTTGTTGTTTTCTTAATCCTTTCGCCTCATAATAGGGCTGCATTTGGGCCACTAATTTGGTATCCGAGCCTTGGGTTTTAATGAGTATGGTAATACTGATCGTTTCACCTTGGGAATTGCGAGCAACTAAACGATTAGGAATATATTTTTGTTCATGATTTAGACTCGAACCATCTAAATTTTCTAACGAATTTTCCTGCACCATTAACCAACGATAACCGCATTCTTTAAGAGCTTTAATATATTCGTATAACGTATCAGGATGGTTCGGCAGATGCATTTCAGGAGGCGAAAAACCTTTCACTCGTTTTAGGGCTTCGTAACCAAAAATTGAGGCAAAATGATGTTGCCAAGCCTGAATTTGGAGTTTTACATCGGGAATCGGCGTAGAGGGAACGACCGCATGACTCCACAGGGTTCCTAAACACTCAACGTAAGGTTGATATTGGGGATTACAAATAATCTTTTTGAGATTATCTAAAATATCATTACGACCCATTTGTTGAAAGCCCCAAAGCAGATTTCCTGAATAATCCAACATGATGCGCGGATTGCAACCGTCTTGAATTAATTGGGGAATAATTTCACCCATACGCCGATAACACCAGGCAAAGGGATCGGCATTATGATTATCTCCTTCTCCTGAATGTTCATACATATATTGGAGATGACTAATTAAAGATCCATTTTGTCCTGCGGGAATGGTAGGTTGGTGCATATGCAAGGCACAGGCAAATCCCGCATTAATATCCGCTAATTTTAAATTGGTTGTAGATAAAAAAACAGGATCATCATTATTCGCGATCGCTTGAATGTTAGATTCTTCACCAGAAATATAAGGTAAATTTGATGAAATTTGTGTAGGAGTGGGAAAAATTGCGACCATGATAGAATCCTTTTTTTTGTTTGATACTAGGTTCATTATAGAATAATGATGACTATACATTCTCTCAGCATTAACCATGATCAAACGTCAATTTTTACGACTAGGTATTGTAGCCCTATTATCTGCCCTTATTTTGATAGGTATCACCCATCAAGTCACCGCCCAAAATGTCCCTGATTCCATTCAACAAACCTGGAATCTCCATCAACATGATCGCCCCGTTGCTTCCCCCCAATTAGAAATTGCCTCAACTGATGTAGTTAAGGGAGAATGGGTGAATTATGCAAAAGTTGGTGATAAAACGATCAAAGGGTATCTAGCGCGATCGCCGCAAGCTAAAGCTGATGCCCCTGCTCTCCTCGTTTTCCATGAATGGTGGGGATTGAATGACAATATCCAAAAAATGACCGAAAAATTAGCGGCAGAAGGTTATACCGCTTTAGCCGTTGATTTGTATGAAGGTCAGGTAGCCGATAAACCCGAAGACGCGATAACTTTTATGAAAAAAGCCTCACAAAATCGGAAAAATTTTGATAGTAATATTGAGCAAGCCTATGATTATTTAAAAACAAAAACCAAAGCAGGTAAAATCGGCACAATTGGCTGGTGTTTTGGAGGAACTTCTTCCTTAAATACTGCCCTATTATTACCTAAAAAAATAGACGCGACTGTGATTTACTACGGCTCAGGGATAGAAAGCGATCGTAATAAATTAAAAGTTTTAGAAATGCCAATCTTAGGAATTTTTGGAGAATTGGATAAAAGTATTCCTGTTGCCAAAGTTGAAAAATTTGAGCAAACTTTAAAATCCTTGGATAAATCCGTCGAGATTCATATTTATCCGAACGCTGATCATGCCTTTGCTAATCCATCAGGAACTCGTTATAATGCCACTGCCGCAGAAGATGCTTGGAAAAAAACGATGGCTTTTTTAAAGAAAAACTTACAGGCGTGATGTCGTGAATTAATTACAATAACACGGAAAATACCCGTAGGGACATAATATTTTATGTCCTTTTTATGTCTTTTTGATTTTCTTTTATGTTCTTATTTTTTGTAAAATTCGTTGTATAAAAAAAAGAATCACTTTGAACTGATTTTGATATAATTGGCTGAGGGTAATGGGATCTTCAGGGGGAATCAGAGCAGATTGATATTGAAGAATAATTAAAACATTCCAGAAAGTCAAAAAACAACTAATACCAATTCCCCATTTTTTCCATTGTCTGCCAGGAAAATAATCCCATAAAGCGGCTAAACCAAAAATAAAAATTAAGCTACAGTTGGCAAACATTCTGCCGCCCACACTTGCACCCTGCCACCAACACCACCAGGCACTAATTACATAGACTTGTAAACCCACTGCAATTAATAAAATACAAGCCAAACGGGTCATTTTTCGGGCTAAAAGACCTAAACCCATTACAGCGAATAGAGTTAAAGGATGCCAGCTAAATAGTCCTCGATACCCTGAAAATAAAACTTGAAAAACGGCTGGTTGAAACCAATGAAAACTTTGCCCATAACCCCTTGCCTTGCCTTCTTCTAAATAGGGAATACGACTCAACCCTCCGTATTGCCAAACATAAATAATAAGTTGGGGTAATTGCATTAAAACTGTTACGACTAAAATTAAGGCGATCGCGCTTAAATATTGAAGTTTAAATAAGTCTCGAAAATTTATTTTTTTAACTTGAGGATTTGAATTTTCTTCTATTCCTAACCAACCGATTAAAACAGGAACAATAATAAATAAAATATCCTGGGACGAACTAAGGCCGCTATGCCTAAAATTCCCCCTAATACGATTTGTAATCGCCGTTCTTTTTGCCAAGGTTTTGTAATACAAAAATATAAAAATAGAGAAATTAAAAATTGCGAAACCGCATGGGACATCGAGACTTCAATTAACAAATAATAGGTCAGAGGAGAGGCAAACCAAATCCCTCCCACCGCGATCGCCGAAGCCGTTAGACTGAAATAGTGTCGTGCTGTGCGGTAACTCAACCATAATCCCGTAATTCCTAAGCCGATACTGCCCAAACAATAAAACAATTCGTAGGGCCAGGTTAGGCCATTGGCTTCGACATTCAACCCAATTAAACCAAGAGCTAAGGCGACTAAATGCCCGATCGCAAAAAAAGGTAAAAGAATTAAACCCATACCAATCGTGTATTTGCTGTATTCCACCCCTGGCCCTGTCGAACGGACTGCACCGCCAAAAATAGAAGCCGATTGAGAATAAAATTCATGCTCATTTAATACTTTTAAATCACCGTCAAATAATAGCGATCGCAGGGGGCCATAATAACCAATACCGTCTCCAAAAACCCCAAAACCTGTTAGACAAAATTTTAATAAAAAAATAGCTAGGGTAATAAAAATTGCACCAATAAAAAGACGTTTTACGCCTTCATCATCAAGCTTTGTTAACTTTAAATTGATCATGGGATTATCGATAGAAATTATTATGTTATTTATTGTCGATATGTTTTGCTTCCTGCTGCCAAAGTTTGGCGGGAGTTCGGACATTTTCTCGATTGAAAGTCCCCCAGAATTGGGGGATTTAGGGGGCGATGTTTACCCCTGACATTGAGGACAAAAATGGCTCGATCTTCCCCCCAATTTAATTCGTTCAATCAGCGTTCCACAGACTCGACAGGGTTCATCCTTGCGACCATAAACCCAAGCAACTCCGCCATAGTTGCCATTGATTCCCGTCACATCCCGAAAATCGCTGAAAGTTGTCCCCCCTGATGCGATCGCGGTTTGGAGGACTTCGATAATCATTTGGTGTAATTTTTCAATTTGATTAGGTCTTAAGGTATTACCAAAAACCGTTGGCCGAATGCCTGAGCGAAATAAAACCTCATCGGCGTAAATATTGCCTAATCCTGCCACCAATCTTTGATCTAACAAGGCGATTTTAAGCGATCGCTGGCTTTTGCTTAATTTTTGTTGGAGATAACTGACGGAAAAATCCGTTGAAAATGGTTCTGGCCCTAACTTTTGTAAACCCGTCATAATCGTTTCTGGCTTTACTTCTGGTGGAATTGCCCAAATTTTGCCAAAGGTGCGAATATCCACAAACCGTAATTCCTGACCCTGTTCACATTCAAAATAAATTCGGGTATGACGAGATCGCTCCTCATTGGCCTTGACCCAGAGTAACTGTCCCGTCATACGGAGATGAACCCCCAAATAACCCGCCGATTTTCCCTCAGAGGTTTCCAAGACAGCCAATAAATATTTCCCCCGTCTTTGCCAGGTTAGAATCCTGACATCCCGCAACTGCTGCCAAAACTGGTCAACAGAAAAGGGGTAAGCCAGCGTGCTAAGCAGCAACACCTCTCCCCCTTTAATTACTTGATTCGAGGTCAATTGATTAAGACCCCGACAAACCGTTTCAACTTCTGGTAACTCTGGCACAATCAGTTAATTTAAAAAAATCGACAAGGAGAATCTCCCTGATGATCTTAACCTTTTGCTGGAGCAGATTTCACCAATTCCAACTCGCTTTCTGCAAAGTTGTTGGTGTTGATGCCCGAAGCACTACCGCTAAAACCCGCGTAATTGACGCGCTCAAAACGGACGATTACGGGATAGAGAATACCGCTTTTTTCTACCGTTGCAACCGTTCCAACGTCTCCGTACCAATAGGATTCGGGACGCTTGATTTTAACGGTGTCTCCACGTTTGATAGCCATAGATTTTTATTCCTTGATAAGTCCGTATTTCAAAAAAACCTGATTTTCTGTATTCCCGAAGGAAGACAATTAACAGGGTTTGTCCAGTTTACTTAATGCCAAATTTTACCAGTTTTCCCCTCGTTGTCGATGACTCACCCCAGTTTGCGATTACAAATCTTTACATAATGAGGTCAAAGCTGTCCCTATTTTCCTCTTCAATAAAAAGGGATATCGCCCATAATCATAAGTAGTTGTACAAAATTAATTACGCAAAAATCGGCTTAAAAACCTTGTATAACAGTAAAGATCTGTGTAAATAATTTCGTCTTATTACTTAAGTGCTGTTACTTAATTGATAAAATACGGGAGTTTTTTGCTATCTAAGATTATTTTTTTTTCACAATGGCTATGGGATAAAACCCTTCGATCAATAAATGATGGTTATCCAAAAAAGGCATCACAGTTTTGACATTGATAATCCCCAAAACTATTAAAAGGGGGTTGAAAAGCAGTAACTCTAATAAATTCTTTATTTTTGTCATAACAAACACTACAAAAAGGGCCGTCTCCATCCTAAGAATAATAAAGCCCATCCCGAAAAATCGGTTTATCTAAATTGATAGCAGATTGCTCTAATACTTTAATTCTCGCCTTTAAAGCATCATTTTCTTCCTTAAGATTAACAACTTCAGACTTGGTTTCAACTAATAAATTTTTAGTATCGACCAATGTTGACCTTAATTCAACGATAATCTCCTTAATTTCAAGATTTTGAGTTTTATCAGATAATTCTTTAGCTTTTTTCAACAAATCACTGGCTCTCGTAACAAGAAGAATGCCAGCCTGTATATCTTGTGCCGTTACCATCTCAAGATTAGCCTCTAATTGTTTAATTCCACTTAAAAGCGTAACATAATACTGAAATTCTAACTCTAGTTCGTTTGTTTTTGTCATTTTTCACATTAGGTAGCTGTACAAAACACACCACAAAACGAGAGGCATATCGCTTATCATCTTAATAAGCTGTTGAGCATTTAAACTGCATTGACAGCGTTACCCTTGTTTTTTAGCTTCCGCCCCCAATTTATAACTAGCTCCCCCTCATTTAGTAATCGGTTAAGGAGTTCTTCTAGTTCTTCTATTGACTTAAATAGACGGTTTGCAATAAACTCTTTCGCTGAATGCCATACCAACTCTATTAAGTTATAGTCTGGACTATATTCTGGTAAAAACTCTATTATTAAATTCGGCATTTTCTCTTTTATTTTCTCTAGAAACTCTTTCTTTTTATGAATACTTGCATTATCTAATATAACCAGTATTTTTCGCCCGTTAATTTCAAACTCTTCTATTTTATTACCATTTTCTGACCATTCTATTTTTATGTCTTCATAAAACCCTTCCAACACTTTAAAGAAGTTTTCTCCTGTTCCTTTTTCTAGAAATTCTACTCGTGTTTTTTTATCTGAAAGTCTCAATGCTCCCATTACATTTACTCTTCCTTTTCTTCTATTTCCCTTCACTTTCTTTCTTTTTCCTTTTTTGCTCCAATTTTTTCGTCTTAACACCCTCAAACCGAACCCAGATTCATCCCAAAACCATATCTGGAGACGCTCTGGCGACTCTTTTGCTATTTTTAAATATTTATCAAATTTTTCCTTAAATAGCTTTCTTTTCTCTGGGTCTTGGCTTTCTTCTAAGCTATATTTTGCCCAAATATACACATACTTTTTTGATTTTAATATTCTTCTTACTTGACTTCCACTTAACTTTATTCCTGTCTCTCTTTCTAAATATTTTGCTAATCTTTGTGCTGTCCATCTCCCAAATTCGTAACCTAATTCTTCGGGGTCTTTATCTATTACCTCCAAAAGTTTATTAACATATTCTGGAGTCGCTTTTTGATAATTCCCTTCCATTCTTTTATCTTTTAGGCTTTCCAGGTTATTGGCATCTCCATGAACACACCAATAGGCTATCTTTCTTAATGAGCATCCTACAAAATCTGCTATTTCTTGTTGAGTTTTACCATCATTTTGTAATAATAATATCAGGATTCTCTCCCTGATATCTGGATGTTCATTATATTTCAGTTCGTTTTGTAGTTTCTGTTTTTCATCCGTTTTTAGATGATTTTTTACTGGCATGACTTTTCTCCTTTTTTACTTTCATTATATGCTATTTAAATGACTAACAGCTTACTGCGCGGTAAATACAATATTCTGTATTTTCGTAGAGTGGGTGTTTGCGTTACGCTATAATGGTGTTGAAAATAAAGGTTTTATTATGAAAACAGTTAATATTACTCAAGTTCAAGACTCTTTTGATGATTTTCTAAACTGCATTGACCAAGAGCAAATTGTCATTGAAAAGGAAGGAAAAGCGATCGCAACCCTGATTAATTATGAAGAATGGAAACGATTAAAACAGGTATAGCCAACCTAAATGAGATGTGAACAGGCCAAGGATGGAATCTTTTAATTTCCCAAAACTCAATTAGCTTCTCTCCATGACTTCTGTTAGAAATAAGGAATCAGTAAAAAGAGCTTGAAGTTTTCACAATTGATTTAGGCTCGCTACATTAGCTTGCAATTGTCTAGCAACCCAACTTAAACTATTAATCGTTTCATCTAATTTTGGTTCTTTTTCTACAGTTTTATAAGCCCAACGATGATTTTGTAAGTCTTTTCTGCGATCCGAAGAACGTTGATCAAAAGATAGCTGACGTTCAACATATTTTTCTAATAAATCAGCCTTGCTCTTAATCGGCTCTTGATGGTCATAAACATCAGCCAAAAGCTTAATAAATAAAGGCACTCGCAATAAACCATGTTCACCTTCTACCGTTTCTTGCAATAACCCTTGTAACGCCAAATTAATTTCCATTTCCGACCATAAATTAGCCCGATTAATACTCTGAAAATAAGCCTCAATTTATCTATCGGATAATTCCTGAAGACAGAATCGCCCCATTCAGATTATTCAACTTAATATTAGCCGTTTCAAATTCCCTAACCCGACAACAAACCACCAATTGCGGATAGGTTCGCGCAAATTCATTTAACTTCTCTGTACACTTTTTTTGCCGTTCCAAACCCAACTCATCTAACCCATCCAATAACGGCAATAAAACCTGTCTCTCTAGCCATTGCTCATAAATTTTTCGTTTACGATTTCCCCCATGCAAATCATACAACTGCTCAATAATCCAAGCCTCAATACTTTGACTATCCTCGCGCCAGGTCGAAAGCTCCAAAATAACTGGAATCACCGTTTTGGGTTGATTAATTGCTCCTATCACTAACTGTTATGCTAAACTCAATAATGCCGTTGTTTTCCCCGAACCAGGCGCACCTAAAATTAATAATTTTCCTGAAATATCATCTCGTCCAAAAGTTTCAATTAATAGTTTATTTGGATCAAGAAAACCGCCATCTTTGCCATTAATTTGCAACTGACGATCCACCTGTAAACGATTAACCCAGGCTTGCTGTTCGGCAATCGAAACATCCATTAAAATCCGTTCTCAGCCCAACGTATCTGTCAAACGTTTACGAATTTCAGGTAATTGCTTTTTTTCTAATAATAATTTTGCCCAATCCCAATCCACCTGATTCGATTCAGAGCGACCAAATAAGCTCAGAACAATATTTCTAATCGTGACTTTATTGTGATCACTATTGTTAAAACCAATTGCATCTCCTTCCGTCTGAAGTTGCTGAACACTACTATTTTCAATCCTGCTATGATCAATATTTTGATCCTGTGAAGCCATAACAGCAAATCCGTAATAAATGACGATTTAATTATTTGTAGAGGTTTGATTCCCAAATCTATTAAGTATAGCCAGTCTAAATGAGATGTGAACAGGCAACAGATGAAATCGTTTAATTTCCAAAAGCTCAATTAGCTTCTCTCTATGACTTCTGTTAGAAATAAAGAATAAGTCAAAAGAGCTTGGAGTTTTCACAATTGATTTAGGTTCGCTATAGCGCTGTTCTATCAATCTAGGCAGAAGATAGATAGAAATCACGCGGAAAAATCATCTCCAACAGAGAATTTGTTAGTTTACTTAACTGGAAGAATAGACGACAAAATACTCGCAGTATTTGAGGAGTAAAAATCACGACTAACCAAGATTTAAGCAGATTGAAGTAACATAATGGCTGAATAAACAATTGTAAATTATTGAGGGTATTTTTCCAGCCCTTTCCCTTATTCCATTTTGGGTGTTTCTGCATTTCTTCTTGAGCAGATTCAGCTAATGTATCAGGAGGTTTTCTGGATTTGTTCAAGGCTTCTGATTGAAGACTCACCATTAAGTAAGCACTCATGACCAGTTCCCACCACTTTTCAATTTTTTTATATTCTGTTACTCGAAAATCTGCCCATCCTAATTCATTTTTACTTTGCTTTAAACCGTACTCTACCCAATTTCTTACTCCGTACAAGTTACCAACTTCTTTATATTTAATGTTGGCTACTTTTGTCATAATATAGAAAGTGGAGTTCGGTGGTAGCGTTTCTGTATTATCTGTTACTTGCCAATATCTTATTTCTCTTTTTTTACCGAATATAATCTCTCTTATATATCTGATTTCTTTCTTTCCTGTTGAGAATATTCTGGTGAACTCTCTCCATTTATTACATCTTACTTTTTGCTCAGGTGCCAACCATACTCCGTGATTGCTCCGAATCGCTAGCACAAAGTCTAGTTTTTCTTTTTCTAAGATACTAACAAAATTATTCTCACTTTCACCATATTCACTATCTGCTAATACGATTTTAATTTTAAATCCTAACTCTTTCAGCTTTTTAATCATTTCTCCTGCAATTTTTGGCTTACTTTTGTATTCATCTCCTTCTTTTAATCTTGACTTTGGTTTGTACACTTCACTTAATAAGGGGAATGTCATTCCTCTTATTACGCCATAGGCTGTTACTGCCACTATTCCATTTTCTATCTTTCCTAGATTTCCTATGTATTGTCTCTTCACATAATCTGTTTTATTCCCTTTTTTTCTATCTCCTGTTTCGTCTATAATTACCATTATTTCCTCCTCTTTTACTTCATTTAAAATTAACTTTAATCTTCTCTTTCTTACTTCCTCTACTGACCACTCTGATTTTTCTATAAAATAATCTATTCCCTGACTATTTTCTAGCCCCGCTACTTCCGCTATTGCTGGAAATGTCTTTCTTTTTTTCTCTGATATTAATCCCAAATGGATATATTTAAAATATTCATAACTTCTCACTTCTGCGAATAAGTCTCTATACACTTCACAGTATTCATCAATGAATTTCACTGTTTCTTGCGCTACCCGTGGCTTAACCATATACCACCTACCTCTTTTAGGGCTTTTTCTTAATTATAACTCTCCTTCTCTGATAGAACAGCGATAGAAATAGAATGGATGAGTGAAGATGACGAAAATTTCTACACTGTGGAAGAAGTTGTCGCTGAATATAATCAAATTCACGGGACAGAATTTACATTAGAGAATTTAAAAAATGACTGAATCTAATCAATATAATCATTTTTAACATTGTATGAGCATAGTTCAAACCACGGTAGTAAGCTTTAAGATCAACAATGCCAGAGCCAGGATTATCTTCACGGAACTGAGCTAGAAGAAGATGGGATAAATTGACCATGAAAAAAGAAAGGTTAGCCGCATTAGTAACAGAGGTTTGACCGAGGTTCATAAAATCTTCCAATCCCCAAAACTGCTTGGCATCACGAAAATTAAATTCGATTTGGAAGCGTAGTTTATAGTAGTCGATAATTTTGTCATAGGATAAAGTTAAGTCACTGGAAAAGAGAATTACGTGACTGCGTGCATTAGTTTTGAGATTGGTTTTCACCAAAATCACTACATTCAGGGACTGGGCAAATTCTTTGTGCAGTAAGGTAGCTTGATAAGTATCGGTTTGGATATCTTCCTCAATAATACTTTGACGCAAATATTCATCAGAAATATTCTGCCAGTTCAGCTTATCCCCGTATTTACGACGAGAGGGATGATTCGGGTCAGAATGTTGGTAAGGTATATACAGTGCTGAATCATGACGTAACTTGGAAATGATGTGGAAGTTAACCTGCTTCGCCATCTGTAAAGCATTGTTGTTTCCAAAATGACCGTCTAAGACCAAGTAAGTGAGGGGAATAAAGTTTGCTATTAACTTGACTAACTCATTAATCATTTTCTTAATTCGTAATAATTCAGGTGTAAGAACTACCTCTTTTTTATTTTTGTTCTTACTTCCTTTTGGTCGTCCTCGTTCCCGTTTTTCTTGAGGTTTTACTTCTGGAATTGGCGAGATACTACTTTTTTCTACATCCCTCTTGATTACCTGTTCTATCTGAATCGGAAATGAGTGTCTTTGTTCAACACTTACTAACGATAATGTAAAGAAAGATAGTCCCGATATTGGTTTACTGAATAGACTTGAAAAGAACCTATCTAATCCATAAGTTTTTTTGCCCGCTTTCGTTATCACTACCTCGTCTCCTGCCAGCAAATAAACATCGTTTGGAGAGAACAAATGCCGACGAAAAAATATCCAAAATACTGTTGCCCAGGGGATGACTGTATGAAAAAATCTCATCACTGTCCGATAACTACCACCAGTTCCTGCCCAACGGGAGATTCCCAACATTGTCACTCGTCCGCTCATGCCTAACATTGCCATGATAATACGCCTCAACTGACGCATCGTTGTCACTTTTATTTCTGGTACTAGGCATTGCAAGAGTGTTAGTATGTCCAACATGGGCTGTCTGTGGTTTTCGAGGTGTTGTTTTTGAAGACTATCACTCTACTACATTCAGTCCTCTCTCTTCATCCGCTTTTTTTGGCTAA
>CAWEDJ010000035.1:0-4649 GCA_963807635.1 uncultured cyanobacterium
TACTTATTTTCATCGTACCCAGCCCGATGCTCTCGCGATTGAAATTCTTAATCCTCTTCAACTTCAGGTTTTAAAAGCCGCCTCCTCTAAAAAACTTCCCCCTATTTTGACTGTTGCTTGGGCTGTCGAGTCTGTTGCTTTTCTAGGCGGTTATCTCGAACATCGTCGTAAAACACCTCTTGGTATCCAAGTCCTTTGGCGCGGTTGGTTGAAGTTGCATGACCTTTGCCAAGGCTGGCAGCTTGCAATCCGCACTTAACGGGAAAAGTCAGGTTCTGGATCAATACCCATCAGTCAAAATAAAAATAATAAATGTTATTTCAGAATCACGCGACCTATTCATTTTAGGGAGCCGCATTAAAAGCTGTCGGCACAGTATTGGGTTCCTCCTTGGTTACTGTTGGGACTTCTTTGATCGGTTCTACCTTTTTTTCCTTTCCAGAAGAACCCGATTTGCCATCTCCTCCACCTGAAAGGAAACGATGTTCCAATTCCTTAATCACCACAAAGAGAACGGGAACCAAAAATAAACTGAGGATCGTAGAAATTAAATAACCCCCAAAAATCGCTGTCCCCAAAGACCAACGACTCATCGCCCCCGCTCCTGATGCAATGACCAAAGGCCAGAAACCCACTAAACCAGAAATTGCTGTCATCAAAATCGGTCGGAGACGTTCTTTTCCTGCAAAAGCCGCCGCTTTAGAAATACTCATCCCCAAATCCATCGCCTGGTTTGCAAATTCCACGATCAGAATCGCGTTTTTACTCGCAAGACCAATTAACATGACGAGCGCAACCTGAACGTAAATATTATTATTCACGTTGGGCCAGACTGCGTTAGTGGCAAGCTGAGCATTAGCCCGTAACAGAACCGCCCCCATCGCCCCTAAAATCGCTAGGGGAACGGTCATCATAATAATGGTCGGATCAACATAGCTTTCATATTGGGCCGCCAGTACCAGGAACACCATGATAAAGGCTAAACCAAAGATAATAGGAGCGGCTCCCCCCGATTGTTTCTCTTGATAAGCCGTTCCATACCATTCATAGCCGAAACTGACAGGAAGAATTTCGTCTGCTAGTTTTTCCATCGCCGCCATTGCCTGACCCGTACTAAAACCAGGGGCGGGAGCCGCTTGCACATCGACCGCAGGATAAACATTAAAGTGAGTAATAATGGGCGGATAGGTGATAGGTTTAACGTTTACTAAATTGCCTAATTGCACCAATGCCCCTGTGCGAGAGCGGACATAGAGGCGACTAATATCCTGGGGATTAGAGCGGAAATCCCCTTCGGCTTGGGCGTAAACTTGATAAAGCCGACCGTCGAGAACAAATTGATTCACATAGGTCGATCCCAGATAGGTTCCTAATGTACTAAAAATCTCGTCGATACTAACATTTTGAGCATTGGCCTGATTCCGATTGACAGAAATTTCTAATAAAGGCGCGTCAAAAGTAAATTGGGTAAAAACACTACGGGGATTCAATTCAGGAAGTTTTCGCGCAGCTTCCATGTATTTTTTGATATTATCTACCAACGCTTCCATTGGTAAACCACCCCGATTTTGAATATAAAAATCTAGTCCCCCTGTACTACTCAAGCCATCAACGGGAGGGGCGTTTACCGCAAATACCTGTGCGTCTGTAATTTTGGTTGCTAATTCTCGGTTAATTTCGTTTAGTATCCCAAAGACGGATGCTTTTTGTCCAGGTCTCTCTTCCCAGTTTTTTAATTTCACAAAAAAGAGGGATTTACTACTATCATTTCCCAAAAAGCTAAAGCCTCCCATCCCCAAGACGTGTTCAACTTCTTCTCTGGATTGAACAATGTCGGTTACTTGTTGGATGAGTCTTTTCGTGTATTGAATAGAAACACCTGGGGGGGCATTACCTAAAATGAAAAAGTAACCCTGGTCTTCTTCGGGAATAAATCCTGTGGGGGTAATGGTATAAACCCAACCCGTTGCGACAAGGGCGGCAATAAAAATGGGAATGACTAATAAACGGACGCTGATTAGGAATTCGACTATCTTGCTATAGCCATCTTTAAGTCGGTCAAAAAACCAATTAAAGCTATTAAAAAAGATTGCTAAGGGGCCATGGGCTTCTTTCTTCGGACGCATGAGGATAGCGGACATACTGGGAGAAAAGCTGAGGGCGTTAAAGGTGGAAATGGCGACGGAAAAGGCCATAATTAACGCAAATTGCTTATAAACAATCCCTGTTGTGCCTGGAAAGAAGGTGACAGGAATAAATACAGCCATCAACACAATGGAGGTGGCGATAACGGCTCCTGTTAATTCATTCATGGAATCTAGGGCGGCTTGCAGGGGTCTCATGCCCTGGGATAATTTGGTTTCGATCGCCTCTACGACTAGAATTCCATCGTCCACCACTAGCCCTGTGGCTAAAATCACCCCGAAGAGAGTTAATTGATTTAAGCTAAACCCAAAAACCAAGGCAAAGGCCATGGCTCCCAACAAGGATACGGGAATGGCGATCGCGGGAATAATGGTTGTCCGCCAGTTTTGGAGGAAGACAAAAATCACTAAAAATACTAAGAGAATGGCTTCAATCAGGGTTTTGACGGCTTCAGCCAAAGATGATGTTACGAATAAAGTATTATCCAGAGCCACCGTCGCTTTCAATCCAGGGGGAAAAAGGGGTTCGAGCTGGGCCATTTTTTCCCGTACCAAAGCCGCCGTATTGAGGGCATTCGTCCCTGGCAATTGATAAATAATGAAAGCCACTGCGGGCGCGCCATCAAAAATACTGACTTGTCGATAATTTTGCGCTCCAACCGTTACCCTTCCCACATCTTTGACTCGAATCAGAGTCCCATCATTCCCTACCTTCACGACAATTTCTTCTGCTTCTGCTGGGGTTACAAACCGACCCAACGCCCGTGCGTTAATTTGAAATTCCTGTCCTGAATCGACTGGCGGCAAGTTCACCCCCCCTGCCCCGATTTGAATATTTTGGGTCTGGATTGCCTGAACCACGTCTTGGGAGGTCAATTTTCTGGCAGCGATCTTGTCGGGGTCAAGCCAAAACCGCATAGCATATTGCCCAACCCCAATAATGGCAGTACTTCCGACCCCATCTAAGCGTTTTATTTCATTATTAATTACGCGGTCAACAAAATTACTGAGAAAAATATCATCGTAAATAAAGTTACCCCCAGCATCTTTGTCCGAATGCACTCCGTAGGCAATGGTTACAGAAGGGGACTGCTTCTGGGTCACAATCCCTTGACGAGCAACAGATTCGGGTAAACTTGATTGGGCGATCGCCACATTATTTTGCACCAATACCTGGGCAATATTCCGATCCATTTCTACTGGAAAATAGACATTAGTAGTACTATTGCCCGTATTGTCACTGGTGGAGTTCATATAAATGACCTGTTCCGTCCCGTTGATTTGTCTTTCTAAGACTGTCGTGACGTTCTCTTCGGTCGTCTTACCATCTGCCCCCACATAGGTCGCCGTTACAGTCACCTGTTTCGGAGCCATATCGGGCAATTTTGCTAAGGGAAGCAGGGGAATGGCGATCGCGCCTAAGAGAA
Source organism: uncultured cyanobacterium (assembly GCA_963807635.1). Taxonomy (GTDB): domain Bacteria; phylum Cyanobacteriota; class Cyanobacteriia; order Cyanobacteriales; family Microcystaceae; genus Snowella. The sequence continues at coordinate 3,572 of CAWEDJ010000035.1, forward strand.
CGATGACAATGGTACAGACTGTGGTAAGAACAGGCTTTTTAATAAAAACATCCGCAATACTAAGTAGCATAGATCCAGCAAGGGTAGATTGGTGGAAGAACAGAGAACATTAACCGAAGAAATCTTGAAGGAATGACGCATTAACCCAGATTTTAGATCCCTTCAATCTTAAATAGTGCGATCGGTAGAATATGAATCCTATCTTACGGCTATTTTTCCCAATGGCCAAAATTTTTCCCCTTAATCGCTCTCTACCTGATGTTCGGACAAAAAATTGAGCGAGGGCAATTCATAAATTGCCCCTACCAAGGATTTAATCGATGCACTGCTGAATCAGTAAGATGTTTCTCTCGTCCCAATGTTGGTGCGATTAAGCTTTGGCCTTAGTGGTAGGCTCTTGCACCACTAAAACCGAACAGTTCACATGATGCACAATATAATTGCTGACACTGCCTAAGAACATTTCTGCCACTCCCGTCAGGCCACGTCTTCCTAAAACAATGAGATCGGCTTCCCAACTGTCGGCCAAATCTCGAACCCAGCGACCTGGATCACCCATTTTCCATTTTGATTCACTGACAACACCCTGATCGGCGGCAACTTTGTCGTAATCGGCTAACCATTGTTCGACTTCTTCGGTCTCCTTTTTGAGACGCTCCTGAACTAATTGGGAAAAACTCACCATTTCTTCGCTATAAAAGCTGGGATAGGGTGATAAAACCTGACTTTCTACGGGAATGCAATGAACAAGGAGTAACTGGGATGGATGCTGTTTGTCTATTTTAGCGATGTCTAACGCTTGCTGAAAAACCACATCTCCCAAATCCGAACGATCTAGGGCAACTAAAATTTTTGAATAAGTCATACTCAATTCTCTCCTAGTGAATATCACCTGAGTTGACCTATCCAATCCCAAATTACTGAAAATTTCTTAGAAAAGACAGGTCAATGTCTTAATAAAAACGTCAAAGGACGATTTAATCTTCTACCTCAATTTTAAACTGCAATTTCAATCTCTTACTGGAATGTAACGATGATTGCAACGTTTATTTTTAAATTTACCCGCGATCGCGTCTAT
>CAWEDJ010000036.1:0-84331 GCA_963807635.1 uncultured cyanobacterium
AAATAATCCTGTGAGGGGATCACGGATGCTTTGGGCTTGGAGAGTTGCCCGTAGGGTTAAATTGGCGATCGCCAGACTCAGTTGTTCCGAAATTGTCCGCGCTAACTGTCGCCGAGATTCAGTTAAATTTCCAGGGGTTGACGCAGATAAATGTAATAATCCGAGGGTTTCGCCTTGGGCAATCATGGGAATACAAAGAGATTCGGCGGGGGGATGGTGATGATCGCTATGGTTGCAGAGAAGATCGTGGTGTTCATGATCGATCCAATGCGATCGCCCCCGTCGCAAGGCCCAGCAATCATTGGGAAGAAAGAGAGTGTCCAGGGAGGCCACATTTCCCCAGGCATTAATTAATTCAAGACGATTGCGGGAATTGGCAATCATGAAAATGCCGACGGTACAGTGAGGAAACAATGGTTTTGCCAGGGTTGAAATGGTCGCGCAGGCTTCTTCAACGGTTAAACAGGATTGCAAAAAGTCGCTGATTTCTCCCACTAATTGCATTTCCTGATTTTTTTGTCGTAATTCTTCGACACTAGACTCTAGTTGTTGATTAATCGTCTGCATTTTTTCTTCGGCAAGTTTGCGATCGGTGATATCCAAAATTAATCCGATCGAACGTATGGTTTGCCCCGCATCATCATAAACGGCTTTTCCTTTGCATAAAACCCAGTGAACAGAGCTATCAGGCCAAACAATGCGATATTCGGCTTCATAATCGGTTTGAGATTTCAATGAATTAGTAAAATACTCTACTACCCAACCTCGATCTTCAGGGTGAATAGTCCCTTGCCAGGCTTCAAGACTTGGCTTGATAGCATTTCGCTCTAAACCAAACAAGCTGTAATGATTATCGTTCCAAATGGTCTTTTGGGTTAGAAAGTTTACATCCCAAAAACCGATATGGGTGACGTCCAGGGCAAGACGGAGTTGTTCTTCGCTCTGACGCAGGGAATCTTCCACTTGTTTGCGATCGCTAATTTCTAAAACAATTTTTCCGACGGCAATGACCTCTGCTTGTTCTCCAAAAATAGGAAAGAAAGAGACTAACCAGTAACGTAAAACATCAGGTTGACTGGGCATTGTGCCAGAGACTTCTAGCTTATCGATCGCTTTTCCCGTTTCTATCACACTTTTGAGGGCAGGAACCAGATTTATGGCGATATTCGGAATAATTTCGGTACAGGTTTTACCCAGATGGTCGGCGATCGAGAGACCGTGAATATCCGCTAGGGCCTGATTAATTTGGAGATAGGAGAGATTTCGATCATGGATACATAAACCAATATTGGCGGTGGAAGCGGCATTAAAAAAACCATTCAAGAGTTGTTCTCGTTGCAGTAATTCTCGTTGTAATTTCTCCCGTTCAATTAATTCTTCTTGCAGGCGATTATTTGTCTGGGTGAGTTCTACGGTGGCCTCTACGATTCGTTGTTCTAATTCTTGATTTAATTGTTTTAGTTTAATTTCTGCTTGCTTGCGATCGGTCACATCTTGCTGAACTGCGACTAAAACATCTCCAAAATCGGGATGCTTAAAGACTGAAGTGGTGGCACTACACCAAAAAGGTGTTTGATCTTTTTTGATATTTTGGACTTCGTAGGTGTGTTCTCCTTTAGCTAATACTGCTGTCCGAATTGATTGATTGATCTCTTCAGGTGTTGTTGTTTCGCTGGGATAGTTAACAATGGAGACGTGCTGACCATCAAGTTCGTTGGGGACCATAACCAAACATCTGTTCAAATTTAGGATTAGCATAGACAATCACTCCGCTATCCGCTCTCACTAAACAAATTCCTTCGGCCATATTGCGGAGGATCACCGCTTGAAGTTCTAGGGATTTTTCGGTTTCCTGGCGATCGCGAATTTGTTGTTCTAAATTTTGGTTAATAAGGTTTATTTGGGCGGGACTCGGCAAATTCAACGCGAGAGGCATCAATTCCGCAAGGGTAATGGCGGTATAAATGGAGATAAAAGCCGTAATCGCCTTTATTACCCCAGATAACCAATAGGTGGGATGCCAGAGCGTCCAAATCTCCATCAAGTGAGTAGTGCCGCAGGAAACAATGAAAGCACTGAACAGGAGAAAAATCTTACTAAACGGTAAATCTTTCCTCTGTTGGACAAAATAAAGCAAAGTGAGGGGAATGGAATAATAGGCTAGGACAATCAGGGAGTCTGAGAGAATGTGCAACCATACTAATTCGGGTTGCCAGAGATAACAGTGTCCGTGAGGAATAAAAGTATCGGACGAAAACAATTTTTCAATGAGTTCTATCATCAGCATGGCCCTCAAGCTATGGTAGCCATCTTAATATATTTTAAAAAAAAGCGTAAAACCTAAAAAAAGACTCCCTTTTTGATGAATAGTTGGAAAGTCTTCTATTGCTAAGCATTAACTAAAACGATTGAAGTAAAAAGTCATTGGCTAAATTCTGGGGAGAAAAATTTTTCGATGTGGCTTTGAATAATAGCTTATTCAATTACTTTCCTTCTGTTGCCGATCTTACACTTGATCTTCAAAAAAAACGTGATTTCTGCGATCGCCCTCCTCGTCTAATTCACAAAAAAAGACCGCTATTTTGTGAATAAAATGCGATCTGGTTTAATGTTTCAAGAGACTCAACACGAAAACTGATGATAAAGTCTATAAAGCTCCTGCGGCAGTTTTGTCTAAAATATCGCCCAAATGGGTTGTAATATTAATCGCTTGCAAAACAGGCACACCATCGGGGCCATCGGGATAATCGATCACCGTCACGCCACCATTCCCCTGTTTAATATTCCAGAAATTAGCGGGACTCAAACCCAACAGATGACAGACAATCACTTTGTTAATGGCATCATGGGCGACCACAATTCCCAAGGATTTATCGGGTAACGCACTGTAATAAGCCACTCGCTCATCCCAACAGGCGATCGCCCGATCCCAGACCTGTTGCAAATTTTCCCCTTCGGGCATTTGTACGGTTTCGGGAGATGTTTTCCATTCATTCAGTAGTCCTGGAAAATCAGCTTCAATTTCCGACTCTAATTTTCCTTCCCATAAACCATGACCAATTTCCATCAAATCAGGCTGTAAATCTAGGGTCACATCGGGATGATATTGAAGAATAATTTCCGCCGTTTCCTTGGGGCGCAACATGGGGCTACTGATAGCTAAATCTATTGGAATATCTTTAAGAAAATCTGCCGCCTTTTTCGCCTGACCCCGACCATTATCATTCAAGGGAATATCTCGAATACCTTGGAAACGTGATTCTCGATTCCACTCAGTTTCACCGTGACGAATTAATAGTAAACGCAGAGGGGTTTCAGCTTTACGGAGAGAAGGGATTGCCATACCCAAATGGGAAGTTTGATTAAGAGATTCCAATTGCACGGGATCGCCCCAATTTCCCGTAAAATTTAAAACATTAATATTACAATTTGACTGCTGAATGCGGTGATAGTTATCCACAGGAACACCGATCGCGCTCATGATTAAACAACGATTAATCCCATTGTGGGCAACAATTAACAGGGTTTTATTTTGATGTTCGGATAGGAGTTTTTGCCAGAATCCTTGGGCTTGGTGATAAAGATCCACCACAGGAAAAGTCTCTTTTTGCCCCTCTGGCGTGGCGATCGTCATTTTAAAATCCTGGGGTCTTTTTTGCCAGCATTGATACTCTTCAGGGAATTTTTCAATAACATCTTTTTTGTACCAATTTTCCCACAGAGCTAAATCAATTTCGAGGAGATCGGGAGTCGCCGTCAGACTAGGTGGAGAAGTAAAACAAGATTGAATGATTTCCGCCGTCGATTTTGCTCGTTGCAGAGGACTACAAAAAATCCCATCAATATCGAGACCACTCAGGGTTTTCCCCACTGTTTTAGCATCTAGTTGTCCTTTTTCGGTGAGTACAGACTCATCACTTCTGCCTTGAATGCGTTTTTGGGCGTTGTAACTGCTTTGTCCATGACGAACAATAATGACACGAGTAGCCAATTTTTTTCTCCCTAATCGAATGCTTATATGCCAATCTGTTGCCTAATTGTGGCATCTTAAGTGAAACTCTGGCAAGACAAGTTTTAGAGTTTTGGCCAAATTTTTATGGAAATCTTAAATTCATAGGGGCGATCGCCGACCTCGAATCTCAATCTATTAATTAGAAATTAATTTTTTTATTTGGTCAAAATTCAATCACACTAATCAATTTTACGAGCAATATGAAATGCCGAACAATAGGAAAGGTTTAGAAATTGACCACATTTTTTTTCTAGCACTTTTTGTAATGCGTTAAATAGAAATTCCCGTTGTTCAGACTTGAGAGCAATATAAACAGATAAAGTGCTTAAAAGATCAAGATAGTCAGTAAGACTATAGGTAATTTCATAGTTTACATTTTCGTAAACTAATTGATGAAAATATCCCAATGCCACAATATCTTTACTAAATTGTTCAAACGTTTCTTGATGATATTCTACAGATTGATAGCGTGCATAAAGCGGAATATCAGGCGCAATATTTTGATAAATATCTTCTAAGATAAGATAAGTTTCATAACTTGGTTGAGGAGGCGTATTCCAGAATAAAATCAGAGAGCCTTTATTTTTCATTGCTTCATAAGCTTTAGCATAGGCGGTTTCAGGAGAAAGCCAATGCCAAGAAGTCGCCGCTAAAACTGCATCAAATTTTAAGTCTGGAACTTCCCACTCTTCAAAAGTTAGATTCTTGATTTCCACGTTTGCAAATTCAACACAATTCTGTTGCGCTAAGTGATAAGCGGCTTGACTTGGTTCAAGACTAACTAGAGAAAATCCTTGTTTGGCAAACGGTAATGTTGCTGTGCCTGCCCACAACCCAATTCAAGAATTTTAGCTTTTTGGGGTAATTGGGCGACTTCAATGGCACGAGTAATCATTTCTTGGGAATAGCGGGGTCTAACTCGATTGTAACGGTCAGCAACGGGACTATACCAGGATTTTTTAGTGTCTAAATCTTTGTCGCCATAGTCTCTTAAAAGATCTTTCCAATGATTATTTTGCATTTTAGATAAACTGGGAAAATAAAGGATTTTTGGGAAATAATAAGAATATTTAGGTTGAAACTAATAAAATTTTTATAATTTAGCCGATTGGTTGACTGGATATTTCTGAAAAACGATCAAATTCATTAACCACTTCTTTTTCTATCATTATAACTTATGGTTAAATCCAACTAGGTAATAACATTCTGAGATAAAAAGCTTGGGGTAAGAGGGGAAGTCCTAAAAAGATGGGTAGCCAATAAATAAAACCTAGCAAAATTAAACCCATTATCCCCATCCCTAACCAACGTTCAACTTTTTTCGGGCGACTTAATAAATTATCGAGAATAAACGCCAGAGCAAACCAACTAAAAAGATAAGCGGGCATATAATGATAAAAAAACGTACATCGACTAATTTTTAACCAGGGTAAAAGATTAGCAAAATAATTTAATCCGATGTAAAGAATAATGGTATTAGAAGAAGTTTCTGCTGATAATTCTGGAATTTTAAAGCGCTTGAATTTAGGAAAAAAAGACAAAAATTTTCCACCGATTAAAATCAGCATTGAAAAAGAGGAAAACCATAGCAAAATTGGATTAGCCATGCTATGCACATCATAAACAATGCCATTGACTCCCCGTGTTTCATAGTAATAGGCAACAGGTCGCCAGAGAATTAGCCAGCTATACCAGGGAGAACAATAGGGATGAACATCGGGACTATTACCAATTTTTTCGTGATAATGTAGAATTTCCTTTTGAATTCCCCAAAATCCATATTCAGGATTGATCATAAAATGGGGAATCCACAGCACGCTATAGGTAATGAGAGGAACTAAAACGAGATTCGCAATTAGGCTTAAAAAGGGAATAGAGGCGATCGCAGATTTAAAAGGATTTGGTTCAGAGATTCTATTAAAAAAGCGTTCATAAAATTTTTGTCCCAAAATAAATAATACCCATAAATAAATGCCTAATAAAAACGCAAAGCCATTCCATTTAACTGTTCCCGCACAACCTAGAAAAACCCCTGCTAGGGTCAAATACCAAGCTTTTTGGCAATTCAGAAAATAAAAAAAATAGAGATGCCCCAATAACCCAAAAAATATCAAATAAATATTATTTAAAGCATAACGAGATTCCACTAAAAATAAACCATCCAGGGCGGCTAGGGCCATGATAATCAGGGTAAATCGACGGCGGCTCGTCAATTCGTAGGCGATCGCCCCTACCAAAAGCGGCACAAAGGAACCCGTCAAGGCATTTAGCCAACGATAACTCCAGGTTGAATGCAACGACCCCGTTAAATCATTGACCGTATCAGGAGACGCGGGAAACAGAGAACCAATGCCGATGGCGATCGCGATCAGATAATGACCCAGGGGAGGATGGGAACCAAAAAAAGGTTTATCCAACCAATAATAGTTGGCAAACTTAGCATAATAGACCTCATCAAAAACCAGCACGTTAAATTGGCTCAAATGCCAAAAACGCAAAATCAAAGAGGCAAAAAAGATGCCTACAATGGCTGCTTTAAAGCGAGAAAAGGGCAATAGAATCCATTGAGAGCGATCAACCGTCATTAACTACCTGCGCTGAATGACTAAATACTCTAACGATTCTACAAGCTTTAAAAGCTCTATTAACTTAACGGGTCTGACGGGGCTCGAACCCGCAACTTCCGCCGTGACAGGGCGGTGCTCTAACCAATTGAACTACAGACCCAAATTTTTCAGACTTTTATTAATATAGCTAAGATGGCTTCGTTTGTCAAACTAATTACCAAAATTTTTTTTGGAGATCAGTTTTCTAGAGGCGCGATCGCGTTTTTCTCAAGGGGGAGAGGCGATCGCCCCTCTTTTTACTGCCCGGTGTCTTTTTTGTCTTCACAATCTCGACATTTAGGAGATCTGACGTAGGAAGATTATGTTCGTTTTGGAGCGTGTCATCAATTAACACACTTGACATTAGTGAATAATTAGGGCTTGCTGAAAAAGTCAAAAAACAGGAAGAGGGGATTAATTTATGAATTTAAGGCGAGTAAAACATAAGGGTTAAATGAATTGTCAACACAAAGCATAAGCTGGGCTAATAAGAGGGCAGAAAAATAAGCTCTTCTTCCGAAAAAGACAAAAAAAACGTAAAACCTGCCGAAGCAGGGCAAAAAGATTGATGACTAAAAAGGTGATAGCAATAGCGGTTTCAGAGGTATCAGGAAGTTTTGTCATAACTCGATTGAGGCTAAATCGTCTCTTTGCTTGACCAAATTTGCCTTCAATAGCATTACGGTCTCTTTCATCTTGAAGAGCTTCTTTCTTTTTTTCTGGACTAATATTTGTGGGTCGTCTTCCCAAGGGTGGGCCACTCAATCGAATTCCCTTCTCCTTACAAAAAGCGCGATTTTCCCTTGTGCGATAGATTGCATCAGCATGAACAGACTGGGGATAGTAGCCTGTCTCACGTTTAAACTCTTCTATTTGTCCTTTGAAGTCGCCTGATTCATTATAATTATCCCAACTTAATCGGTATAAATAAAGATATCCATTCACATAACTTGCTGATAGTTTTGCACCAAACTCTACTGGCGTTCCCGCTTTTCCTCTAACAATGGGACGAACATGAGGTTGAGTCAAACTCACAATTCTATTTTCTACCTTATTTTCTTTATTTTCATACATTCCTACTTGTTGCTCATAGGCTTTTTGTATTATCGACAGTATCTTTTCGTCTTTTTTACTTAATTTTGCGACCTCTTTATCTTCTCTTAATTTTTCTATATGGGAAAGGTTTCTTTTGATATATTGGATTTGTTTTTTTATGCCCTTTCTCCTTTCTTTTCTCGACGGACGGCGTTTTTTTGACAATTTTAAGTAATCTTTTCTGGCTCTTATTCTATAGGTTCTTGGTTTTTTTCCTTTTTTTTTAGTTTTTTTATACAAGTTGTCTATTATTTTTTCGGTTTTTTCTCTTGCCTCATTCAAGATTCCTATATCTGTTGGATATTTGATGTCTGCTGGTGCACAGGTTGCATCTATTAATAGCTTTCCTCTATTCTGATTTTCCCCTTCACTTTTTTCTTTTACTTCTGATAATATTTCTTCTTCTTTTTTTACCATTGCTTTATTTATTTGATTCACCAAGTCCATTCCTATTCTTTGACGGAAATGTACTAACAGTGACGCATCAAATGCCTCCTCATTTTCATATACTTCTAGTCCTATAAAATATTGTAAGTAAGGGTTTTCTTTTATTTGTTCTACTGTTTCTCGGTCACTTATTCTCAATATTTCTTTTATTATTAATGACCCTAATGCCATCCTAAATGGTTTGGCTGTCGCTCCTTTATTTTCTGAAAATTGTTTTGCATATTCTTCTTCAAATTCCTCCCACGGAATTATTTTTGACATGATTACCCAACGATTTTCTTCTTTTGGCTTCCACTCACTTGGTATTTTGAAGTTTTCAACAGTCGATTTTTCGGATTCTTTTTTGGGGTACATCGTTCAATGCTCTGGAAGGGGAGGGGTGCAAGCCTTTTCACTCATTTTAGACCTTTTTTTTGCACTTTTTTTGCTCTCTAAATCCCCTCATCTCTTTTCTTATAAGGCTTTCAGCTTTTTTCAGCAAGCTCTAATTATGCTGTTCAAACTGGGCTACGCTAACCATATAACTGATGCGGCCAGATAGATGCCGCCTAGAAAATTGGCTGAGCGCTTGTCGTAACGAGTCGCAAGCGCACGATATTGTTTGAGTTTCGCAAAGAAGTTTTCGACTAAATGACGCGCTTTATACAAAAATGTATCATAAGGGCGAGGTTCTTTTCGATTACTTTTCGAGGGTATCACAGGCACTATCCCTCTTTTTTCTAGAACCTTAATGACTCTATCGTCTGCGTCATAGGCTTTGTCCCCTAGCACCGCTTCTGCTTCTACATCAGGCAATAGCACATCGGCTCCGTCTAAATCACACGCTTGACCTGGCGTTAGGAAAAAAGAGACTGGATTCCCTAATGCGTCTACTACGGCATGGATTTTCGTACTTAATCCTCCTGTACTCCTTCCTATATCTTCTTCCTCTGCGCTACTGTTTTTTGCTCCTGCACTGTGTTGATGCGCTCTCACAATCGTTGCATCTATCATTGCGTATTCATTATCAGCGTCCTGCGCTAAGTGCTTGAATACCTTTTCCCACACCCCTGATTTCGTCCATCGCGTAAAACGCGTGTGAATCACTCGAAAATCTCCAAACCTTTCGGGTAAGTCTCTCCAAGGAATGCCCGCTCTATATCGATATAATACGGCTTCAACAAACAAACGATTATCTTTGGCTGTTACTCCCACATCTCCCTCTTTTCCAGGTAATAGCTCTTTGATTCTTTCCCATTGGTCATCCCGCAACGCATAACGCCTCGTCATATTCACACCTCTCTTCAACGTATATTGTGTCATTTCATACTCTGCGCATTATTTGCCACTAATGTCAACCACCCTAATTGATGACACGCCCGAGAATTCTGATTGACTTTTTCGCTAATCTTTTCGTTTGTTTCCTTGCAATTCTGTGAGATGTTTTTTTAGTTGTTCTATCTCCCCAACTGATTTCAATACCAGATTTCTGACGCTGACTGGGGTTTGCTCCCAATCATTTTCGTCAATTTCTGGTGTCTCTAGCAGGTGTTTTTCTTCCATAAGTTTTAGATTATCAGCTTTTGTCTCCCTGAACGATTACTACATCCCATAGCCGTAATTAATACTTAACAGCAAAAATTCCTGTATCCAAGCTATGATATAAAGTATTTTATAAAACTATTAACCAAAGAATAAAATCAAGTGATCGCAAAATTCAAACAACTCGAACTCTCACTTAATCTACCCTTATCAAACGTTAAAAAAAGTGATTCTTTATTATGTCAAAATAGTTGTCTCTATCATGCTATAGATCTTCATAATATTTTTTCTAAATCATCGACTAATATTTTTACTTTTATAGATTTATTCTACCTGTAAATAATTAGTTGATGATTAGGTAAAATGAAGAGAAAACAAAAAAACAGATTGTCTTAAAAAAAGGAGTAAAAAGGATGAAAGTGACGGTAGAATTCGTGATTCGTAACGAAATGGGAAATATTCTCAGCCAAAACAGCCCATTTGCAATGGAAATAGGAACCCAAAGCTTACATGACATAGAAGGAGGTGTAGAACAGATGAAACAGAAAGTATTGCCTGAAATAGAGGCAGCCTTACTGGCGCAGGCACAAAACGAGTTCACGGAAAAAGTAAAAAAAACTAAACTTGTGGTGTAATGGTACGAGAAAAATCTGTATAAAAACATTACACGGTCAGTTTGAGTTTTACTTACAAAAGTATCAAACGAATAAAAAAGAAGTTAACTATTTTCAGTTATCGGAGCAATTGCAGGAAAGATTTGTGAGTCAGAGATTAGAGGAATTATGCGGTTATTACGCCAATCGGCTCAGTTATGAGAATTTGGCTGGATTAGTGGAGCGAGTAACAGGAGAAAACTTATTGAGTGACCAGACCATTTGGGGAATAGTGAAAGGGAAAGCCGAAACCTATAGCCAGCAAATCCGACAAACTGTACAAGAATCATTAGAATCGACCACATCTGAGCAGATTCAGATAAAGAAAAGCGTAGAGATTTATAACGTAGAGGAGTCAGAAATTCTCCTATTTGACGATGGTATTCAAGTCAAAGGACAAAAGCCTGAGCGTAATTCGCGTAATGAATCTACTGCCCATACTCCAAGTCCAGATACCACCAAGAATAAGACTCCCGCCGTCATTACCGATGTAGTAATGTTGCAAACACCCAAAGGGGGATTTGAATATCTCGTTTCTCCTTTTGATACTGAGGTAGAAGAACCGATAAGTCTTGCGACAGTCGTTAGAGCGAGAATTCTCGACCTCTATCAAAAGGAATCAAAACCGTTGAATATTGTTGCTATCACCGATGGGGCAAAAGTCATTCGCCATCGCCTCTTGGCTATCTTTGGTGTTTTACCTGTTGTGATTTTAGACTGGTATCACCTATGCAAAAAAGTGCGAAATCTGATGTCTATGATTGCTTTCAACAAAGAAGAAAAATCCAATCATGTCAAGTTTTTACTCTCACAATTATGGCATGGTCAGACTGATATTGCCCTCAACTACTTAAAACATCAGGTTGTTGCTCGCAATAACAAGGTCTTGTTGGAACTTATTGGTTATTTGGAGAAACATCACTCAGAAATCATCAACTACGAAGGTCGGCGAAAAGTCGGTAAAAGTATTGGTAGTGGTCGCATTGAAAAAGGCGTAGATTTGGTCGTTGGTCATCGTCAGAAAAAAAGGGTGTAAGTTGGAGCATGAATGGTAGCAAGGCTTTAAGCTTTCTCAAGGTAGCTGAACTTAATCATTGCTGGACTTCTCTTTGGTTTCCTGCTCAATCTTGTTAATCATCAACTAATTATTTACAGGTGGGATTTATTTGCGGGTATAGGTGGTTTCAGGATTGCTTTTGAAAACTTAGGTGGTAAATGTGTTTTTTCTTCAGAAATTGATAAATACTCAAGACAGACTTATCAAGCAAATTTTAATGATATTCCTGAAGGTGATATTACACTAATACCAGCAAATCAAATTCCAAATCATGATATTTTAACAGCAGGTTTTCCCTGCCAAGCTTTTTCAATAGCTGGGAGAAGAGAGGGATTTGAGGATTCTAGAGGCACTCTTTTTTTTGAAATTGCTAGAATTATCAAAGAAAAAAAACCAAAAGCTTTTTTTCTAGAAAATGTTAAAGGTTTAGTTTCTCATAATAAAGGTAAAACGATAAGTCTTATTTTAGATATTTTGAGAAATGATTTAAACTATTTTGTTCCAGAGCCTCAAATAATTAATGCTAAAAATTTTGGCGTTCCACAAAATAGAGAGAGAATATTTGTTGTTGGTTTTCGTAACGATCTAAATATTAATTCATTTGATTATCCAACTCCTATTCAACCTATACCGACCTTTATTAGTGTCAAAGAAGAACAGCCTGTTTCAGTTAAATATTATTTGTCTGAAAAATATTTAAATACTCTAGTAGCCCATAAGCAAAGGCATAAGGACAAAGGTAATGGTTTTGGTTATGAAATTATTGAGGATAACGATATTGCTAATGCAATTGTTATAGGAGGTATGGGTAAAGAAAGAAATCTTGTCATAGATAAGCGTCTTGAAGATTTTACTCCTGTGACGAGAATTAAAGGCAATGTAAATCATGAATATGTAAGAAGAATGACTCCGAGGGAATGGGCTAGACTACAGGGATATCCCGATTCATTTAAAATTGAAGTTTCCGATGTACAAGCATATAAGCAATTTGCTAATTCAGTTGCTATACCTGCAATTCAATCTACAGGTTATAAAATTCTTGAAATGCTGTACAATCATAGTTGTTTACTCAATTAATTTTAATAAAAAGTTATGGCTAGAGCGAAAAAAGACAAAAAAGTTAAACTTATGGATATTGAAGAGCTAAAAGAACTTTATACTGTTAAACAACAAGAGTACGGAGTTGATGCTTATCGGCATATATCAGAATTACTAAATGAAGCAAAAGCAATTCATAAGGAAGCCTGGGAAAAAGAGAATCCCAACGGTAATCATGGCCAATCTTGGAATGCTATTAAAGCAGAAATGTTGAATTCTGTAACAAAATTTTACATTTAAAGACGTAGTAACCCCAAAACGACAAAATTAGCTCGCACAGACAATCTTCCTGAACCAGTGTACATAGCTCGTATGTTGACACATAAAACTCTGTAAATATCGCAGTTTATCTAATAAGCTTTTTCCAAACCCTTCCTCAATATCTATTAGTTGTAAAATCAAGTACCCTATTATGCAGCTATAAATTTGTGTTCTTATTCCATTCTCGTTCTTCGTTATTAAATTGTCTAGTTTTAGGTGCATTTTCAAGAATTTCCACAACAACTCTATTTGCCATCTTTGTACATATATTTCTGCTATTTCTTCATTACTTACTGCTCCCTCTTCTTCTGATAGTAAATCTGTTGCTAGTCGGAATTCAGTTCTTTCTTCTAGGTCACAAAACATTACCACTCTCACTTCTATTGCACCTTCTTTCCCAACTTTACACTTTCCATTTTCTAACATTTCTAGGGTTACATTGTTTTTTATTCTTAACACAAAATGCTTCTCTTTATTTTCCAATAATTCTTCAATTCTTTTAATTGATGAAAATCCTCTATCCATTACTCCTACTGAGTTTTCTGGAATTGATTCTATCGTCTTTTTTCCTTCTTTAGAGTCATGGCCTTGACCAAAATTGATCACTATTCCTCCCACTTCGCTTGTTATGCTATTTAGTCCACAAAATAATTTTACTTGATGCCATTTTTCTTTCCATAATAGTTTACTTGTTAACGTGATTACTGTTGAATCAATTGGAAATAAGGCTCTTGCTTTTTCTACTCCTTTTTTAATTGACAATCTTTTGTTTAGGTCAGCAATAATTTTCTCAAATACTCCTATTTCTCTAATCTTACTCGCCTTGGAAAATGTCGATAGTTGTACATTTATTCCTTGGAGATTCATCCTCGTACATAAGTCTCTCATGCTCACTAGACTTTTATCTAATGCAAATCCTATCCAACACGACACAAATAAAAATGTATTTAGGACGGGATAATCATTTTTGGGCAATGGCTTCAGAATTTCTTTGATCAGTTTGGGAAATTTTATTGACATAGCTTTAACTCCTTGTTTATTCTTACTTTAGCTTTTTATGCTATCTATAATACTCGATTTTCTTGGAATTTTTTCAACGTTCAACACTTCTGTATTAAAGGTCATCGTTTAGAATTATTAATTCGCCACATAATCGTACAACAAATACAGTTATTAGGGTTAAAAATTATAGAAGGTAGAGAACTGATTAAACAGACTATAAAGTTAACAAATGAATTGCAGCAAGTCAAGCGAAATTTAGTTATTGATTATGGCGAATTTGGGATGCACTTACCTGATGCCGATCTTATTATTTATAATCCTGAGAACTATCAAGATATTATTATCCTTTCTATTAAGTCAACAATGCGTGATCGAGTTGCTCAAACTGGGTATTGGAAACTTAAGCTAATGCAGAGTCCTTTAACAGAAAAGACTCTTGTTTATTTTATTACCCTTGATGAAGATGGAGATTTAAATAGAACAAAATCCTATAGAAAGCCAAGAGCAATTGTTGAGGTTGACACGGATAGCTGTTATGTTTTAACTGAAGAAACTATTGAAATTAGTGATAATGTAAAAACTTTTGATAGATTTATTAATGATGTAGAAATTTGGTTGTCTGAAAGAAAAAGTGATATTCAGTCATCTTGAACTGTAAGGTTTTGTTGCGAGATTCAATGTTTCATATTCTAACAACAAAAAATCAGCCTTTATGAGCAACATTTCCCAAGGGCAAGAAAATTGTTAAAACTTCCTCTTGTTGCGATCGCTGACGGACAGTTAGCTTGCCACCGAGGGCTTGAAAAAGACTTTTTGTCACATCTAAATTAAGACTGAGACAACCCGTTTCTGGCTGAAACATTAATAAGTCGCCCAAAGCTTTGAGAGGATTAATTTGACAGATAGACTGGGTATGAAACTGCACTTTTAATTGATGGCCCGCCGTGCTAACTTTGAGCCGAATCGCGCCCCCACTGGCCAAACTACGGACAAATTTTTCAATCAAACCCGTTAAAACCTGATCCAACATCGCAGGATTGCTGACGACCTGGGGAAGTTTTTTCGGTAAATCGACGGCTAATTCTACTTCATGACGTTGGGCCTGATGTTGCCAGCGAGGAATACTATTTTCAAAGACCTGATCGAGGGAAATCGGGACTAATTGCAAGGTTTTTTCTGCCACAGAAGTCGTTTCTAGTTCCGTTGCTCGGAAAATTAATTCCATGCGATTGATTTGTTCCGTACATTCTTAATCGATCGCCTTGAGCCGTTGGATTACCTCTGGGGCAAGTTCCTTACGACGCAATAATAAACGGGTCATTGTGCGAATACTGGTCAAGGGAGTGCGAATTTCGTGGGTAAGAGCCTGTAGTAATTCAATATCAACAGAATGCTGACTTAAACTCGGTTCTTCCTGATTTTTCTCAGAATGAGTTGAGGGGAAAATGGAACGGGGTTTGGTGTTGGGGATGGGCAATCCAGGCAATTGTTTTAATAATTGACGACTAAACTCCATCACTAGGCGATAATCTGGCGTAGGAGGCGCAAATTCCCGCACTAAACGGTCTAATTCAGATAATTGCGGTACGTGGGTCAGAGCTAAACGCGATCGCAGCGTCAACCATCCCTGGTGAACCACATCGGGATCAAAGGAAAACTGAAAAGTTGCTAAACCCTGTTCATCTTCCCCGATTAACATCAATAAACCAAAGTCTTTCGTTAACAGCAGACAAAATTGTTCTTGAGTGAGGGGATCTTGGGGAAAAAGCGGCAATTCAATGGTTTTACAGTCAATATTATTTAATTCTTGTGTTCCATTTCCCAATAATTGAAACGGTAGGGGAATGAAATGTTTCCAAGCCTTGGGCGTTAAAATACCGCTATACAGACCCGATAACAGGTCAGGATGGCTTAAAATCGGCATCGGCCCTGCTAATAATAAACCCTGGGGATTTGAGTTTTCTGCTGTGTATCCTTGGGTAAGGGGTAATAATAATTGTTCCAACGCCGCGATCGCCCCAAACCAGTCCCGTTGAGCTTTTAATTGGGCAAGTTCTATGACGGTGTCTAAATCTTGATCAAAGGAGCAAACAACAGAAGGCGAAGGCGTAGAAAAGTTGCTTTCACTCCCATTGAATAGGTCACTCAGCTTTAAATTTGCTCCATTTAACACAACCATAGATTTAAAACCGCCAATAAAATCCTCTGTCCTATGATAATAGACCCAATCCCTCAAAATTTCCTAGCCGTAGAACCGAACTAAGGGAGTCGCAATTTCCCTTTGTTGATTGTCCTTTGGCGATCAGTGATAATAGGAAAAGAATCGGTGAATCGATAAATCCTTCCCTAGCTTTCATTTTTATTCTTCAATGTCATTAACTTCTAACTCTCTGCCCGCCAATCTTGCCAAAATTGTGGAACGCTTTCAACGCCACACCGATCCTAAAAAACGCTATGAACAATTGTTGTGGTACGCCAAAAAATTAGATGCCATGCCAGAGGAGGGAAAAATTCCTGAAAATAAGGTTCATGGTTGCACTTCCCAGGTCTATATCACGGCGGATCTAAGGGAGGGAAAGATTTGGTATCAGGGCGATTCGGACGCTCAATTAGTAAAGGGTTTAGTGGCTCTTTTGATTCAGGGTTTAAATGGCCTCTCTCCCGCAGAAATTTTAGCCCTTACGCCAGATTTTATTGAAGCAACAGGATTGCAGGTGAGTCTAACCCCATCTCGCGCGAATGGTTTTTATAATATTTTTAATTTGATGAAGAAAAAAGCTTTGGGATTTCAGTTAGGAGAAAGTGTTTTATCTTAAGTTTGGATTCTGCGATCGCTTGAATTCGATAAAATGGTGAATAGGGAAACATTAGGGAGATAAATTTTATGGCAACTACATCAGAAGACGTGTGGCAATTATTAGCAGAATTAGCGACTGCTCAAAAGGAAACTGAGCGACGACAGCAAGAAACTGACCGACAACTTCGGGAAACTGACCGACAGCTTAAGGAGACTGGCCAACAAATTAAGGCAACTGACCAGGAGCTGAAGGAGAGTACTCAACAACTCAATCGTCAAATCAAAGAATTAGGCAAACAAATTGGAGGACTTGGTGCAAAATTTGGTAGCTTTACTGAAGGATTAGCTCTTCCCTCTATGGAAACGATTTTAAGACAACGTTTTGGGATGGAAATTATTAGTCCTAGTGTACGGGCTACTAAAGAAGGTCAACATCTGGAAATTGATGTTCTGGCCTATGCCAATGGTTCTATTAACACTGCCTATATTGTCGAAGTTAAAAGTCATCCTAGAGAAGACTCGATTACCCAACTTAAAAATATCCTGCAACGGTTTCGACTCTTTTTTCCTGAACACAAAGATAAACAACTCTATGGTATTTTAGCGGCTGTTGATTTATCTCCTATTTTACAGGAAAAAATTCTGCAAGAAGGGCTATATGTTGCGCGGATTCATGATCAAGTTTTTGAAATCGATAGTCCTGAGAATTTTTGTCCCCAAACTTTTTAGTTTTTACTTTTCAGTGTTTTTGGAATTTGGATTAGAAAATCGAGGAGCGATCGCATTTTTATAATTAACGAAATTCGCCCCTAGCAGTTGAAGGAAAAGAGAGTATCCTTTAAGCTTCAATATCAATTAATATCTTGCCGTCTTCTAGACGAGTAGGAAACACCTTAAGATTTTTTTCAGAAGACACTAAGCTCATGGCTTTACTAACAACGGGAGGCCAGGTAATCCATTCTTCTACGGCTCCCGAACAGAGATTAAAGGAACTACGGTGGAAGGGACAGGTTATCGCGCCATTAGCGGTAATTTTTCCCTTAGCCAAGGGTAATTTCAAATGAGGGCAGGCATTTTCTAGGGCATAAATTGTTCCCTCGTGGTTGAGGATTAAAACCTTTTGGTTTCCCACCTTGATGACTTCTCTTTTACCGACGGGGAGCGCGTCTTGGGCTAGTACGGATGTCCAAACCATTTTAAATTATCCTGAAATTAATTTTTTAGATTGATTGGATCTAGTTTAAATCAAGAATTGTCACTTCCTTTCAAGTGTTTTGTTTTCGTCCTGATTTTAGAACTAATAACTATAGGGATCGGCAGGAGTCGGAATCGTTCTGACGGATTGGGCATTTAAAACCAGTTGTCGTTTCTGACTCTCGGATTTCTGTAACGTTTGATTGTTTGTCTTTGGGGTTTCAGTTTCCATGATGCCCTGAACTTCTAGCCAAGTATCCTGGGGATATTGACGGCGATCGCCCTCTAGCCTGACGGGAATAGCAACGGGATAAACATCAACAGCACAACAGGTCAGGATAAAACGGGTCAATAAAATGTAATTATCGGGTAAATCGGGGGGATGTACGACAAAACCTGTGATTTTAGCTTTTTGTCCTGCGTAAGCATCAGGTTCGGGATAGGCATTTAAAGTTCTCACCCAATCCACTAGCGATCGCTCTTCGGGTTTAGCATTTGCCTGAAAACTCTCTGCCTGAAGTTGGGTTGCGGGCAAGGTGTTACTAATGCCCCGTTGTAGGGCAACCTGACTTTTAAACACTGTGGGAGTGATCAAAAAGCCCAAAACCGCAGAAACCAACAGGAGAGTACTGGCCCAGCCCCTGGGGAAAAGGGTGATATGGGCAACGGTATCCCTAGTTTCGGATTGTTGACGACGACCGAATTGACGACCCCACTGCCAGGCTCGGATCATTCCTAAAATGACGAGAACGACTCCTGTAAAGGTTACTAGACCAAAATAATTGGGATGGATCAGTAATCTTAATTCCCCTGTGAAAGAGTATTTTAGTAATAAAAAACCCCAAGCAAGAATAGCTAAAATATCTAAACTCGGAAAAAAGAAGCGTTTACTGAATCTTTGGATTTTTAAGGCTGGATTCATAATAAATTAATAATGATTTAAAAATATTAAAAAATACATAACTTTGTGATTAAATTTCTTACAAAGTAGGGAAATAATACATTATGTCCTTACTAAAGATTTTGTCTTTGAGCAAAATGTAATCTGGGGAAAGAGTTAAAAAAAGTAGCTATGGGCAAGGGTTAACAGAAAAGTTAATTGGGCCGCTAAGACTAATAGATATAACACAAATCTGGGTTTAAAAATCGAGAGCATCAAGCCAATACTCTTAATATCAATCATGGGGCCAAATACCAGAAAGGCTAGTAAAGAACTACTGGTAAAAGCAGAAGCAAAGGACAGGGCGAAAAATGAATCCACCGTTGAACAAACGGAAACGACTGCCGCCAATACCATCATCGCCACAATCGAACTGATACTCCCCTGACCCAATCCTAAAATAATTTCACGGGGAACAAAGGTCTGGATTGAAGCCGCGATCGCGCTCCCGATAATTAGCATCCCGCCCAATTCTCGCAATTCCTGAATGACATTTTCTAAGAATAACTGCGATCGCTTAGGAACCGAGGGAGGGGGCAAAACTGCTTCAGTCATTAGGCTCATATCATCTACCGTCATCAGTTGACCTGGTTTATCGAGCCAAAAGGTTCCTGATTGCAAGAGGGGAGAAATCTCAGTTTGAGACGATGCAGGATTCTTTTTAGACCGTTCGGCCATGACCCGATTTAATTGCTTGACTAAAACAGGTTGTAACAAGGGACGGGAATCCTTTTGAAAACTAAAAACGCAACTAATAGTAATGGCGATCGCAAGGGAGAAGATCACCCGAAAAATCACAATTTCAGGCTGGTCTCGAAAGGCAGCCCAGGTTGACCAAATCACAATCGGATTAATCGTTGGAGCCGCCAACAAAAAACCAATGGCCACCGAGGTAGGTAATCCTTTCATCAAAAAGCGTCGTGCTACGGGAACATTGCCGCACTCACAAACAGGGAACAAAAATCCTAAAATACTACCCATCAATGCCCCTAAAATTGGATTTCGGGGAAGAATGGCGATCAATTTCTGCTCATCACTGAAAAGAAGAATGGCACTAGAAAGAAATACGCCAATGGTCAAGAAGGGGAGAGCTTCTACCAACAAACTCAAAAAAATGGTAAAAGCTTGGTGAATTTGGTTCATTATGGAAAATAGGTGAGGAGTTTTAGGCAATAAGCCTGATTATGATTTATCACTTATTGTATCATTAGCCCAAGATCAACCTAATGAACCTTCCCAAGGGGATGAGGTAAATCATATTACACCTTTGTCCCAAAGTGGCAATCCTTGACTAAGTTGCATGACCTTACAAAATTTCAACCTATTAGCAAGAGAAATAGGCATTACCAGGGAGATCCCAAAAAAACATAGCATCGATTCGCTTTCTGCATTTATCATAGTAATCTGTAGCTTAGATCACATTTTATAGCAGTCAGTCTTCCGACCATGATAGGTATCCTGTCATCACCGATTCTTGAGTAAACTCAGCCCCTATGCCAGATTCAACTAAAACGCTTTGTCCCTATTGTGGTGTAGGGTGTGGACTCGATGTTTCCCCAACGGCGAATCAATCATGGAAAGTAATAGGCGATCGCGTTCATCCCTCTAGTTTGGGCATGGTCTGTGTCAAGGGCGCAACGGTGGCTGAATCCTTGGAAAAGGATCGCTTACGTTATCCCCAATTTCGAGAAAATTTATCCGATCCTTTCAAACAAATCAGTTGGGAAGAAGCTTTAACAAAAATTGTGGAACGAATTCAGACGGTCATAGCCACCCAGGGCGTTGATGGAATTTGTATGTATGGATCGGGGCAACTGCAAACCGAAGATTATTATATTGCTCAAAAATTACTCAAGGGCTGTTTAGGAACCAATAATTTTGATACAAATTCTCGCTTGTGTATGTCTTCGGCGGTGTCGGCCTATGTTCAGAATTTTGGCTCCGATGGCCCGCCCTGTTGTTACGAAGATTTGGATTTAACTGACTGCGCTTTTTTGATTGGGACGAATACGGCAGAATGTCATCCTATTATTTTTAATCGTTTACAAAAACATCTCAAACGCGATCGCCAAACAAAATTAATTGTGGTTGATCCTCGTCGGACGAAAACCGCAGAAGTTGCCGATTTACACCTAGCGATCGCACCAGGAACGGATATTGATCTCCTCAATGGTTTAGCCCATTTATTATTGCGTTGGGGAAAATTAGACCAGCATTTTATTGAAAAACATACCCAAAATTTTGCGGACTATAAAGATGTTATTGCCCATTATTCTCCCGAAGTTGTTACGGCTAAATGTGGTATTTCCCTAGAAGACTTAGAAACCGCCGCAAGCTATTGGGCAGAATCGAACCGAACCCTTTCTCTCTGGTCAATGGGCTTAAATCAATCTTCCGAAGGAACCGCCAAAATTTGTTCTTTGATTAATTTGCACTTAATGATGGGACAAATCGGCGAACCAGGCATGGGGCCATTTTCTCTCACAGGTCAACCCAATGCGATGGGGGGACGGGAAGCGGGGGGACTGTCTAATTTATTGCCAGGCTATCGACAAATTGTTAATCCCCAACATCGGGATGAAATAGAACAGGCTTGGGGTGTGTCATCGGGTCGCATTAATCCCTTACCAGGAAGAGATGCCTGGGGCATGATTACGGGACTAGAAGAGGAAAAAGTGGGATTATTTTGGATTGCGGCAACAAATCCCGCCGTGAGTCTGCCTGATTTGGAACGGGTGAAAAAAGCTTTGGCAAAATCGCCTTTTACGGTTTATCAAGATGCCTATTATCCAACCGAAACCAGTGCCTTTGCCCATTTATTGTTGCCTGCGGCCCAGTGGGGCGAGAAAACGGGAACCATGACCAATTCCGAAAGACGGGTTACCCTTTGTTCCCAATTCCAAGAGCCTCCAGGAGAAGCGATCGCCGATTGGCAGATTTTTGCTGAAGTGGGTCGCCTTTTAGGGTTTTGTGACCAATTCCCGTTTAAAAATTCGGCTGAAGTGTATCAGGAATTTGTCGAGTTAACCCGCGATCGCGTTTGTGAGATGACGGGCATTACCCATGAGCGTTTATTAAAGGAAGGCCCGTTGCAATGGCCCTGTTCTGACAATTCCACCAATTTAGAGAATAATTTGGCAAAAAGACTCTATACCGACCTCAAATTTCCCACACCTAATGGACGAGCTAAATTTGTTCCCTTTCACACAAAAGGACTGGCCGAACCGCCCGATCGCGACTATTCCTTTATTTTGACAACAGGAAGACTTTACGGCCATTGGCACACCCAAACCCGCACGGGACGCATCGAAAAAATTGTCAAAATGCACCCCCAACCCTTTATCGAGATTCACCCCAAAGATGCGAATTTTCTCCAAGTTACCGATGATGATTCTTTAGAAGTGCGATCCCGACGAGGAAGGGCTTCTTTTCCTGTCAAAATCACTACCGCCATTAAACCTGGAACGGTTTTTGTTCCCATGCACTGGGGAAGTCTCTGGCCGACCATGCCGAAGCCAATGCCCTCACCCACGCGATCGCCTGTCCTATTTCCCTAGAACCTGAATTAAAAGCCTGTGCCGTTCAACTAATTCCCCATCGTGTCCCATAGGCTAATTCTCGTCCATTTCCCGTTAGCTTTTTGTTGCAACTCTTAACAAAAAATCAGTCTTTTTGGGTTAATCCCTTGGTACACTGGAATTTAAGTATCGTTTTTAGCGTTACGAGCCGTTTGCATCCAAGAAAAAACTCGTGTAAATCATTTATGGTTACTACTCTCCAAAAACCTGAATTTGAGGAACTCCGTCCTGGCATTAAAGCCCCAGCAAAAGAAACCATTCTCACCCCTCGGTTCTATACCACTGATTTCGATGAAGTGGCAAAAATGGATATCTCTCCTAACGAGGAAGAGTTACGGGCGATTCTCGAAGAATTCCGCGTTGACTACAACCGCCATCATTTTGTTCGGGACGAAGATTTTGAACAATCCTGGGAACACATTGACGGGGAAAAACGCCGCCTATTCATGGAATTCCTAGAGCGTTCCTGTACCGCAGAATTTTCTGGATTTTTACTCTACAAAGAATTGGGAAGACGCTTAAAAACCACCAGTCCGTTGTTGGCTGAGTGCTTTAACTTGATGTCACGGGATGAAGCCCGTCATGCTGGCTTTTTGAATAAGGCCATGTCGGATTTCGATTTATCCTTAGATTTAGGATTTTTGACCAAGAGCCGTAAATATACGTTCTTTAAGCCTAAATTCATTTTCTATGCGACCTATCTTTCTGAAAAAATTGGCTATTGGCGTTATATCACCATTTATCGTCATTTAGAAAAACACCCTGAAGATCGGGTTTATCCGATTTTTAAATTTTTTGAAAACTGGTGTCAGGACGAAAACCGTCACGGTGACTTTTTTGATGCCATCATGAGAGCGCAACCGAATACCCTCAATGATTGGCGGGCGCGGCTTTGGTGTCGTTTCTTCCTCTTGTCGGTGTTTGCCACCATGTATTTGAATGACATTCAACGAGCTGATTTCTACGCAATTTTGGGATTAAATGCCCGTAATTACGACAAGGAAGTGATCAAAAAAACCAACGATACGGCGGGCCGTGTTTTTCCGATTATTCTGGATATCGAAAAGCCAGAGTTTTATGATCGTTTGGAAATTTGTGTCAAAAATAACGAAAAATTGCGGGCGATCGATGCTTCTAATGCCCCTGGTTTGTTGAAAGGATTACAAAAATTACCCGTTTTTCTCTCTAACGGTTGGCAGTTTATTAAACTCTACTTACTTGAACCTATCCGTGTTGATCAGTTAGCGGGAACTGTCCGTTAATTTTTTCAATCTCAATTTCATGCTCAAGATTTCCGTTGCAATTCTTTTTGTGACGGAATTTTTGTAGGGAATTAGGATCGAATGAGGGTTAAAATGGGTAATGATGCTTTATTTTCTCTCATTCCCAATCCTATTTTCCTATCTGTCTGTTAGTGAAGGTCGGAGTTTAGAATGATGCTTTGTTTTCTCTCATTCCCAATCCTATTTTCCTATCTGTCTGTTAGTGAAGGTCGGAGTTTAGTCTGTCGGAAAGTCACAAAAAATAAATTTTCTTCCATAACGCTACTAGGGCAATTTTTTTCAGGAGTTAAGCGATCGCTCGTCTAAATAGAGCTTGCTGAAAAAAGCTGAAAGCCTTATAAGAAAAGAGATGAGGGGATTTAGAGAGCAAAAAAAGTGCAAAAAAAAGGTCTAAAATGAGTGAAAAGGCTTGCACCCCTCCCCTTCCAGAGCATTGAACGATGTACCCCAAAAAAGAATCCGAAAAATCGACTGTTGAAAACTTCAAAATACCAAGTGAGTGGAAGCCAAAAGAAGAAAATCGTTGGGTAATCATGTCAAAAATAATTCCGTGGGAGGAATTTGAAGAAGAATATGCAAAACAATTTTCAGAAAATAAAGGAGCGACAGCCAAACCATTTAGGATGGCATTAGGGTCATTAATAATAAAAGAAATATTGAGAATAAGTGACCGAGAAACAGTAGAACAAATAAAAGAAAACCCTTACTTACAATATTTTATAGGACTAGAAGTATATGAAAATGAGGAGGCATTTGATGCGTCACTGTTAGTACATTTCCGTCAAAGAATAGGAATGGACTTGGTGAATCAAATAAATAAAGCAATGGTAAAAAAAGAAGAAGAAATATTATCAGAAGTAAAAGAAAAAAGTGAAGGGGAAAATCAGAATAGAGGAAAGCTATTAATAGATGCAACCTGTGCACCAGCAGACATCAAATATCCAACAGATATAGGAATCTTGAATGAGGCAAGAGAAAAAACCGAAAAAATAATAGACAACTTGTATAAAAAAACTAAAAAAAAAGGAAAAAAACCAAGAACCTATAGAATAAGAGCCAGAAAAGATTACTTAGAGCTTGCTGAAAAAAGCTGAAAGCCTTATAAGAAAAGAGATGAGGGGATTTAGAGAGCAAAAAAAGTGCAAAAAAAAGGTCTAAAATGAGTGAAAAGGCTTGCACCCCTCCCCTTCCAGAGCATTGAACGATGTACCCCAAAAAAGAATCCGAAAAATCGACTGTTGAAAACTTCAAAATACCAAGTGAGTGGAAGCCAAAAGAAGAAAATCGTTGGGTAATCATGTCAAAAATAATTCCGTGGGAGGAATTTGAAGAAGAATATGCAAAACAATTTTCAGAAAATAAAGGAGCGACAGCCAAACCATTTAGGATGGCATTAGGGTCATTAATAATAAAAGAAATATTGAGAATAAGTGACCGAGAAACAGTAGAACAAATAAAAGAAAACCCTTACTTACAATATTTTATAGGACTAGAAGTATATGAAAATGAGGAGGCATTTGATGCGTCACTGTTAGTACATTTCCGTCAAAGAATAGGAATGGACTTGGTGAATCAAATAAATAAAGCAATGGTAAAAAAAGAAGAAGAAATATTATCAGAAGTAAAAGAAAAAAGTGAAGGGGAAAATCAGAATAGAGGAAAGCTATTAATAGATGCAACCTGTGCACCAGCAGACATCAAATATCCAACAGATATAGGAATCTTGAATGAGGCAAGAGAAAAAACCGAAAAAATAATAGACAACTTGTATAAAAAAACTAAAAAAAAAGGAAAAAAACCAAGAACCTATAGAATAAGAGCCAGAAAAGATTACTTAGAGCTTGCTGAAAAAAGCTGAAAGCCTTATAAGAAAAGAGATGAGGGGATTTAGAGAGCAAAAAAAGTGCAAAAAAAAGGTCTAAAATGAGTGAAAAGGCTTGCACCCCTCCCCTTCCAGAGCATTGAACGATGTACCCCAAAAAAGAATCCGAAAAATCGACTGTTGAAAACTTCAAAATACCAAGTGAGTGGAAGCCAAAAGAAGAAAATCGTTGGGTAATCATGTCAAAAATAATTCCGTGGGAGGAATTTGAAGAAGAATATGCAAAACAATTTTCAGAAAATAAAGGAGCGACAGCCAAACCATTTAGGATGGCATTAGGGTCATTAATAATAAAAGAAATATTGAGAATAAGTGACCGAGAAACAGTAGAACAAATAAAAGAAAACCCTTACTTACAATATTTTATAGGACTAGAAGTATATGAAAATGAGGAGGCATTTGATGCGTCACTGTTAGTACATTTCCGTCAAAGAATAGGAATGGACTTGGTGAATCAAATAAATAAAGCAATGGTAAAAAAAGAAGAAGAAATATTATCAGAAGTAAAAGAAAAAAGTGAAGGGGAAAATCAGAATAGAGGAAAGCTATTAATAGATGCAACCTGTGCACCAGCAGACATCAAATATCCAACAGATATAGGAATCTTGAATGAGGCAAGAGAAAAAACCGAAAAAATAATAGACAACTTGTATAAAAAAACTAAAAAAAAAGGAAAAAAACCAAGAACCTATAGAATAAGAGCCAGAAAAGATTACTTAAAATTGTCAAAAAAACGCCGTCCGTCGAGAAAAGAAAGGAGAAAGGGCATAAAAAAACAAATCCAATATATCAAAAGAAACCTTTCCCATATAGAAAAATTAAGAGAAGATAAAGAGGTCGCAAAATTAAGTAAAAAAGACGAAAAGATACTGTCGATAATACAAAAAGCCTATGAGCAACAAGTAGGAATGTATGAAAATAAAGAAAATAAGGTAGAAAATAGAATTGTGAGTTTGACTCAACCTCATGTTCGTCCCATTGTTAGAGGAAAAGCGGGAACGCCAGTAGAGTTTGGTGCAAAACTATCAGCAAGTTATGTGAATGGATATCTTTATTTATACCGATTAAGTTGGGATAATTATAATGAATCAGGCGACTTCAAAGGACAAATAGAAGAGTTTAAACGTGAGACAGGCTACTATCCCCAGTCTGTTCATGCTGATGCAATCTATCGCACAAGGGAAAATCGCGCTTTTTGTAAGGAGAAGGGAATTCGATTGAGTGGCCCACCCTTGGGAAGACGACCCACAAATATTAGTCCAGAAAAAAAGAAAGAAGCTCTTCAAGATGAAAGAGACCGTAATGCTATTGAAGGCAAATTTGGTCAAGCAAAGAGACGATTTAGCCTCAATCGAGTTATGACAAAACTTCCTGATACCTCTGAAACCGCTATTGCTATCACCTTTTTAGTCATCAATCTTTTTGCCCTGCTTCGGCAGGTTTTACGTTTTTTTTGTCTTTTTCGGAAGAAGAGCTTATT
Source organism: uncultured cyanobacterium (assembly GCA_963807635.1). Lineage (GTDB taxonomy): Bacteria > Cyanobacteriota > Cyanobacteriia > Cyanobacteriales > Microcystaceae > Snowella. Next base: position 26,907 of record CAWEDJ010000036.1, read on the forward strand.
TTTCTGCCCTCTTATTAGCCCAGCTTATGCTTTGTGTTGACAATTCATTTAACCCTTATGTTTTACTCGCCTTAAATTCATAAATTAATCCCCTCTTCCTGTTTTTTGACTTTTTCAGCAAGCCCTAAATATTCTTTCCACAGATTTGATATCCCCCTAGTCATTCAAACTCAAGATGAACTCCATTCCATCCAATGCAATTTCTGCCTTTTCCAACTTTCAGGAAGCGGTTCAAGCAGTTTTAAAATCTTTGCATGAACGTTTAGGCTTTCAGTTGTGGATGTTTACCCGTGTGGAAGGCGAGGATTGGATTGTTTTAGAAGCCGCCGACTATGGTTATGGGGTAAGATTGGGGAATGTTTTTCGTTGGTCTGATTCTTTTTGTTCTCGCATGGTGCGGGGAGAGGGGCGAGAGTTGCGCCCAATTCCCAACAAATTCAAGCCTACGTGGAAGCTCCCATTGGTCAACAGGTGGATATTTCTGCCTATATTGGCATTCCCCTTTGTCATGCGGATGGAACACTTTTTGGAACGCTTTGTGCAATCAATCCAACTCCCCAACCCGAATCGATTAAGCAAGAAGGGGAATTTATTGAACTCCAAACCCGTTTACTGACCACGATTCTTCATTACGAATTAAAAGCCCAGGAAAATGCGCGTCGCTATGAACGGGCCAAATTAGAGGCAGAAATGGATATGTTAACGGGGGTTTATAATCGTAGGGGTTGGGAGCGGTTACTGCGTGCGGAAGAGGAACGTTGTCGGCAATTTGGCCTGTTGGCCAGTATATTAGTGATTGATCTTGATAATCTTAAAGAGGTTAATGATAGCCAGGGTCATGTCGAGGGCGATCGCCTTATTCAAGCAACGGCTAAATGTCTTTTGAATAATATTCGTTCGGAAGATGTGTTAGCCCGTGTTGGCGGCGATGAATTTGTGATTTTAATCATAGAAACTAATCTGGAAATTACCCAACAAGTGGTGAAACGAATTCAGGAAAAACTGGAAGAAAATAATCTCAAAGCCTCGGTGGGTTGGGCGATTCGGATTCATCAATCTACTTTGCCCCATACCTTCATTGAAGCGGATAAAAATATGTTTCACAATAAATCAGAACGGAAAAAATTGTGTTAATGGCTTTCCTTGTAAAATGAAACTAAGTAGCTGGTTACAACTAAACTGACAATATATTTTTCGCTCGATCCCCCCTTTCTCTCTTGATAAGCTATCGTGTACACACAAGTCTCTCTGTCTAAATTTGTAAGTTTTGATCCCCCCTACCCCCCTTGATAAGGGGGGCTAAATTCCTATCAGTAACAAGAGTCCCCCTTTTTAAGGGGGATGCCGTAGGCAGGGGGATCAAATTTCTAAAGATATAAGGAGATGTACGTACACTGTAGCTTGATAAGGGGTATGTCCTTAGGGCAGGGGAGCTTATAAAACTTATTAATCTTCATTCCTTTCCCATTATGTCAACCGAAAATTCTTCTCAAACTCGCATTGAAACCGATAGTATGGGGCCGATTGAGGTCAACCAGGATTGTTATTGGGGAGCGCAGACCCAGCGATCGCTGAAATATTTTGCGATTGGGAATGATTTGATGCCAGAGGAGTTAATTCGGGCCTTTGGGATTTTGAAGAAAGCCGCCGCGATTGTCAATCAAGATTTAGGCAAACTATCCCCTGAAAAAGCGAATTTAATCATCCAAGCCGCCGATGAAGTGATTGCGGGACAACTGATGGCCCATTTTCCCCTGCGAGTGTGGCAGACGGGCAGTGGCACTCAAACCAATATGAATGTAAATGAGGTGATTTCTAATCGGGCGATCGCGTTATCTGGGGGAGTTTTGGGGAGTAAAACTCCTGTCCATCCCAACGATGATGTGAATATGTCTCAATCCTCTAATGATACTTTTCCCACGGCGATGCACATTGCGGCGGTACAAACCCTGACCCAAAATCTAATTCCCAGTATTCAGAGCTTGCGGGACGCATTAGACAGTAAAAAGACAGAATTTGAAGATATTATCAAAATTGGCCGCACTCACCTCATGGATGCGGTTCCTTTGACCCTGGGGCAGGAATTTTCGGGTTATATTGCCCAACTCGATCACAATTTGGAACGGATTCAAACCAGTTTGCCCCATCTCTATGAATTGGCGATCGGTGGAACAGCCGTGGGAACGGGTCTCAATACTCACCCCGAATTTGCCCAGCGAGTTGCCGATAAAATTGCTGAATTAACGGGATTACCCTTTATTTCTGCTCCAAATAAATTTGCCGCCCTTGCCAGTCATGATGCGATCGCCATGGCCAGTGGAGCCTTGAAAACCTTGGCCTGTACAAACATGAAAATTGCCAATGATTTGCGTTGGTTAGGATCGGGCCCGCGTTGTGGTTTGGGAGAATTAATTTTACCCGCCAATGAACCTGGATCTTCTATCATGCCTGGAAAGGTCAATCCGACCCAATCTGAGGCGATGACAATGGTTTGTGTACAAGTGATGGGCAACGATACAGCAATCGCGATCGCAGGGAGTCAGGGCAATTTTGAATTAAATGTCTTTAAACCCGTGATGATTCATAATTTATTGCATTCCATTCGGCTTTTGTCTGATGCCAGCGATTCTTTTCGGGAACATTTAGTCGTGGGTTTAGCGGCAAACCGTCAACAAATTGAGCATTATTTAACGAATTCCTTGATGCTCGTAACGGCATTAAACCCTCACATTGGCTATGATGCCGCCGCAAAAGTTGCTAAAATAGCCTATTTAGAAGGAAAAACCCTGAAAGAAGCAAGTGTAGAACTCGGTATTTTAACCCCAGAACAATTTGATGCTTGGGTACGGCCCGTCGAAATGCTTCATCCGTAAAGGAATGTTACAGAACAATTTCTTTTTTTCTCGTTTTGGATACTGTTTTTGATACAGTAGAGATGCTATTAACTCATATTCGGATTTATCACTGCTGAGTGTGGTCAGCCTTTAAGCAAATGAAAACAATTCTCGTTATCGAAGATCAAACTGATGTTAGGGAAAATATTGACGCGATTTTAGAGCTAGAAGGCTACCAAGTCATCATGGCAGAAGATGGTGAAATCGGCGTAGAAATGGCGACATCCCATCACCCTGATTTGATTCTTTGTGATGTGATGATGCCTAAACTAGATGGATTTGGTGTTGTGCAAGCATTGCGCCAAAACCCAATCACCTCGATGATTCCTTTGATTTTTTTAACCGCTAAAGCCGATCGTCTATCCTTGCGACAAGGTATGGATTTGGGAGCCGATGACTATTTAACCAAGCCCTTTACCCTAGATGAGTTGATTAATGCGGTAACGGCTCGTTTAAGCAAGCAAAATTTAATTCAACAAGATGTCAATCAAGAACTAGATAAGTTTCGGTCTAATATTACGCGATCGCTGCCTCATGAATTGCTCACACCGCTCAATGGTATTTTGGGAATGAGTCATTATTTAAGTGATTATTACGATACAATCGATAGGGACGAAATTCAAGAGTGCTTGGACAATATTAAAATTTCTAGTGAAAGATTGTACCGTTTAATCCAGAATTTTTTACTATTTGCCCAATTAGAATTATTCCAATCGAATGCCCAACAGAGTCAAATTTGGCAAAATCGTCTTTCTCAAATAACAATAAATTCAGTCTCCACTATTGAAAAAATTACTCAAAAGATTGCACAACAAGTAGAAAGAACTGATGATTTGCAACTCTTTCTAAAAGAAGCAAGCGTCCATATTTCTGAACAAGATTTAGAGAAAATTACGGAAGAAATTATTGATAATGCCTTTAAATTTTCAGACAAAGGAAACCCCGTCATCGTAGAAACTAAATTAGACGATCAAAACTTTGTTTTAACTGTGACAAATCAAGGGCGGGGTATGAATGCTGAAGACATTGCTTGTATTGGAGCCTATATCCAATTTGAACGTAGACTTTATGAACAGCAGGGTTCAGGTTTAGGCTTAATCATTGCTAAACGAATGACAGAATTATATGGTGGAAAGCTTGAAATACAGAGTATTCCTAATGAAAAAACTACCGTTTCTATTTGTTTACCCCTAAACCGAACCTAGAAAGAGAAAAATTGATTAAAAATAATAGACAAGAATGATTAGGAAATAAAAATATGCAAGTTTTAACAACCCCAAAAATGAGAGATTTATATGAATTAGACTATCTAGCTTGGTACGAAAAGACTTTAGAGCAACTCAAAAATAACCATTTAATTAAATAAAACGCTTTTTCCCATCCAATGTCCTTATAGCCTAGAACAACTTTTTGATGATGATTGGTTTCCCCAGGCTTTATAAAGTCAGTTTTGCCTTGAATAAACTGAGTTTATTGAGTATTGATCATCCTTGACTTTCAGGGAAAAATATCAAGACTTTTTAAGATTTCGATAATGATAGGAATATTGGGACTTAAAAAGAGAGAAAATTAGGGAAAGTAAGATCAGCCACAGGAAAACATTTTATGCCAGAGAACCTAAGAAGTCAGATTATTACCCAGGGAGTCCAACGGAGTCCTAACCGAGCCATGTTAAGGGCTGTCGGCTTTGGAGACGATGATTTTACTAAACCCATTGTGGGCATTGCTAACGGCTACAGCACGATTACGCCCTGTAATATGGGGATGAATGAACTGGCCAAACGGGCTGAAATTGGCTTAAAAACGGCAGGAGCCATGCCCCAAATGTTCGGGACGATTACCATCAGTGACGGGATCTCGATGGGAACGGAAGGAATGAAATATTCCCTAGTTTCCCGTGATGTAATCGCAGATTCCATTGAAACGGCTTGTACTGGCCAAAGTATGGACGGGGTTTTGGCCATTGGTGGCTGTGATAAAAATATGCCTGGAGCGATGATTGCGATCGCCCGAATGAATATTCCAGGGATTTTTGTCTATGGGGGAACGATTAAACCTGGTCATTATGAAGGCCAAGATTTAACGGTGGTCAGTTCCTTTGAAGCGGTCGGTCAATATATCGCGGGAAAAATCACCGAAGAAACCCTGATGGGCATTGAACGAAATGCTTGTCCTGGAGCGGGTTCCTGTGGGGGAATGTTTACCGCGAATACCATGTCTTCTGCCTTTGAAGCGATGGGCATGAGTCTGCCCTATTCTTCTACTATGGCGGCCGTTGACGAAGAAAAAGCCGATAGTACGGAAGCGTCTGCCAAGGTTTTAGTGGAAGCCATTCGCAAACAAATTTTACCCAGTCACATCCTCACTCGTAAAGCCTTTGAAAATGCGATTTCTGTGATTATGGCGGTCGGCGGTTCTACTAATGCCGTTCTGCATCTGTTGGCGATCGCCAATACCATTGGGGTGGAATTAATCCTAGATGACTTTGAAACGATTCGTCATCGGGTTCCTGTCCTGTGTGACCTCAAACCATCGGGGAAATATGTCACCACGAATTTACATCAGGCGGGCGGTATTCCCCAGGTCATGAAAATGTTGTTGGTTCATGGTTTACTGCATGGTGATGAACTAACGATTTCGGGTCAAACCATTGCGGAAATTTTAAAAGAGATTCCCGATGAACCCGCGAGCGATCAAGATGTCATTCGTCCTTGGAGTAATCCCGTTTATCAAGAAGGACATTTAGCGGTTTTAAAAGGAAATTTAGCCATTGAAGGTTCCGTTGCCAAAATTAGCGGTATCAAAAATCCTCAAATCACAGGCCCTGCAAGGGTGTTTGAATCGGAAGAGGATTGTTTAGCGGCAATATTGGCGAATAAAATTCAGGCGGGAGATGTGATTGTCGTCCGTTATGAAGGTCCCAAGGGCGGCCCAGGAATGCGCGAAATGTTAGCTCCAACTTCAGCCATTATCGGTGCAGGTTTAGGAGATTCGGTCGGTTTAATTACCGATGGTCGTTTTTCGGGCGGAACCTACGGCATGGTGGTCGGTCACGTTGCCCCAGAAGCCTATGTGGGAGGCGCGATCGCCTTAGTGAAAGAAGGAGATAGTATCACCATTGATGCCAAGGAACGACTACTGCAATTGAATATTACCGAAGAAGAAATGGCCCAACGGTTCAACCATTGGCAAGCTCCCCAACCCCGTTATACCAGGGGCGTTTTAGGGAAGTATGCGAAGTTAGTTTCTTCGAGTAGTTTAGGAGCTGTGACGGATTTGAATTTATTTTAAATTGCTTTATTTAGGCTCTCTTAAATTAAGGTGATTATTGACTTTAATTAGGGAGTCTAAATTAAACGGCGATCGCATTTTTATTCTGATAAGTTGCCGTACCTTACCCACAAGCAATAAGACAAGTTATGAAAATATTTTGATTGCTTCTTTTACCTTAAACCATAAAGAACGAATTTTCCAAAATTTACTCGTCTTCATTGCTTCAATTTCGCTGATATTAATCCCAAGTGCAGATATTTAAAATATTCATAACTTCTCACTTCTGGGAATAAGTCTCTATACACTTCACAGTATTCATCAATGAATTTCACTGTTTTTTGCGCATCCCGTGGCTTAACCATATACCACCTACCTCTTTCACGGCTTTTTCTTAATTATAACTCTCCTTCTCTGATAGAACAGCGATATTGCCGACCTAGCGGTCGGCGGGCTGCTTATCCCAATCGCAGCAAGCTGCGGGGTATGCGCAGTTTTTTAGATTAATAGAACAACAATAGGGCAAAGATTTTGTAGAGCCGCATCGTTCATTTATTGATGCCATACGGAATGTCTTAAAACGTCTGCTTCGACGGCAATATTAAAATATCGAGGTGTTGTGTTGTGTTTAGATTTAGTTCATAGAAGTTTTTTAAAAAATCTAGCGTAATTGGTTCAATCTGATTATTTACCCACCTGAAAGTTTCCGTTGCGTATCGAACAATAAATTCAAAATACTCTTCACGGCAGTTTAGGCGATTAATTCCATAGGGCCAGAATTCAACATAAATGGGCGCGTTTGCTTTTTTGAAAAACTCTTGCCCACCTTTGAAAATTAGACCTTCACTACCTTGACAATCTATGCAAATCCAACCAATTTTTTCCGCAACAATATCGTGTTGACTGGATAGATGATCTAGAGTAGTAAAATTAACCCGCTCAGTGTTAAATTGCTCTTCATGGTAGAGATTTTCTGAGTTTTTATCTAAGTCAGAAGACATTCGGAAATCGCCACAGTTATACGGACTACAGATTATATCTTGCTCTCCAATGAAGTCTGCTAACCCATATTTCAGTACCTGAATTTTATCATTTAAATTATTAACACCGATGTTCCATTGCATGAATTGGTAGTTAACAGAAGAAGCCTCAATCCCGATCGCTTTAGTAAAATCTCCACTGGCAATGGCATAGATAGCCATGGAGCCAATATTTGCTCCAACATCTAAAAAAGTGTTTTTGTCAGGAGTAATCCAATGATTGTCTCTTAGAAATTTTAAGCAATTATTAAAGTCTGACAACTGATACGGTTCACTGCTCAAGGTGACAAACAATTGTGCTTGATCAAAACCTGGATATAACAGATACGAGTCAATGGACTCTGCCTTTGTCAATATCCCAAACAAACTATTATTTTGGGGTATATGCAAACGATTCTGATAATCATTGGAGGTAAAAAACTCAACAAAAATTTCGTGATCGCTAAGCGAAGATTTAGACCATTTAGAAATTTCGCCCTCATCGGGTTCTCGCTGCATTAAATATCGAATAAAACCATCTACTAACTGATAGCGAGACGTTATTTTTTCTGCCTCACGCTGTGCTAGTTGCTGATGAAGGATGGCTTTCTCATTTTCTAATTGTGAAACTTGTTCACTAAAAGCTATTTTCTCATTTTCCAATTGTGAAACTTGTTTACTAAAAGCTATTTTCTCATTTTCCAATTGTGAAACTTGTTCACTAAACGCAACTTTTTCGCTCTCAAGGTAATACACCTTCTGGTTAAAAACTGTTTTCTCACCTTCCAATTCCAATACTTGGTGCGAAAAGTGGGCAACTTCCCCTCTTAGATAAGCGACCTCATCCCGAAGGGAAGCTACTTCTTCTTTTAAGCTCTCATAGTTATTGATTAACTTTGTAAAGCCAGGAATACGTCGAAAAAAAGATTTAATATCCAGTTTAATAGGAGATTTAGCCATTGTGATAAGGGGATAAAGATAATTTCATTGTACAACAGGAGCCGTTGCATATAAGACAGAACAAAGGGCAGGAGAAAAGAGAAAATGCCTAATAAACTCTTGCTGATAAAGATTTTAGCACTTATTCAATGTTGTCAAAAAGCCACAAATATAAGAAGAATATTTAACTAGTTTTTTTAAAACGAGTGATAGAATTCCCAAAAAATCAACTCATTAATCTTCGATTTTTAGACCAACCATCTTTTTTATTTTAAACCAAGAAGTCCTTAGTATCCAAAACTTACTACTTTTGAGCGCAGCAATTCGTTGATGCACTTGATCTAAAGACTCTCGCAACTGATGGATTTCTAGTTCCTGTTTTTGAACCAATTTTTCTTGCTCCTCTAACTGATTTTGGAGTTGAGAATAAGAATTCGTTAAAGACTGAGCATCATTTTTCTGAAGACAAGATGAACGAATCGACTCCTGTAAACTCGGTAACACTTCTGTTAACATAAACTCTTCCAGTTGTGGTTGCCAACCATAACGTTTAGTTGTATTCAACATCGTTAAAAAGAGTTTTTCATACTCAGCTTTTTCCAATAAAAGACTCCGAATGAGAGACAGGTAAAAAGTAAACTCTAGTGGAATCTTTTGATGATATTGATAACGAGCTACGGTGATACCTTGAGTTAAGGTTAGATAAATACAGTCAACTAATTGCTCGACGGGGCAATCGGTCATCTCAATTAGTTGTTCCGTTGATTGTCCCCAACATTCAAAGTCATGGCTCATCGAAGCATAAACGGATGTGGATGCAGCCAGTAGTTGAATTGTCGGTAATGGTTTAGCCCAATCTGATGTACAAAGCCATGAAATTCCACTGGAACATCCCACCAATAGACTACAGTATTTACTTAACTCTGCATGATCTCGAAAAGAAAGAGTACTACTACTGATAATTCTTTCGTCACCAGAGTCAACCGAAATGGCAGAAGCCAGGATGATGCTTATGTTAGGAAGTTTTGTTAATAAATTTCTGGCAACTTCTAATGCGTAATCGGGTCTAACAAATGATTGACCGCTATTTGAAGAACATTCAAATAAAATAACATTGCTTCTTTCTGTTAACCGATGAAGTGTGGCAAATTGTTGAACCGTTTCTATCTCTTCTGGCAATAGATTTATCACTGGCGTAATCGTTACAGTGATTGGTCGAGGATAGGCTCGAAAAATAGATAGCCTGACGGTACCGTCAAAATTGTGAAAATTATTAGGAGATATTTGGGTGAGAAAAACTTCATCAAAGTCTCCATTTCGATAACGATTTGCTGCTTCTTTTTCAAAGGCTTGCCAAGCCGAAGTCATCTCTCCATGATTTTGCATGGGGAATTCCCAAATTTCGTCAACATCGGGATTGCCTTTCAAAACATCACGACACATCGAACTGATTCCCCAGGTCAGAAAACAGCCAGGGTAATCGGCCTTGATTTGGCGAGCGATCGCCGTTGCATAGAGACAGTCTCCCCTGGCAGAAAGATGTCCTAGTAAAATCCTTTGAACCCTTTGTTTCTCTGTCATGTAAATGAATAAAAATGTTACAGTTGAATCAAGTTTCTATGGTGAAATATATTTAACCTGACTCCATCATAATTCTTGCTAGAGTCTTTAAATCTACAGAGGAAGACCAACCAAGGGAAAAAATTGTTTCTGGATTAGAGACTAGGTAAGGATATTCTGCCTGAAAACCCTCCTGACAAATCACATATTTTTTTCCAGTCTAGCCCCACATAGTCAAAACATAGCTCTAACCAGTCCTGAATGGAATGAGAAACACCAGAGCCAATCACAGCTTCGTAAACATTATTTTGGCCAGTTAAAGTTAGCATTCCTTCGGCAACATCCCCCGCAAAAGTCCACTCTTTTGTAACTCTTATATCACCTACCTCTAAAAAACTTAGTTCACCCGTTGCAATTTTGTAAACAGCCGATGTTATTTTTTTGCTGACGTGATGGGATTTGCGAAGTGGGCTTTCGTGATGAAAAAGGTAGCCAACATAGACCTGTAAGCCAAGAGAGCGGTAATACCTAGCTGCATAGGTAGATTGAATACGGTTTAGAGCGTAGGCATTTGAGGTCAGAAAAGGGTCTTTTTCGGAAATTGGCGTTCCATTATTGACAAATTGAAGTCCACTGCCAGTAATAAAAACTTTAGACCGAGGAGAATGAAGTTTTACCACTTCGAGTATATTAAGCGTTCCAGTACAAATTGTTTGGTGATTTTCCCATAAAACCTCATGACCAGTAGAGGAGTTGGCTGCTAAATGAAAAATAAAATCGGGAGAGTAATGGCGGATAAGAGTTTCCACTTGTTTATAACAAGCGACATCTCCTTTCAGCCAATTGCCTGATCGCGATATCCCTATAGGCTCAATATTCCTTTTTCGGCAGGACTCCGCCAAGTAGAATCCATCCTGACCATTTGCACCAAAAATTAGAGTTTTCATGTCAAAGAATTAGGATTTTTCAAAAACAACCATGCCAAAAGTATATTTCATTAAGGGATGGGGAGCATAATAGCCGTAGTGAATAACCGGATCTCCGAGCGTCCAATCCATTTCGTTTACCAGATGCAATGATTGGCGATTGCAGGCTTCAATGAATTGATAAACTTTCTGTTTGTCCAAGGGCTGCCAAGCTAAGCCATAAAGACGAACAGGGGGGATAACTTTGGGTTCCCAATAGTCGAAGGTAACAAACAGACGGCCGCCTGGCTGAAGTAGGCGACTAACTTCTGAGGTAAAGCGATCAAAATCTACTTCATGTTCAATCACCGAAAGACAGGAAATATTGGCAAAATGTTGTGAAGGTAAGCCTGTCTCCATTAAATCTCCTTTAAGGTAGCTAACGCGAGGAATCGGCACATCAGGATCATTAAAGTCAATACCATACAGATCGCCTTTAATATTCTTTAGGGTTAGATTTTTGAGGATATAGGAATCTGAACTACCCATGTCCAAAAAATTACCATCTCCAATTTCCGAGACAATGTGAGCAATGTCCCAATCTTTACAGATAAGATTGTGAGACGCAAAACCATTCCGATGCAAAAATGTTGTACAATCATCAACCTCGCTCTTGTACTTCAGAAATTTACAAAGATTGGTAACAGGTAATTTCGGCTGTATAAAATTAGACTCTATGGCGTTACTCGTCAACATCAATAAAGATTCAATTTTTGCTGGGTCTGGTTTCAGCAATATCCAACAGGAACTAAGTTGCTTCTCGACCCCATAACCGATCACATCCAAGACATCAAGCCATAATTTACTATCCGTGTCAATCAGGATAATGACTGGTTGATCTTTTAAGATAGTCCTGACAGCGCCGAGAAGAACCTCTGCCGCATTAGCGCCATCACCAATTTTGATCAAGCTAACCCGATTACTGATATTTAGATCATCAATTGCAATGGTCTGAACTTCCTCTAGTTCCAACGATTGATCCAGATTATCGGGGGATACACCAGTTCTTGCTCCTACTTGACTCAGATAGGGTCTGACATTGTAAAGATGATTTGCTGCCAATGTTTTTTGTAAAGCATGAAAAAGATAAGCATCCGCTTCAAAAGCTAAAACTTGTCCTTGATCACTAGTAAATTTTGCAAACAAAGAGGTGCTTTGACCGAACCTGGTTCCAATATCAATGATGGTCGAACCCGTATCAATATACTGACGTGCAACCTCAATCACTTCTGGAGATTCTAGTTTTCCAGAACGTATCTTGCGAGTAACGGTCCCCATTGTCCCGTCAAATGGTAAGTAGTAATCTCCATTGGCAGTAGAATAGAACACTAAAGGGCGTTCTGAAAATTTATCTTTAGGTAACGTCGCGGTAATGTCTACTTTTTCTTCGCCGTTGCCATCCGTTTTTGGAAAATCAATAATTTGGCGTTCCCTGTCAGGAATCTCAATGCTATCCAAGGATTGATAGTAACGAGAGATGGCCATATATTCTGGATAGTCTGATAGCTTGCCCGAAAATATAGTTTTTTGTTTTTCATGCAGTCTAAAAATGGCAAGTTCTTGCGGAATATGGCAAGCAATTATCTTCTGCCTTGCCAAGCGGAGCCAAAAGTCATAATCCATCCCAAAATTGAGATTTTCGTTGAGAAACGCCCCAGAAATCTCCCAAGCTCGTCGGGTCCAAAATGCTTCTGGCTGAAAAAAGAACTTACCTGCCAGCCAATCTTCTCCAAAATCTAACATTGACTCATAGTCTAAGGACAGGACTTCACCGAGGGGGAGACTGCAACGATGAGTTTTCAAAACAGAACGACAATGATCCTCAATTAATTGGCAACCCCCTACTATCAGATCACAGTTGAAGGTATCAAATGCCTTAGCCACTTGCAGTAGTGTATCTGGGAGATATTGATCATCGCTGTTAAGCCAAGCAAGTATATCTCCCGTAGCATATCGAAACCCTTTGTTTAGAGCATTGGTCTGGCCTTCATCAGGTTCACTAATGCAAACAGTCAAATCCGCTTGATAACGCTCAAGGATCGTTGAGGTATTGTCAGTCGAGCCACCATCAATAACGATATATTCCAAGTTAGGATACCCCTGAAGAATAACGGAGCGAATAGTTTCTTCAAGATAGTCCCCATGATTGTAAGTAGGAGTAACAATAGAAATCTTGGGCCAAGGTCTTCCTGAAGGTAACACGGAGGGGATTTTTTCGGGCTTATAACTCCAGGGCCAAAGGGGAGAATTGTTATCTAAACTTTTTTGAAGTTGGCATTGGTTTGTTTGGACTAACTCAGTGGAATCTGAGCTAACCGATGGAGTAATTGTCAGTGACTGAAGAAGCTGTTTGAGATCATTATAATTGTTACTTAAGCAATCAATTCTCTGATCAACTAGACCAAATTTATTCGCCAAGAAATCAATTTTTAGATCAATGCAATCTAAACGATCAACGATGAAATTCTTCACGCGTTTAAAACGATCTAATAAATTAAGAGAGTGAAAAGACATCTTTAGTTTACTTTTGAAATTACTCATAGAAAAAATTTGTTGATAATAAAATGCTTTGAACTAACGTTTAATAATTTGGATGTCAGGCAAGGGGAAAATCATTCCTGTGCCATTGTTAAGCATTTCCTCTTCACGCTTCAGAAACTCATCCTTAAAATGCCAGGGTAAAACTAGATAATAATCAGGTTTCATTTGACGAGATTCTACTTCACTAATAATAGGAATATCTGTCCCAAGAGTGTAAGCTCCAAATTTATCGCGATTGCGATCCGCCGCATAGTCAACCAAGCGATTGTCCACACCGCACCATTGTAGAATTGTGTTTCCTTTAGTAGAAGCTCCATAAATGTGGATCGTTTTATGATCTTTTTTTAAGGATTTTAGCAATGAGAGAAGTTGGTCTCGGTGGATATTGATACGATCTTGAAAATTTTTATAGGGTTTGTCCGTATCCAATTCCATATCAAACTCCTCTTGGCGCAGCAATTTAATGCGTTGTTGAGATTGCTCACTTTTAAAGGAAAAGTTATTAACGTGTGTTGCATAGCAACGAATACTTCCTCCGTTAATTTCGTTCAACTTAAGATCAAATATTTTTAGACCCGATTTCCTAAGAAGATACTCAATTACAGCAAGGCTGTAATACTCTAAGTGTTCGTGACAGATTGTATCGTAGGAATTCATCCTTAGCATTTCTGGCATATAGGACATCTCAAAAATCCAGAGTCCCTCTTCCGATAAAATACGCTTAATTTCCTTACAAAAACTTAGAGGGTCTTCCAGATCGTAAAACATTGCGATCGAAGTAATAATGTCAAACTTCTTCTCCTGTATTGCCTTGTTTAACTCCCCTGACGGAAAAATATCTTGGATAACCTTGACATTTTCGCTAATCTCCTGAGCTACATCTGAGGGATCTACGCCAAACTTTAAATATCCACTAGGATAATTGTTAAGAAGAGTCCCATCATTACAACCAATATCCAAAACTATAGCATCAGGCTTGTTGACTAATACCTGAGCATCCTCCGAGATACCACGCAAATGATCACGCATTGTCTGATTTGTGCCAGACCTATACCAGTACGATGAGTAGAGTATCTCTGCGGGTACGCTATGTTCCATTTGAAGCAAACCACAAGCATTTTCATCTTTGGTTGGATCACAGCGAAGCAAGGAGAGGTCTATTTTTCGAAGAGGTGGCTCTTCCTTTCCTGGTTTGAAAAAAGAGCCTTGTAGGTACTGTCCCCCCAGATGAATCACTGGAGTCAAATTAGACGATCCACATATTCTGCAAGTATGACGATAGACTAAGTGCATAATTCAAAACTAAAAAATAATGTTTTTACTGATGTAGATAGACCACTGGACTATCATACTACTTGATAAAGCCCTCGAAAACAAGGGAAAACCATTGAATCTTTCACCATTGGTCATCTTTCGTGGGGCCGTTATCCACTTTAGTTTTTCCCTTCGATTGCATCACGGAGATGCTCGTTGATTTTGTCAATACATTGGTTACGTTCAAGGTTTAGTATTGCCAATTGTTTCACGACTTTGTCTTTTTCACTAGCAGGAACTTTTTCAAAGTCATACACTTTCTCCTGTTCATGCCAGAGTCGGCAATTTACCTCAGCAAGACTAGAGAATACATTTCCGATATTACCAGAAATCTCACGAGTCTCATTTCCTGTTTTCTTATAGACCTTGTTGGCATCGAAAACTAGGCGAGCAAGGGGAATATCACCAGAAATGGCCGAGGAAATAAACTCGTCTATCTCGACCTTGAGTTGCTGTTCTTGCCTGGCTAGACTTTCCAATCTGCCTGAATCTTCGGAATGCCACTGCTTTAACTTAACAATTGTCAATTTGTCACATAGAGAACCAAATGTTTCTGCCATAATTACTAAGTCTTTTTATTGGAAGTCTAGCCATTCTAGCTGATGAGTAGGGACTTTTCAACGACTATGTCAATCAACAGCAATTCCAAATTCAGAATGTAGCTAAAGACAAAAAAAACTCAAGCTTTTTACTGGCAAGGGTTTTACCTTGAAGATTTCCAAGTAAGAAATTAAGAAGAATTGGAAGCAGCAGGAGAAAGGGGGTCATCAAGCATAAAATCTAAAAGATGATGCCAGCTTTCAAAGAGTAAATATTTGGTTAAAGAAAGAAAGTCTTGGAAGAATCCCTTACGAGTACAGCGTTGGACGCGAATCCTCTGGTAACGTTCATCAACCAAACCCAAAACCGTGTGGAAGAGAAAAGCCAGTAGATTGAGAGTGAGCAAAACGGAGGCAAGGTGTTGTTTTCCATGCCCAAAATTATGTTCTAAATGATAGCCCCGATTTTTGAGAATATTGTGATTCTCATTCTCCGTGCGCCAACGAGTCCGTCCAGCACGACAGACATCAAGAACGACTTGAGGGGTGAGAAAATGGTTGGTAATCCAACTATTGTGATGGAGGAGTTGAGCATCGGATTCGCGGTAGACTTTTAGTTCACACCAGTTAACCAACAAAGCAGGCTGTTGCTCTCGCAGGGGGATTTGATTGAGATAACGACATTGCCAAATCTCAAAATACTTCCCATTCCAGCGTCGGTGTTGAGTAGTTTTGAGTTCCCCGTTGGCTTCTAAATAGGCTAACCACTCATAAAGTGTGGGATGAGAAGTCGGCAAACAGACGAAGATAAAGTTGAAGTCGTGGTCTAGACTATGCTGACAAGTCGGCTGACGACTGAACAAGTCATCCCCTAGTAGCGTTATCTTCTGCCATGCAAACAAACTGGCATGATTACTTATCCAGCGTTTTGCCGCATTTTGCTCGCAATCCTGTTTTTCCGACCCGTCTTGAGGAGTGATAAATTCAGGAGCTAAGGAGAAAACTGATTCATGGTCTGGGGAAACAATCACTGGTAATAATGCTTGATGAAAGTAGGTGACTTTTCCCTGTTTTGACGTTTTGGTTGAACAGCATGGACAATTGACTTTCCCTGAACTGTGATAATTTGTTCCATCCATCGCCACTAATAGATTTCCCCCCAATATCTCATAAGATTTTAGGAATCCCATGTTTCTCAATGCTTGGTAAATCAACCCAAACAATGGGAATAGACTGCTCGCTGTTATCCCATCCACAATATTACGAATCTGCTCTACTGTCGGTATTTTGTTTAGTCCAAACAAACTTTGAGCATTATCTCGCCCACAACGACTGTTGAGTTGACGTTGGTACTCTAAAAATGACTCATTTTGCGTAAAAAAGGCGGCAAATGCACCCAGTATCGCCTCTCTTAGACTATATTTCGTTGCGTTACTCGCTGAGCGCGGGTCATCTATTTTTGCGATAACCTCGTTTAAACACTCCATGATTCCATCAAAACTTAGGTCGGTTACTTTCATTTCACACTCTACAAAACCAGCAAAAGTTTCTCTTCTTGTTCATAGACCCCTAAATGCGAATACCATTCTGTTTTTGTTTATACCATTTGAATTTGGAATTGCTGGTCAATCAAGCAGCAATTCTCAGTATGAGAATGATTCTCATGAGTTTATAGTTTTGCAATACCTGAAGCCCTTATTCTGTCGTTGACTTGTGAACTGTTTTAGTAACTCTGAGAGCCTTTTTATAGGACAAATGTTTTAAAATGAGAGTTGCTGCGTAGTGGCTTTGTGTGATCGTCTAAAAAAATAAACTGACAGCAGAATTTTTAATCAACTTATACAACTACAAATTTATAAATAATTGATAATATTTTATTTTTATAGATGGTAAAAATTAGATTGTTTAAATTATAGCTAAATAGATAAAATTCAATCAGAAAGAGACTTGTAATCATAATGGTTCCAGTTTAAGCTATAATCTTCAACTACGCTTTTAAATCAGCGATAGTATCTATAAAATCATCTAAAGGAAAGGCTGAGCTTGAAATTATCCATTATTATTCCTTGTTATAACGAAAAATCGACTATTCGCGAAGTTATTGATGCAGTTCTCGCGGCTCCCTATGACGACAAAGAAATTATCATTGTCGATGATTGCTCCAAAGATGGAACGAAAGAAGTTCTATTGGAAGAAATAGAACCCTTAGTTCATCAAATTCTTTTTCATAAAGTTAATCAGGGGAAGGGAGCCGCCCTCAGAACAGGAATCCAAGCGGCAACGGGTGATATCGTCCTGATTCAAGATGCGGATTTGGAATACGATCCCCAGGAATATCCCAATTTAGTGGAACCTATTTTACGAAATAAAGCAGATGTGGTCTATGGTTCCCGTTTTATGGGTTCCCAGCCCCACCGAGTCCTTTATTTTTGGCACAGTGTCGGTAACATGGTTTTGACGATTCTATCGAATATGTTTACTAACTTGAACCTAACCGATATGGAAACTTGTTATAAGGTCTTTCGTCGCGAAATTATTCAAGGAATTTCTATTCAAGAAAATCGTTTTGGTTTTGAACCAGAGATCACCGCTAAAATTGCAAAGTTAGAATGTCGAATTTTTGAAGTGGGGATTTCCTATTATGGACGTACCTACAAAGAAGGTAAAAAAATTGGCTGGAAAGATGGAATTAGAGCTATTTACTGCATTATTAAATATAATTTATTTTAGGAGTACGGTATGGGGATTTTAAAATTCGATATGCTATCTTCTTAGTAACTATAATTTCTGACTTAATGAACAAATTTATTATTATTGATCATTCGTTGTGTAACCTCCAAGGGCATCATCATGAATGTAGTATTTCCGTTGCAGAAGCCGCCGCAAGGAGCAGTTATCAACCTATTATTCTCGCTAATCGGGCATTATCGCGATCGCTGTTGTCAAGAGAAATTAGCATTATGCCAGTTTTTGATGTTGATTGGTTTAATAAACCGATTATCATAGAGAAAGAAAAATATAACAAAGAGAAGTCGGAAAATACAAAAAAGAAAACTTTTAAGGAATATATTAATTATCAACTCTATCTTTGGAATTATAAATATCCTCGTTGGTCAATTTTCGGGGAAAAAGTTGAGGGCAGTACTAAGAGATCTAAGGAATGGTTAAAAAAAGATTGGCAATTATTGCGCTCTATTCCCTTGAGTAATACCCTGTGGGGATTATTAAAAATTATTTGGGGATTAATCCGTTTTATTTTTGGATTAGGTTTAAAAGTAATCAGTAAAATTTTTAAAAAAGTAGGTAAACCTTCCCAAGTTTTGACTTCAAAAAATCAAAGTTTTACAGAAACTCTAGCAGAAATCTTACCCACTTTGAACTTAACTCCAGACGATCAAATTTTAATTCATACTTTTGGAATAGAACAATTAGAAGAATTATATTATTTTTTAGAAAAAAGCGATCGCGACTTATTACCGACCTATCATTTATTATTCAGAAGGGATACGGATGAGCCGTTAGTGATTAATGCCAAAGGAATGGGACTTAAATTTTGTTTACAAGCATTTTATGATCGTCAACTATGGCCTAATAAAATTCGTTTTTATACGGATACGGAAGATTTAGTTAGAAAACATAATGCCCTTAGCCCTGTTCAAGTGACTCAGGTTCCCATTCCTTTTCGTCAAGAAAAATTAATTAATCAATCATCCCAAGATACAAAAGATTTTATCCATATTGTTTATTTAGGGGATGCTCGCTCTGAGAAAGGCTATCACTATTTACCGAATTTAATAGAAACCCTGTGGCCAACTTATTTACAGACTAATAAGGTTAAATTTACCATTCAATCTAATTACAATATCGATGGGGGAGAAGTCGAAATTCTAGCGGCAAAATTAGCTCTTTCCCAATATCCTGAAAGCAAGATTAAATTAATTGATCATCCTATGTCACCTGATGATTACTATCAGTTATTGGCTTCTGCGGATATTGTAATTTTGCCCTATAATCCCCAAAATTATCAACGAACTTCAGGGGTTTTAACGGAAGCCTTAGCCGCAGGAAAGCCTGTTGTTGTGCCTGATGGAAGTTGGTTAGCCCAACAAGTCGATGAATCAAGGGCCAGTATTTACCGTGATCCCCAGGATTTACCTCAGGCGGTTATTCGCTTACTAGAAAATTTACCGACTTTTACCCAATCTGCCCAAGAGTTTAGTATTAATTGGCGATCGCGTCAATCCCCAGATTATTTTTTAGATTGTTTATTAAAACCTGTTAATTGGCCATCGGTTAAGTTACCTATCGAACAACCTAAATTAGTGCAATTGCCCCCTAGTGTTTTGTTGATATTATCGGCAAATTTAATCTTAGAAGGAGAAAATTTAGAGAAACTAAATTATTTTTGTCGATGTGGTTATCGGGTTTATAGTATTTTTTATACCTCGGAAAAAGTCGTTAATATAAATTCTCTAAAACAAATACTAGAAAGTTATAAGCTATACCAATTTTGGATTTTAACTGATCAAGATAAGCGGATTGATCCGAAGAATTTTACCTCTTCTGAATATCAGCAATATCTAGAAGATAGCTATTATCAACGTTCAACATTATTACGAGATTGGATCGATGCTAGTCGTTTACAAATTCCCATAGAATTAAAACAAACCCTTAACAATATTCAGATTAATTTAGTTTATATTGATTCCCTCGTTTACGGACAATATATTCAAAAACTAGACTTAAAGACAAAAACCGTTATTCTTGAAGTCTCACAACTCTATTCCTACCATTACGCCCTACGCGATCGCCGAGAAGTTAATCCCCAGGAATTAAGCCAGGAAATTGAACAGTTAAAGCAATATCCCGTTTTAGTGACTGATTTTCAACACCTAGCAGAAAAATTAGAAGAGTTAACAGGGAATAGTCAGATTTATGGAATTAGTACTATTTCTAAATCAAAAACGGTTTTAAATTATTTAGCCCTAAATCAAGCTTGTCAAAACATTTTAGGTGACAAAACTTTAGCAATCGAAAGATTTAGCACTAGCCCTAAAATTGCCATTCTTTATCCTGGGGAGATATCCAAGAACGCCAAAGCGGAGCTAGTCAGCGAACAGGTTTATTATTAGACTATTTACAAAATCAGGCTTTTGAAACTCGTGTATATACTATCGGTCAAACCCAAAAAATATGGTCAAAAGGGGTTTATTACGAGTATTATAATTCCGATTTTGGGCAGACAGAATTAGTAAAAAATGTGTATCAAGATGCCTATTCTTCTTGGCGCGAAACCCTTAATCTAATGGGAGAAAATGTAGAGGATGGCTTATCTTCGCTTAATGAAAATTGGTTGCCGTGGATTTATTATCAATTTCGTTTCGATCCTAGCTTTAAAAACTGGATTGAACGCATTACCGACTGGGCCGATGTAGTGATTTTGGAATATCCTTTTTGGGGAGAAATATTAGGTAGAATTTGCCCCCAGAAAAATGTTAAATTAATCCTCACCGCCCATGATGTCTTATCCAATAATTTAGATGAGGATTCTCTATTAAGAAAAATTGCTTTAACTGAAGAGATTAATGCCTTAAAAAAAGCGGATAATGTCGTTACTTTATCTGAAAACGATCAAGTCTTTTTTGAGAAATATAATATTAAAAGTCATTGTATTCCTATCGCGATCAATACTGAAAAAATCAATTCTATTTGTCAAAAAAAATCTCTCCTACAAAATCCTCAAGAGATAGAAATTACGAACCGACTCAATTCAGACTTTTGTCTTTTCGTGGGTAGTCAACATAATCCTAATATTGAAGCCGTTAAACAAATTCGCCAGTGGTTAAATCCCACTAATCCTCTTGCTGGCAATTTTACAGGTAAGTTTGTCATTGTCGGAGGTTGTTGGCAAATCGAGGAAAAAGGAAACTTTATCTCTGTAGGGAAGGTCAGTGATGAACTGTTAAGCTATCTCTACCAACGTGCGGCCTTGGTAGTCTCTCCTTTGAGTTCGGGTACGGGAATGTCTGTCAAGATAATTGAGGCGATGGCCTATGGTAAAGTTATCCTGGGAACCAGTGTCGGCTTTAGGGGCTATCCTGTAGAGTCAGGGGTTAACTGTGTTGTCTGTGATAATTTAGAGGATTATCCTGAAAAAATTGATCAACTTCTTCAACAACCCGAAGTTTTAGATCGTATGGGCAAAAAAGCACAGGAATTCGCTCAAGGCTATGATTACCACTTATTATATAAAACATATTTAGATTTAATTTCATGAAAGTATTCATTGCGGATTTTGATTTATTTGCAAAAGTTGGCGGAGGACAAACTTTTTATCGCAGTATTATTTTAAAAAATCCCCAGATTGATTTTTATTATTTAGTAGAACAGGAAAAACTTGAAACGAAGCGTCCTGCTAATGCTCATCCTGTCAGTTTTCAGGAAAAGTATTTTTTAGCAGATATTAATAGTTTTTTCGATGTAAATCCTCCTAAATGGGTTTATCGTTCCTTTATTCGTGCCAATAATATTGCCAACGCAATCGCGGGAATGGAATTTGATGTGATTGATTCTCCCGACTATGAACAATGGGGAATTTTTCTGCATTCAGCTTTAAATTATCACCAAGTTAAGTTTGGAAAAATTGCTCTTTCTTTGCATGGAAAAATTTCAACAACCTTGCAATTAGATTGGTTTAATCAGGGTAACGAAAATATTCCTTTAGTATTGGAAGAAGCGAAACAATACGCAACGGTTGATTTACGTTATGGCATCAGTAAGAGTTATATTGATGAATGGAAAAAAATTAGCCCTTTTGAGTGCCATTATTATCATCCTTTACACTTTTTTGATTTACCTAAGCCTGTTGCCGAAATCTCCAATGAACAATCTCCTAACTTAAATTTTATTGGGCGTACTGAGCGGCGAAAAGGGCACAGATATTTTCATTGATTTAGTTTGGTGGTTAGCCGAATCTCATTATAATCAAGCAAATATTATTGGCCCCCATAGTTTTAACGATAAGGCGACGGTTTCTTCCCAGAGTTTTTTAGAAGAAATGCTAAAAAATCGCAACAAGGGTATTCAATTATTGCCTCCGAAAACTCAAAAGGAATTGATGGCATTGTTCGCCACTCAATCAGTAACTTTTGTTCCCTCGCGCTATGACACTTTAAATCTGATTGCCCTAGAGTCCTTGTTTTCAGGATGTCCTACGGTTATTGGGAGTGGGGCGGGGGTTTGTCGATTATTGGAAGAAAGTTTTCCTGAGATTCCCTTTGTTAAAATCGATCTAGACAATATCTATGCTTGCTTGTCAGACATTGACGCAATTTTAACGAATTATTCTGATTATCGTAGTCAATTAGTCGATCGCGTCTTAGCGGTAAATCAAACTATCAGCGATCCTCCCTTAATTGAGATCTATCAAAGCTCATCGGCCCATGAATCCGAAGTTCGTCAGGAATTACAAAATTGGTATGATCAGTTAATGGGTTATTGGCGATCAACTCAAGAGGGAAAATCTTGGATACAACCGCTCAAAGCCCAATTAAAACCCAAAGCCAAGGAAATTCTCAAAAACCTCAAATCAAATCTTGGCCCCGTGAAGGATAAATTACTGGAACCCCTTCGGGATGAATATAATTCCCAGACATTAAAATCACCATTGTTACTTAAAAAATACGCTAGGACTTTTAACGAACCTGAGCAAACATCAGAGGAAATTGAAGATAAGTTGGAAGACCTCTGGCGGATTGCTTCTAACTATAAATCTGAATTATTGGGAGTAAGGGGTAAGTTAGGCATCAATTATCGGATTGATCGCGTCCGACTCTGGCGAGAATTGGCACGAATTGAAGAATTACGGGGTAATGTGTTTGTGACGGCGACCTATAAGGTGCGAGCTATGCGGGCCTTGGGAGAAGATCGTTTTGGCGATTTGCCCTTTGTTTTACGGACGCTACAGGAAACGGGGTTTACCAAGGAAGCCAAGGCGGTGGATGCCCTGTACGGAAAACCGAGTGAACGGGAAGAAAAAAGTTTCGCTCTCATTGAAGCGGCAAGGGTAGATAATCTGGTTAATCCCGCCGAGGATAAATACGAAATTTGGGACGATCGCCGAGGTAAATCAGAATATCGGGCAACCATTATTGTTTCTCTTTATAATGCGGCGACCAAATTACCCCTATTCCTCAAAACCCTGAAACACCAGACCCTTATTCAAAAAGGGGAAGCCGAAGTTATTTTGATGGATAGTGGCTCTCCAACGGATGAATATCAAGTTTTTCAAGCATTAGCTTCCGAATTAGATTATCCCATTCTGTATGCGCGATCGCCCCAACGGGAAACCATTCAAAGTGCCTGGAATCGGGGCATTAAATTAGCGCGATCGCCCTATTTGGCCTTTTTAGGGGTTGATGAAACGATTTTGCCCGATTGTTTGGAAGTTTTAGCCAAGGAACTGGATCAGGATCAAAACCTCGATTGGGTGATTGGCCACAGCTTAGTCACTAATGTTGATCCCCAGGGTAGTTGGGCCAATGACATCATGACTTATGATCGCACGGGTTACGAACAGGATTTGGTCTATCTGGAAACCTGTTATCTTTCCTGGGTCGGAGCCTTGTACCGAAAATCGATCCATGATCGCTTTGGTTATTATGATCAGAGTTTTCGAGGGGCAGGGGATACGGAATTTAAAAATCGCGTCATGCCCTACATCAAAAGTAAAGCCGTTGACCGTACCCTGGGCTTATTTTGGAATTATCCCGATGAACGCACCACCCAAAGCCCGTTGGCAGAAATCGAAGATATGCGAGCCTGGTATCTGCACCGTACTCTCGCGGGGGTAAAATATGCCTTTGGTCAGCGATCGCCTGAAGAAGTCGAGAATTTGCTCTATCATTGTCTGGGTTATCGTAAATCCTACTGTCGCCATACCAGCACGGATCTAGACCATGCCTACAATTTAGCCTTATATTTGCGATCGGTTTCCCCTGAATCCCCTGCTCTGAAGTATTTTGATGGCATTAATAGCCTCTTAAATTCCTATCGTGCGTTGGATTGGATGCCAAAACTTTCTCAATTTACGCCGTTTTCCTTAATGTTAGAAACTCGTAAACTAACCCAAGCTGTTCAACAGGAACATCAGCAACTTTGGACAGGCGATCGCCTTCATGTTCCCCAATACAAAATTTTTAACGACAATCGCCACGAACAACACGCCTTTTTGTGGTTTACGGATATTTCAGCAACTAAAAAATAAATCATGTTACAAAATCTCAAGGATCAAATTAAATTTAAACTGGCTAAAATTCTCACCCCTGAAGTTGATAAAAAACTAAAAGTTAATCAGAGAATATCTACTCTAGAGCAAGAGATTCTTGAATTGAAACAGAAGTTGATATCGGTTGACCAGAAAAACGACCAGAGAATGACTAATGTAATGTCCTTTGGGATCTCTCCTGGTATGAAGAAAATCTTTGGGAACCCACCGTACAAATTATTCTGAAAGATCTTTGTAAGTCGGGAGATATTGTTTTTGATGTGGGAGCCAATTTTGCTGGTTTAACAACCGTTATGTCACGAATAGTTGGCCCTAGAGGTATTGTTTGTGCTTTTGAAGCTAGTCCTCGCATTATTGATAAAACTCAGCGAAATTTAGTATTAAGTGGCTGTAATAACGTACAACTATTTCATAATGCTGTTTACCATACTTCTGGGAAAAAAGTTAAAATTTTTTTGGGGGATCATCTCAACGATAGTATTTATTCGGAATATGGAGAAGATTCTAGTTATGAGGTTAAAACCTTGGCTTTAGATGATTTTATTGCGGCTACTCAACTAATACCTAATCTGGTAAAAATGGATATTGAAGGTGCTGAATTTGATGCCCTCAAAGGTTTTGTCAACACTTTAAAAACGGCTAAACCCCATTTAATTCTCGAAACTCAACGAGAAGATACTCGTTGTTTAGATTTTTTACGAGATCTAGGTTATTCAGCGATCGATTTGAATACCTATCAGGAGATAACAGTGATAGATGATTATCCCCTCGGCGCAAATATTCGCAACAATCTTTATATTCATCGCGATCGCCACCTAGACACTCCTTATCATTTGCCCTTTCATTTTCAAGAGTACAAAGTCTTGTCAGAGAAAGATTTTAATCAACAGGCTGATGGTTCAACCTTTTTAAACGAACCTTTAGTCTTAGAAGCAGGGCGTTATGTGATGGATGTTGATTTTACTGCTTTAGGAATCGATAATCAAATGATGTGCGGGGTCAAGAGCGAGGGAGTAATCATTTTTCAGTACCATGCTTATAGTCACCTATTAGCATCAAGCTACCGAGACTGGATTATTGATCTTTCGGAAACTTCTAGCATCACCATTTATTTTCAATTTCAAAATGGAACAAGGGACGATAGTTTTGTTATTAAAGGTGTACGCATTAATAAAATTACTAATATCCCGCTATCTAATTTTTTGAATTAGATTTTGATTTATAGAATGTTTTTATAAAGACAATCACAACGAACAACACGCCTTCCTATGGCTTAAGGATCTTTCAGCAAATAAAAAATAAATTATGTTACAAAATCTCAAGGATCAAATTAAATTTAAACTGGCTAAAATTCTCACTCCCGAAGTTGATAAAAGACTAAAAATTGAAGAAAGATTAGGTATTGCTGACGAAAAAATTGCCAGTGTTGACCTCTACGGCATCGCTCCCTGGTATCAGGAAAATTTTTGGGAACCCCCCGTCCAAATCGCCCTACAAAATCTCTGTAAACCTGGGGATATTGTCTTTGATGTAGGAGCAAATTTTGGTGGACTCAGTACCCTAATGTCCCGCGCCGTCGGGCCAAAAGGCGTGGTTTGTTCCTTTGAAGCCAGCCCCCGTATTATTAGTAAAACCCAACGTAATCTTGTTTTAAGTGGTTGTAGTAATGTGCAACTTTTCCACACGGCAGTCTATCATACCTCCAACCAAACCGTTAATATTTATCCTGGAGATCATCTCAATGACAGCATTTATGGTTCCTCAACCTACGGTGATCCCTACGAAATTCCGACTCTTGCCCTCGATGATTTTATTGAATATACTAAACTTGTGCCTAATTTATTGAAATTAGACATTGAAGAAGCGGAATTTGATGCGTTACAGGGCATGAAAAAAACGCTTATAATTGCTAAACCCCATTTAATTTTAGAAACCCAACGAGAAGATACGAATTGTCTCAATTTTTTGCGGGATAATGGTTATATCGCGATCGATTTAAACGCCTACCGAGAAATAACCTCCATTGAAGATTATCCCCCAGGAGAAGGAGTCCGTAATAATCTTTATATTCACCGCGATCGCCTATCGGAAACTCCCTATCAGCCCCCCTTTGAGTTTAAAGATTACGCCTTTTTATCCGAACAAGACTTTAGAAAAAATCCCGATAACTCAATTGTTTTAGATAAACCTCTGACATTAGAAAAGGGACGTTATTTAATTAATATTGATTTTACTGCCACAGGCAAAAACAATGATCTCAGATGTGGCGTAAAAGTTAAGAACAAAGTTATTTTTCGCTACAGTGCCTACAGTTCTTATCTAGCGTCCTGTTATCGAGATTGGGTAATTGATTTACCGAAGAAATCCGAGATCACGATCTACTTTGAATTTAAAAATAATACTAGAGACGAAAGTTTACAGGTCAACGAAGCCAAGATTATTCAAGTCACTAACTTTAACCACTTCCCTCCTATTCTTTATATTTAATTTAATTCCATGTTATTTCCTATTTTGAGTTTTATGTTAGGAGTTATTCTCCTTGTAATTACTATTCTGATTTATCAGGAATCCCCACTCTTTAAACAGCTACCTCTCGTTAGAAAATTAGCAAATAGTCTCCTATTTTTAGCGGGAAATAGCTTAATCTCCTTAACAGCAATGCTAGGGATTGCTGGTTATTGGAATGTTTTTAATGCTAGTGATCTAAAGTTTGTCAGAATTATTTTGTTATTAGTTGGCTTGTCGATGAATATCTGGACACTCTTAGACATTTTTGATGAGAATAATTTCCAGGGAAAGTTCAAAAATGTGGCAAATCTTGAAAAACTTAGCCTTGTTCTAACGGCATTATCAGCGATAACACTTTTCTCGATTTTTCTAGTTGCATTTTTTGACGGAAATTATGGAGGAGATGCTTTTATGTACCATGTTCCCTTTGCGGCTAGAATGTGGGGGATTATTTCACCAGACAAATATATCTTTGAATATGCGACGGAACATCGTTATTTAGGTTTTCCCCTGTTAGTCCATTGGTTTCAAGGTTTTTTTTGGACTATTTTTAGAAAGCCAGAAGCAACTAACCTAGCCGCTTATTTTAGTTTAATTGTTCTGATTACCTATCTCAAAAATTATTTAAAGCTTCCTTTCTACTTAGCAACCTTACCCTTGCTTGCCATCCCGATGGTTCATATGCACGCCAGCAAAAGCTATGTTGACCTATTTGGGAATGTTTTTATTGCAATTTTAATCATTACTTTGTACTTACTTTATAGCAATAAAAAACAACTTGATCGAGTGAATTTAGTAATTATTTTTGTAAGTGCTGCGGCGGCGGCGAATTCTAAACATCTACTTGCACCTGTTGTTGCTTTTTTATTAATTTTTGTTATTTATCAAATCGTTAAAACTTATTATTTTCAGGTAAAAAATCTACAACAAAAACGTTTAAATTTAGTCAAAATTATTTTGATAGGCGGTTTTGCTTGTATACTGATTTTTGCTACCCACGTTAAAAACACCATTTTGCATCAAAATCCCTTTTATCCTGTGGAAGTAAGTGTTCTGGGTCATGTGCTGAATCACACGGAACCTCAATCTAATTACATGAATCCAGAACTCAGAAAACTTTTACCGCCCGTACGCTGGTTGAAGTCTGCTTTAGAAATCGATGCTTTTGATAAACGTCGGCCTTGGCCTTGGACTGTTGCAATGGATTTTGTTCCTTTGGAAGATGCGAAGTATGGGATTGGTGGTTATTTTGGGGGTTATTTCGTTTTTAATGTTGTTCTTTTTATCTATCTTTGCTGGAGACATAAAACCTATGAAACAAAAGTCGCGATCACTGTAATGATCATTATGACTTTGATGACCTGGGCGTTACCCCAATCCTATGAATTAAGGTTTTATATGTATTGGATGATTGTTTTTGTTTCTCTGAACTCTTATTTGTTATGTGAATATAATAAGTTAAACAAAAAACGTATTATTAAACCCCAATATTTCGCATTGATCGCAATAGTTTTTATGCTCATTTTCATTGATAAAACAGGAAAATTTTTTACCGTTCCACAATTTCAATCCCTCGCTAACCAGATAGAAAAGGCAGGATGGATAGAACCCAAAATTATTAATCAATTTAAAGAGGGAGATAAAATTTGCCTTGTGGGAAAATCTCCCCACTCTTTTTTATACAATGCCTATTTTCATCCTCCTCATAATTATTCTTTAAAGTCTGAATTTGTAGTGAGTAAAGAATTTACAATAGAGCAGTGCGAAAATCGCAAAATTATTCAATAAATTTCCCTTGCTAATTATTGAATAATTTTCAGTAAAGTTGATAGATAAAAAGGATTTGATTACTGCTAAAAATAGGGATATTTTTCTGAAGAAAATTTAAGTTATTTAAAGCAATCTTATTTTCCTTAGATTCTCTAACTAGCTGTTGCATAACTTCACTGTCGATTAACAAGTATTTATACTTTGACTCATTAACCAGTGATTTGAAAGGATCGAATAAAGGCGTATTATAATAGGTTTCCATCTCCAGGGGATAATTAAATTTTTTACTAAAAGTTTCTAAATACTCATTCACTCCACCAAAAACAGAAAAAGTTCTTCCGATTAAAATATTATCATTTTTGGACGGTAATCGTTTTTCAGTAATTAAATATTCAGCAACCCTTAAGTGTTCTTGACCCCAATTCAGGGTTGAATCATTGGTAAATTGCCATTTATCTTTTGTCCAAAAAAAGTTAACATAACTAAGGGATTGGGAGATTCCCGCAATGCCAAAAACAATATACAAAGTTAAACAAAAGCTTAAGAATAATTTCTGTGGTTTCGTTTTAATCACGACGGTTGCGATCGCGAGTAAGGTATAAATAAAAATCAACACGGGATAAAAGTGTCGATACCCGATGACAAAACGGCTACTTCTCGCCAGGAAAAAATATAAAACGGGATAAATACCCAGCACAAATCCCAGGGCAACGATTAAAATCATCTGTTGCGATCGCATTACTTTGGAGAGTTTATTCAGAGCATTCTCTTTTTTTATGCTTGTGAAGAGTGTTTTGAGTAAAACTACAATCAAAAAAATTGCCAGTAGGAATAATGCTGGATTTTCCTTATACCAAAAAATTCTACTAATATATTCTCCATAGTTAATTGGAATAAAATTACCATTCCAAAAAGGTTCTTTAACAATATCCACTACCATACTTCTCGTTTTTAATGCCCCTTGAAAGAATCGACCGACATTAGCAAAAAAAGACTGGTTAGGGAAACTACCAAAGGCGTAGTGATATAAAATGGCAATAAAGATCGGTTGTATCAATAGGCTCATTCCACTGAGAAGACCAAAGCGGGAAAGAAATTTAAAATCGCCTTTTTTATAAAGATAAAATGCCGTTAACCCATAGGTAATAATCACAATCGGCAGTAAAATTAGATTGCTAAATTTGACATTAATGGCACAAAATAAAAATAATGTAATGGTAACAAATTGAAAAATTAAGCCCTTATTAGACCATTGCTCAAGAAAAGCGATCGTCATGGCTAGGGAAAGAACCGTGAGTAGAGCAAAAATGGATGTACTGGAATCAAAGGTAATTAAAAAATCATGACTATAAAAGCTAGGAGAAAAGATAAATAAAATTGCTAGGGTAATCGAAATTCTAGAACGGATTTTTTTAATAATGTATGTATAGGTAAATAACCAAAATAATAAGGCACTATTACACAGTAGATAGGTGAACCTAGAGACAAAGATGATTTTTTCAAAATCAGGTGGAGAAGCTTTGAGAAACCTCAGTCCCATTTCGTAGGGAGCTAAATTAACCTGTAGATGATTTAAAGGATTAATTTCAGGAAGGGTAACGGGATGATTGGGAAAAGTAAAGGATAATACGAGAGAATTAAGAACTTTTAGAAGTAAGGGATGTTCAAGATTGTATCCTAATCCTTTTTGATAAAAATAAGCCGTTCCAATATAGGCTGGCTCATCGGAAGTTAAAGCATTGGTATTGATGAGATAACATCCCAAAATAAAATAGGTTATGATTAATAAACTAAAAAATAGTGGCTCAAAAGACTTTGTTAATTTCATTGTTGTAACTATTATAATTTTATTAATTTATCACAGGTTAAGCTAAAAAATTAATCAAGCTATAGTGGCATTTACATAAATAAAGTATTCTCGATTTTTATAAACAAGGGGTTTAAAACCCTTGCCTGTCTTTTATTAAATTGCACAATGATTTATCATTTAGAGGATGTGAGTCATTTTCTTCTGTTCATTATTTTTTAAGACTGTCTTGTTTAAAATAGCCATTGAAATAATTCCTAGCCAACCTAACAAACTAATCCAATTAGCCCAGGTGAGTCCGACAAATTTAACCTTAATTTGATATTGACCTGGGGTTAATTTTATCCCAAGAAGGTTGAAGTCACGATAGTTTACAGGAAATCCTTGGACTTGTTGATTATTGACCCATATTTTTAACATGCGAGGATAGTAAAGAACGGGTAATTGGGCAATGCCTGTGCCATTTTGGACAGTTATATCACAAGAAGTAATACTGCCTTTTTGTTGGCACATTTTTTGGGTTTCTTGTACGGAAGTTACGGTATTTTCAGGGGATAATCCTTCTAGTCGAAATTGTTTCATGCGAATCGATAGGGGCGTACCATCTTTGGTTTTTCCTTCTATCAAAAATTTCAATCCAAAAGTATTCATATGGTTAGGAAGTTGGACATTTTTTAAGGGAATTTTAGTGATTAATTCTCGTTGAGTGAGCGGAATCGATGCCAAGGTGTTGCCATTTAGTTGAACCAACAAATTGGCTTTATCTTCAATATTTTCCATATAAACTTCCCCCCTAAGAGAAAGAACGGGCTTTTCTTGGGGTTGCCATTTAGGGTAATAAATTTCAGGGCCAAATATCAAAGCATTATTCAAAAAGCTGTCCCATTCGGAATAACCTGGTATCCATTTGTTCGGTAAAAAATGTAAATCGGTATTGCCATATAGAATTTCGGGTTCTTTACGATAAAGGTAATCTAAGGCTCCTGAATAGCGGAATAGGGGTTCTTTCATGACTTCATCAACGGTGATGGTTCCCTTGGGAATTAGTAACCAGGGACGAGCGATCATCACAATCATTAAAATGCCGAAAATGAGGTGGCGACGGTCTAATTTTTGTCGAAAGATCAATAGGATAGCAAAAGCGGTAAGTAAACTGCCCGTCCACATGACATGGGTGAGAAAGCGGAAGGGAAATTGAGTTACCCATAGTTGTCGGGGTAGAAGTTCCCAGATGTTGGCAGGACTCCAGGTGAGTAAAAAAGTAATGAGAAAAATAGTTAGTAAAGCTACGAGAGTCGGTTTAGCGGATTGTAAGCGTAAATTTAACTTTATTTTAGAAAAGCTGTAGTAAAGCACTGTCCCCCAGGCAATGAGAAAAATCCATCCAACGGCGGGGTGTAAGCCATAGGTGGGAGCAAGACCTAATTCAGTCGGTTCGGGAGGAAGGGAAGTAGGGGAAAGTAAATTCGCGAGGGGAGTTAGCCATCGACTATAGAAGGGATTGCCCTGGTCAATCTGTTGACGAATGGATAAACTGGCTGATTCTAGGACAACGGGGGCGAGAAAATACAATGCTAATAACCAACCCCAAACATAGGCGATCGCGAGTCGCACTAAATCCTTTAAAGGAGCTTGGGATAAACGGGAGATGATTAAGATCAAACTAAAAACAAAAATTGTGCTGTAGATAAAAGTAATGACATGGGTTGTAGCCAAGGCAAACCAACTCACTGCACTGAGTAATAAACTATTAACATTGGGTTTTCGATAGAGTTTAAAAACATAGAAAAGGACAATCGGTAAAATTCCCTGGGCGATCGCTTCAGTAAACGCTCCTCTGGCATGAACATTAATCAAAAAATAGGGAGCGGCCATATAGGAAACCCCTGCTAAAATTGCCGCAATGCGATAACGGGTCAGTCCTAATGCCAAACGATAGATAAAAATTCCCCCTACCCACAATGCTAACCAGAGCATCATTTTGTAGGCATTGTATGGATTAGTAGGAGTGATAAATTTGTAGATGATAGCCCCCAGGGTGTAAGGAAGCTGACTATAAAATTGAAAGGACGGATAACGAAAACCAAAGTCTTCGAGGGGAGCGACTCGGATAGGAAATTGACCTTCTTCTAGGGCCATTTTAGCCTGAATAACATAGGCGAGATGGGAGGTATGATCATTGGTTAAAATCACCCGTGAAGAAGCCATTGGAGCCATTAAAGAAAAAGCGACAATTCCTAACAACAGACAAACTAATAAAAAACTTCGATTACGATAACAGTAGGATTTTATAATATTGAAAAAGGCTATGATTTTAAAGCTTTTTAATATAGCTAATATTTCTTCTCGAAAAACACTGATTAAAAGAATAAAGCTACCAATAAATAAATTACGGCGAATTCCTTGTAAATGATTGCCATCAATTACGGCTTCAATTAATTTTAAATAACCGACAATACCAAGACTAAGGGCTGAACAAATAAAAATCCAGGCTAACCACAGTAAAGGTTCTTTTTTATGGATTGTTAATGGAGAAAGTTGTTTAAAGAGACCAATTTCTTGATAAAAAAGGTAAAAAATCAGGATTAAAACTAAAGATAGGGCAAGGCTCAGGAGGGGAATTACCATAGAAAAATAAAAATAGTCACAGGATTTGTGAGCATTAAACTATTGATAGAGTTCCAAAAAAAATATCAGGTCAATGCTCGGTTCGGGTATCAATTAGAATAACTTAAAAAGGGATACGCGCCTTTTCATTTCCCTTCCTTTAGTCTTCTCCATCCATTTCTGACCCTACGGAGTGGCAACAATGATATAGTCAGGGTATTTTTGATTGTCTGCCTAATTTTCGGGAATAACCCTATGGAAAAAATACTGAAACAGTTACGCCGTAAGTTATTTGGTCTGGATGAACAGGAAGCCGCTTTTCTTCGGGCGATCGCCGACACCAATGAACAAATCAGCAACCTGCAAAAATCCTTGGATGACCTGTACCACAATTACAGCCGTACTCTGGTTGAAATCACTGGCAAGCAACACCCTGACACGAAAATTAGCTGTGTGATTAATGATGTCCCCCTCCAGGTTCCCTTGGGAATTTTGCGAGCCTACGGTCACTGTCTGCAAATGTGTCCCAAGTCGAGTCTGACCTATTATGTGGAAGACCACTGTGTTAGCTGGTTATCCCAACAACTTAAAGCAGGAGATATCTTTCTCGATGTTGGAGCCGCCTATGGGGTGATTAGTCTGCCCCTCGCCTCAGTGGTGGGAAATACAGGAAAAGTTTATGCCTTTGAACCCGCTAGACAAACCCGCAATAGCCTACAGTCCTTAATTACTGATAATCATCTGGATAACATCACCGTTGTTCCCAAGGCGATCGCCGATCAAGTGGGGACAGCAGAATTTATTGAATACAGCACAGATAATCCCTTTTCCTGGGCCGCAGACACTTCCACCCTTGCTCAGGACGTTAATCCTAATCTAGAAAATTATTCAACCTATAGTGTCGAAATCACAACCATTGATGAGTTTGTGCAAGAGCAAAATATTAAACCCCAGGCAATCAAAATTGATATTGAAGGCTTTGAGCTTTATTCACTACATGGAGCGAGTCATACCCTAAAAACCCTAAAACCTTTCCTTTGTATCGATATTCATGAAGATGTCAAAACCAAACAATCGGCCCTATTAGGAGTTCAACCTTTACTCGAAAGTTGGGGCTATGAATGTCGCATGGATGAACATACACTTTTTGCCAGTCCGAAGGGCTAAGAAAAAACGCGATCGCAAGGCGGCACTGCGTGATCGCAAGGCGGCACTGCGTGATCGCAAGGCGGCACTGCATGATCGCGACTATCCTCGTAGTAAACATCACTAACTTTTTTTCCTATGACGACTCTTCCCCTAAGCTGGACAGAACTAGAAGCTCTCACCGACTTTTCGATTGACCCCATCAATGGACTAACCAATTCCCAAGCCCGATTACGTCTATTTGGCCGCCCCGAATCCGAAGTGCGGGTGACACTCTACCGCGATCACCATGCCTGGTGTCCCTACTGTCAAAAAATCTGGTTGTGGTTAGAGGAAAAACAAATTCCCTACCGCATCGAAAAAGTGACCATGTTTTGTTATGGGGAAAAGGAAAAATGGTATAAACGCAAAGTGCCTTCGGGAATGTTACCCGCCATTGAACTAGATGGACGCATTATCACCGAAAGCGATGATATTTTGATCGCCCTAGAACGGGAATTTGGAGTCCTAGTTTGGGGCATGGAAAATCCCAAGGTGATTCCCCTGCGCCGACTGGAAAGATTGTTGTTTCGTGGCTGGTGTTCCTGGCTTTGTTATCCTGCCAGATCTAAGCAAGAGGAGCAAAATAATCGTAAACAATTTGCGGCGATCGTTGCCCAGGTAGAAGAGGCTCTAGCCCGAACAAAAGGTGCTTACTTTTTAGAAGAATTCAGTACGGTCGATGTGATTTTCACGCCGTACGTCGAACGGATGAATGCTAGTCTTTTTTATTACAAAGGTTATTCATTACGGGAAGAAAATCCACACTTTTCGGCGTGGTTTGATGCAATGGAGAGCCGTCCGACCTACCGAGGAACCCAAAGCGATTTTCATACCCATGTTCATGACTTACCGCCCCAGATGGGAGGTTGTTGGGAAAATGGTGAACCCCAGATGTTAATTAATAAATCACGGGTCGATCATGGCCCCTGGTTCGGATTGCCCGATGTGACCTATCCAGAGCCAGAAAATTCCCGTGCTGAAGCTCTCCAACGGGTTATTAAGCATCATGTCAATATTATTCGGGTTAATCCTGCCGATAATGAGCTTTTTGATCAAGCTTTGCGGTGTGCTTTAACTCATATGATCACAGACGAAATCTGTCAGCCACCATCGAGTTCGGATTCTGCTCTGCGTTATCTCCGCGATCGCATTAGTGTGCCGAGGGATATGTCGGTCTATGCGGCCAAACGTCTGCGAGAATCCCTAGAATTTACGGCCAACCTAGTGGGAAATGCCCAGGGAGCCGCGATCGCGCTCAAGCACCGCAGAGACCAAGATCCTGCTAATTTTGCCAACAGTTAAGACATTTACAGCACTTTTTCAATCAATTCTATGTAGGGACACAATAGATTATGTCCTTACAAAATTTTTGTGGATAGTAATATTAATCTAAACTGAAAACATAGCAGATATTCTCAAGAAAATTTTGTAGGGGCGTAAAGCTTGCGCAAAAAAAAATCTCAATGTCGGCCGTAAAATCGAATTTTTTAATAATAAATAAATTATGTTTACCACTATCCGTCATGGTTTCAATCAATTTTTAAACAAGTCACGAACCATCAAAAATGAACCCTTAAATAAGGTTAGTTTGATTGTGGTCATTCTCGTGGATATTTTTATCTTAGTCAATGTTTTTACAGGATTAAATGATATTAGTCAATGGCCCATCAGTCCTTCCCAAAGCTATCCCTGTTATGACCAATGGCAGGGTTATCATAATAAAACGCTTCCTAATAAACATTATGAGATACTCCGACAGGCTATTTCTCCCAATCTTGATAGAAAAAACAGCTTAGAAGAAGCTTTTCACCAAGGAGAAAAAGGTCATTTAGGAAATGTTAATGAAGTTTGTTTAACCTATGCTCAATCTCAAGATAAGGTTAATCATTCCGATAATCAAAAAATTATTTCTAGCATTGATCAAACGAATCTTAAAATCAATAATCTCGAACAAGCTAATCAAACCATTCGCTCCGAATATGATTCTACTTTACTCGAAAAAATCGCGGGTCAATCCCAAGAAAAATCCATTAATCAAACCAGCGCAGAAAAAGCCAAACAACAGTTAACCGAAAATGACCTCAAAATTACTGCTCTTCAGCAAGAACTCAATACTTTAAAACAACAACTTTTAAATAAACCAGAAAGTATTCAATTTATTGATTTTCTTAATCAAACGGAATCGTTTAACACAGTTCAAAAAGGTCATGCTAACGCCACTTTTTGGTATCCCAGCATTCAGTTTTTCTTCCAAGCTCTTTTTCTCGTTACCTTAATTGCGATCGCGCTTTTAGTACATAATTTTGCCCAGAACAAAGGTTACGGATTAATTGCCCTAATCAGTTGGCATCTGCTGGTTATTTTCCTTATTCCACTTGTTTTAAAAGTCTTTGAATTTCTGCAAATTGGCTTCATCTTTAAACTGCTTTTTGATTTTATCCAAGCGGTCTTTGGTGGATTACTCTTTCTTATTAGCTATCTCTATATTTTGGTAATTCCCCTCATTGGTTTTGGGATCATTAA
This sequence comes from uncultured cyanobacterium, assembly GCA_963807635.1. Taxonomy (GTDB): domain Bacteria; phylum Cyanobacteriota; class Cyanobacteriia; order Cyanobacteriales; family Microcystaceae; genus Snowella. The sequence goes on from CAWEDJ010000036.1 coordinate 63,637, forward strand.
ATTTTTCCAAACGATTGTTTTCAATCCCAAGGGCCAGGCCGCTAATCGATTTCAAAACTCCCGTTGCGTCCAATGCGCGAAGAAAATTCGTCCTCAAGATGCCCACTGTCCCCATTGTGGTGAATATCAGTATATGGAATGTGGAAATTGTCATGAACTGACCTATAAGCACTTGCCTTATTGCAAACACTGTGGCACATCTCAATCAGTCGTTTTTTCGGCAACTTCTGAAGAAGGGTAAACGAATTGTATAATTAAAACATCACTGACTTTCCTTAGTGGCACGAGTCTTATTAAAAGTTTTTTAATCTAGTATGGGTATAATTCCCCGCCCCTTGGGGCGAAAAATATAAACTTGCAATGGAAACCAAGGGTTTGCGAGCAAACGATTTCCATACCCCGCCCCTTGGGGCGGAACTTTTTTGATTACTAACGAGGTAAAGAAAATGCCCACTCAAGTTTCACAAGATCACGAAGGCCAAGCATCAATTGTTAAAAAATATAAACAATATAGAAAAGTTGGTAAGGATTTGGTTCAAAAAATTTTAGAAAAGTTTTTAGATAATCAAAGTCTCCGATTTGCTGGTCGTTTAATGGGGATTATGCAACAAAAAACTTTTATGCTTGAAGAAGAAGAGGATATGGATTTTGTTATGGACTTTTGCTTATTTGAATATCAAGTTAATGGAAAACCTTTTTGCCAAAGATATCAAGAGGAAGTTTTTACATTAGATGAAATAGAAGCTAGAATAATCCAAGCAAATCTCCTAGCTTATTCTTCCTTGTTTACCATTCTTGAAACCGACCCTGAAAATGCTAGTATAACTCTGAGTGATCTTTTCAATGATGGCAAAGAAATTAAAATAATTGACATTAATCTCAGTCAAACATCTCAAGCTGGAATTTTAATATTTACTAGAATTGTCCCTTTTGCTGACTTTAATATGACTTCTGGTATATTTTGCGTTTTTCCTGCAAATTCGGAAAGAGCGTTGTTAAAAAAAGTTAAAATAATGATGAAAAAAGTTAAATCGGAAATTGAGTCGGTTCAGAGATTTGTTGCTTTCTTTAAGCTAAATAAAAAACAAGGATTAAACCGAAAAGCGACCAGTAACTGGGGTTAGAACTGCTTAAAAACTATTTCTTATTGAAGTCTATTATTCGTTGACGTAAATTGTAATAAAAATAAATTTTTCTAATTGAAAAACATTATAATTTGTCAAGAAACGAAAGAGGGCGATTCATCTGGGACGCAAAGCCTAAAATACCTTTGTCTTGATGTTTATACAGTAAATTTCCCTTAGCATCAAACAAAAAAGTTCCTCCCCGTTGGGTGAGATAGGCTCCATTTGGGACATAGGTTTTCCAATGGCTCAAAACTTCTGTCATATTCCGCAATCGCAGGGTCGCTAGTTCAAAGGGACGTTGAAAATTTTTACCACCTGCTAGGTTAAAAAACGATCCTTTAATCGGGGGTAAGGGTTTGGCCTGAATAACCTCTTCTTCTTCAATCAGTTGAGGAGCTTGACGATCGCCTAAATAACCGCGAAATACCTCAGCGAGAGTTCCTGAACTGCCGATTCCCGCACACATCAACATTAAATTTAACCAGGCATTTTGAGTAACCGATAGTCCTGGCATTTTAAGGGTCAGTCCCCGATAAAGATTGAGTTTTGCATGAATTTCTGCCGTTGGATCAATCAATAAGCAGTCTTCAGGAAATTGGGTATAAGTACAAAATTTTTGCCCCGAAACGCGATCGCCGATTCCCACCGCACGAATCACAATGTCGTGTTCTTGCAACCGCTTGGATTCTCGTTTTAGCCACCAGGCATATTCCAGACTATCAAAATCACCGAGTTGGGGCAGAATAATCACTAAAATACGGCTTGCTGATTCACAATCACTTAAGATTGGCAAAAACTTTCCATCGCTGACCCGTTGGCATTGCGTTTGTTCAATAATCCCGTAGTCACTCAAATTATGGCTCTCCTTATAAATTAAATATGCTTGAAAAACGAAGATTAAACCACTGAACCCAAATTTTTAATCTCTTCAGGACTCATTGACCAACCTAACGCCCCCGCATTTTGGATCGCTTGTTTGGCGTTTTTTGCCCCTGGAATCGGGATAACATTTCCCTGACTAATCAACCAATTTAAGGAAACTTGAGCAGGGGTTTTGTCGTATTTTTCGGCAATTTTTTCAATTTCAGCCAATAGAGGAGCCAATTTTTTGAGACCCTGGGGACTGAAACGGGGATCAATACGACGTGCGCCCTGCAATTCGCTCACATTTTCGGGAGTATATTTCCCTGTGAGTAATCCCTGGGCGAGGGGACTGTAGGCCAAAATGGTAACGCCGAGTTGGCGGGCTTTTTCCAAAATACCGTTACTCTCAATTTGTCGAGTCAGGAGGGAATAGGGGACTTGATTAGTGGCGAGGGGAATCCCTTTTTCTGCTAAAACCTGATGGGCAATGGTCATTTGTTCCGCACTATAATTACTGACCCCTACCGCTTGAATGCGGCCTTTTTTGACTTCTGCCGCCAAAACTTCCATAAAATCTTGGGTTTTGAGAAAAAACTCCAGGGGCCAATGGATTTGATAGAGACAAATTTCCGACATTTGTAGTCTTTCCAAACTTGCGGTTAGGGCTTCGGCGATCGCGGCTCGGTTCCATCGCCAGGGAACAGGAAAATATTTAGTTGCCAATTGAATGGGTTGTTCCGTCTGTTGGGCAAATCGACCGATTAAGCGTTCTGATTCCCCAAAACCGTAGATTTCTGCCGTATCAAAAAAAGTAATACCTGCGGAGAGGGATGCCTGAAATGCGTCTGCGATGTCCGATTCCCCAAAATTTTTGCCATAGGCCCAAAAAAGAGGATCTCCCCAGGCCCAAGTTCCCACTCCCAAAGCACTGACCGAAGGGCCATTCTGACCGAGTTTGACTGTTTCCATGATCAATTATCTGAAGGATTTCTTTATATTGTGTAACATTTTTGAGCAAAAATCCTTAGAAATTATTTCAACTCCAAGAAAATTGTCAAGTTGTCGTAATAATTGTTTATAATAATCGTAACAAAACTTAATTCATATTTTTCTTTTGTCTAAAGCTCTTTAAAAGCTATAAAAATCTATTTCAGTCCGATATCGCAAAAAACGCTCACTTCACTCAGGATAATTAGTCTATGTTCCCCAATCTTTTTGAAGCAACGAAAACCTACTGGCGCAAGTTAGATGAGCTGGAAGCGGCCTATCAGCAAGGGAAGGTTTCTACTGAAGTGGTCAATGAAACGGTCGCAGAATTGATGGCCGAACTTGCCCAAGAACGTCGCGCCGCCTTCACATTTGTTGTACAGACGGGACAACATTGGTTAGGGCAACAAAAAGACACGCTTTTGGGTTTAGCTATTTTCGCGATCGCGATTTATGGTTGGGTTTGTCTAAAAGTTTGGTAAAGTGCGAGTTTTAGGATTGAGCTTTATTATTCTGTGAATCAGGCTTGAGATGGGATGTTAAGATGTTAGAACTATTACTGAGTCAAAATTAATAGGGATGCACTTACAACGAGTTCAGGTTCCAGATTTTCGGGTATTGAAAGATATTGATATTACTTTCGAGAAAGATTTTTTTCCTCGGATTTTCCCGCTGGGTAGTTTAAATGGTGGGGGAAAAAGTACTTTGTTGCAATTAATTTTTATTTTATTGCATTGCTCTGCTGATGCTGAGAAACACAAATTTATCCGAAATTTGCTAGAACGTTTTTCAATTCCTGAAGGTGTAGATAAAAAAACATTAGCTACGTTTGAGATTTGGGATGGAGAGAAAATTGTTAATCTAGAATTTTTTACTTGCCAAGATAGCTATATCAAACAACTGACAAACTTAACATTTGATGAAGAGGACAAAGATGTTGTTAATTCTTCCATTGAATTGCCTAAAATCGAAAATTGGTTACGCAATAAACAATCAATAAACTTCAGAAAAAAAAATTATTTAGAACGGTTAGAGAATCCCAGAGATGATGAACAAGTAGAACAAATACACAATTTCTTAGAAGACTTTAATAGGAAGGAGCCATTTTTTAATGATTTTTTTGCTGGGACATTAAACAATAATGGTCAAAACTTGAAATATATTTGTGATTATTCTTTAAATTTGAGTAATTCTAAACTAAAACTTAACTTAATTTGTAGTATTGAATCAAATCATGAAATCAATTCTTTTTTGCGGGATATATCAGGAAAAATATTTTTAGCCGCTCCTTCTACTCAAGTTTTTCTTTTTCTTAATCCTGAATATAGAAAACTTTTATTTCAACAAAATCAGGGCAAGGAAAACTATTCTCTAAGAACTCAAGAAGCAAAATCTAAACTGATTAACTTTTATCCATACGATCCTCTGTCTGTTGATATCCTTATTGACACTTTTAAGAGATGCGGAGATCAAGATTTTGAAGTGATGAGAGAAACAGGTCAATATGCGAACAACTGTAAGAGTTTTTTGAACGATGTTAATACTTTGTTGATTGATAAAAAAATTAATATTGCTAAGGGGCTATCAACTATTAATTTTACAGCAGAACGGAATGGTGAAACCATAGAACTATATCCCGAAGATTTAAGTCATGGCGAACTCAAAAGACTCAGTTTATACGTTTGGCTCAAATATAGTAATATTGAAAATGCGATTATCTTATTTGATGAAATTGAAATTGCACTCCATCCCGATTGGCAATATAAAATTATTAGAGATTTAGAAGAATGGGGGCCAACTAACCAATATATTTTAGCTACCCATTCCTATGAACTTTGCCAAGCTTTAACCCCTGCTCATGTTAAAGAAATTGAACCGAAACTTTTGAATAATATTAACAATCAGTAATGAGTTTTGATGCCCAGCAACTTGAAGAACATTGTCAAACGATTCTGCAATCTCGTCGCATTCAAAATAAAATTGTCATCTTGTGTGAAGGTAGTTTTGCCCCCATTAAAGGTCGGCGATCGCCTCAATGCTATGGACGAATGGAAGATTTTCCAGACGCAAACTTTTATAAAGCCTGTGTTCCGCAAAAACATAATCAATATTTACCTGAATTCTTTAATTGCGGCGATTGCTCAACAGTTATAGCAACCTACTTTAAACTGTTAGAACTGCACGATCAAAACCCCAAAAACTCGTATCTAACACCCAAGAATTTATTCACTCTAGTTGATTTAGATATTCAAATCAGACCAATTTATGACTATTCTTTTTCGGACACAGAAAGCATTTTTGAAAATCTCTACTGTCAATTTAAAGTCAATAAAAAAAATGTAACTAGCCATCGTATTTGGACAACAGGTTTAATTCACAAAGAAGCCTATTTTTTAATACCAGAACTGCAAACAGAGTTATTTGATAAATTAGTAATTTTGGGCTGTGATAGTAAACCAGAATATAAAAATGAGCCTCTTTCTTTAGAAACGATCTATTGGGATATGATTAATTCTCTATCTCAAGATAAAGCAATCACAACTAATTTTAAAACTGTTCAAAACCGTCTAGAAAATCTTGACTTTATTGAAGCTAATGGTGAAGAAATAAGTCCTGAGCAATTACAAACTATTTTTAAAGAAAAATTTCAAAATACTAAAGATGAGGAGCAAAAACAAAAAATAATTTTGACTTTATTAACAATTAAAAATGCAAAAATTGACTACTGGGAGAAAATTAAAACACCAAAGAATTGGCCTCACAAGTCTAAAATCTTTCGAGAACAACTATTGCTTAAAATAGCTGCTTTTTACTCTAAAAAAAGCAAAAATCCTCAATATCATATTCCCTACTTTCTGGAAACTGCCCAGGAAATTTCAGAGAATAACGACAGCCCATAGAAATAAAATCCCCACCCAAGAAACAATTGGAAAGGGAATAAAATTTAATTTGACAGTAAAAGATTGTAATTACTGGGGCATATCAGGAGGAGAATCAGGAGCAACGCGATCGCCTTTTTTATTGCGCCAATTTTCTCGACGTTGATCCATTAATTGGGCAAATTGTTTACGTTGATCTGGGTTAAGGACATCTCGACTTTCTAACATACTTTGGAAACGAAGTTTGTCTAACTGTTGCCGTAATCCCATGACTTGATCATGTTTGGCCATGATCGTATTAGCAGGAGTTGTACCATCCATCATGGTTTTTAATTCCTGTTGATTTTGGCGTAATTGCTCATGAAGTTGCTTCATTTGTCCTTGGTATTTCTGACGAATAGCCGTCAATTGTTGTTGTTGCTGGCTACTAAGATTAAGTTGTTTCATCAACGCTTCAGGCCCTTCTCCTTTTCGCATTAAGCGAGTACGGGATTGAGCAATTAAATTCGGTTCAAAGGATGGAGAAGAAGAATTAATCGGAGCGGCAAAAACAATATTACTGCCAACGGTCGTGGAAAACAGGATCGTTAACAAACTAGTAGAACGAATCGACATGGTATAAACCTCTAAAATTTTTGCGGATAGTGCGGATGAGTACAGACGGAATAGTGGGTTAATCGGTAGTAGTAGTTTCAGAATTCGTTAATGTCTGCCATTGATTAACCAGGGCGGGATCGGCATGGAGGCTTGCAGGGGGATCAGCCACATTTTGCCAATTATCAACCAAAAAAGCGGCTAATTCTTGAGATTGGGAATCCTGGGATGCAAAATTCGGAGTCGGTTCTAACCAACGAGAGGCTCCCCACGCTAAACACGTTACTGCCGCGATCGCTGAAGGAATAATCCAAAGTCTGCGACTCATTGACGAAGACCGAGGATGTTGCTGAACCATCGCCATCACCCTTTTTTCTAAATCATTGGGAGGCGAGGGGGCGATCGGTCGGTAATGCTTGAGAAATTGAACTAAGTTGTTGTCTTTGTCGGGATTATGATTCGGAAATTGACGCATTATGAACTCCTTGCTGCTGTAAAAAAGTGCGGATAGCTTGTCTTGCATAAAAAAGACGCGACTTAACCGTGCCACTCGGTAAATTCAGAATCTCCGCAACTTCTTTTTGGGGCAAATCCTCTAAGTCATGGAGAACTAAAACGGCTCGATGATCTAGACTTAGGGACTGTAAGCCTCGCTGGATAACGTCTTGATAATGTAACTGCATTAAATTAGGGCTATCCTGGGGACGAGACAAACGAGTTTCAACCTCAGTCAGATCTTCGGCAACAGAAGCACCATATTTGGCAAATTGTCGCCGCTCATCGGTCGCCACGTTCCAGGTAATTCGGTAAAGCCAGGTGGAAAAATAGGCTGTTTCCCGAAGTTTGGGTAGGCCTTTCCAGACTCGTAAAAACACTTCTTGAACAAGATCATCCAGTCGATTGTTTCCACACAATTGGTAAAGCGTGGATCTTACTTTGGGTTGATAACGTCGATAAAGATGTTGAAAAGAGCCAGAATCTCCCCGTTGACATTGGATTACTAACGCTTTGTCAGTTTTCCCAGTTCGATTTTCCACTAACACCTAATTAACCTCAGCGCGTGGTTACAGGAGTTTAGACATCACCCTGATCCAAAAGGTTCAATGTTTCAACGCACGATGCCCAATGTCTCGTCGGTAATACTTTCCTTCAAAGTCAATTTTTTCGACTGCTTGATACACTTGGGCGATCGCGTCGGTAAAGGTTGCGCCCATCGCTGTAACTCCTAGAACCCTCCCCCCATCGGTTAATAATTGCCCTGACTGCATCTTGGTTCCTGCATGGAAAACAACGGCGGGTTGCTGTTCGGCTTGATCTATTCCTGTAATTATTTTTTCTTTTTCATAAGTTCCTGGATAACCTGCGGATGCCAGGACAACACAGACGGAACTAGCGGCTTTCCATTGCAACGGGGGGAATTCACTCAAACGCTGTTCAGCGCAGGCCAATAAAACCTCTTCTAAGGGAGTTTCTAACAGGGGCAAAATTGCCTGGGTTTCAGGATCGCCAAAACGACAGTTATATTCCAAAAGCTTGATCTTTCCTTCATGTACCATCAAACCTGCATACAATACACCCCGATAATCAATGCCCCGTTTGCGGAGAGTTTCAACAGTCGGTTGCAAGACTTCCTGGGTGATTTTTTCCATCAATTCGGTCGGCGCGATCGGGGCGGGGGCATAAACTCCCATGCCGCCTGTATTATTGCCCGTATCTCCTTCGCCAATGCGTTTGTGGTCTTGGGCGGGTAACAAAGGACGGACGGTAATCCCATCGGTTAGGGCTAAAACGGAAACTTCTTCCCCGACTAAAAATTCTTCTACGACTAATTTTTTAAAACCCAATTCAAATAATTCGGCGATCGCGTTTTGGGCTTCTTCCATCGTACTCGCTACAATTACGCCTTTTCCTGCCGCTAATCCGTCAGCTTTAACCACAATCGGCGCACCCTGTTGAGCAATATATTCCTGGGCAAGTTTTGCATTAGTAAAAGTTTCTCCCAGGGCAGTGGGAACACCTGCTTCATCCATTAATGCCTTGCCCAGGACTTACTCGCTTCAATTTGCGCACCAACCTGATCGGGCCAAAGACTTTAATATTTTCGGCTTGTAAATAATTGGTAATCCCTAAAGAAAGGGGGACTTCTGACCGACGATAACCAAATCAACCTGATTATCCTTACATAACTCACTAATTCCTGCAAAATCCTCTACAGAAAGGGGAATATTTTCGCATTTAGCTAAATTAGCCGTTCCCCCATTGCCAGGCACACAAAGACACAGATTCACCTGGGCAGATTGCACCAGTTTCCAAGCGATCGCGTGTTCTCGCCCTCCATTCCCGACTACTAAAACTTTCACGATTACCCCTTATTTTCTAATTTATCTATTTTTTCAGATTATCAGGATTTTCTACCCAAGTCAGTCTTTGTTTGAAGAGAATTATTATATATCCTGAATCACTAAATTATCACGATGAATCACGGTTTCTGCGTCAATATAGCCTAAAATAGCCGCAATTTCATCGGAATGATGACCTTTGATTTGAGCAATTTCCCCGCTACTGTAATTCACTAAACCCCGTCCCATTTCCTTACCCTGGCGATCGCAAATTCGCACCGCATCGGATGCTAAAAACTCGCCTTCAACTTGGGTAATTCCTGCGGGCAACAAAGACTTTCCGCCCTTACAAAGAGCCTTAATAGCCCCATTATCTAGGTAAAGCGTTCCCAAAGGCAGTAATCCGTAGGCAATCCAACGTTTTCTCGCATTTTCAGTTCGTAATTGGGGTTCAAATTGGGTTCCTAGACTTTCTCCCGCGAGAATTTTGGCAATATTTTGGGGATCTTTACCGTGAGTAATAACGGTTCTGACTCCCGAACCCGTTGCAATCCGAGCCGCCGTTAATTTGGTCATCATGCCCCCCGTTCCCCATTGAGAGCCGCTACTACCCGCATCGACTTGTAATTGATTCAATTCTGTTGCTGTGACGAGGGAAATGGGTTTTGCATCGGGATTAGAGCGGGGATCGGCGGAATATAGCCTATCCACATCGGTCAGAATAAATAACCAATCGGCTTCGATTAAACTGGCCACCAGAGCCGAAAGGGTGTCATTATCGCCAAATTTTAGTTCTTCGATCGCGACTGTATCATTTTCATTGACGATCGCAATTACGCCTAATTCAAATAAAGCCTGAAAAGTATTATTAATATTCACATAGCAACTGCGCTCTATGAGTTCACGCCGCGTCAGCAAAATTTGGGCAATGGGTTGTTCCAAACTACTAAATAAATCATCATAAATTCGCATCAATCTGCCCTGTCCCACCGCCGCGATCGCCTGTTTGGTGGCTATTTTTTTGGGACGTTCCTGAATGCCTAAACGAGCGCATCCGACTCCCACTGCTCCTGAAGAGACTAATACTACCCGATGCCCTAGCTGTTTCAGTTGAGACAGGGTTTCTACTAAAGACGCGATCGTGGAAAGAGCTAATTGGCCTGTTTGTCCTTGGGTTAGGCTAGAAGTCCCAATTTTGATAACAATAGTTTGTGTTTCAAAAGTATTAATTGCTTTTTGATGATTAATTCCTGAGAGACTAGGCATGGCTTAGATTGACTTCCACATAACAAGATTCTATGCCTTGACTGAGTTCCTGAGCAACTTCTAAATAAGACTGAATAGCGTCTTGAATATTCTCAAGAGCTTCTTCTTTGGTTGTTCCTTGGGAAGCACAACCAGGCAAACTAGGACACCAAACGGTGTAGCCTTCCTCTGTTTGCTTGAGATTAACTGGATATTGCATATATTTAAGGTATTTAAGGCGTTTTGTCGTTTAATAAAGATCAAAAAACTAAAGCCATTCTAACATTTCTGTCGTTCTCATATTTAGAAGGTTTGCGATCTAAAATGAAAGGGGAAGTATTTAGGATTATCAATAAGAACTATGACAGTACAACGTTGGACGGATGAAATGCTGGATAATTTGGCTTCCAGTGTGATCGAATTACGGGAAGGCTCGACCGAGTTACGGGAAAGTGTGACTGAGTTACGGGAAGGTTTTGCGGATGTACGGGAAAGCATTACGGAAATCAAGGACAGCATAGATGGCTTGAGAATAACTTCCCAGGCGTTGTTACAGGTGGCAGCGCAGAGTCAACGGGATATGGAAGCAATGAAAGAACGACAGGCTGAAATCGAGCAACGGCAAGCGGAAAATGATCAACGGTTTAATATTTTATTGGAGGAAGTACGTTTTTTGATTCGGGGTAAAACTGACGATTAATAGTATTTTAATTTGTTAGAGGCGATCGCTGAGGTCAAGAGTTCATAGAAGAGTGCGCTAATCGGTACGACACGCTTTTTAAGGGAATTATACGGAAAGTTTCTTAATAAAATCGATATTCGGAATGATATATGGAAAGTTCCGTATAATGAAATTTATACTGGCTAGGTGAGGTGAGTTCGGGTTAAGCGTATTTTGAGACATTCTCGATGAAAAAATGAGAACTTCAGTTTATCCCGTATTGACGTTAAGTAGAAAAATATGCAGTTTGTTTTCGGAGTCTTAAATTTTAGTGAGTATTAATTACTTTGGTAGTGAAGAATTTCAACACAATTCCTAAAAATTTGTTTACTAAGTGAGTGGGTAATGAAAAACTTTCACAGAACTCTTACCAATGAAGCTATAGTCGTTAAACGAAAGTGGCGGTTTACTGTCACGGCCAGTATGTTTTTGTTGATACTTGAAAGTTTGTTGACATTACCAGCGCAAGCATTTAATCAGCAAGAGCTGGAGACTGTTCTCAGTGGTAAGGATTGTGTCGGATGCGATCTCAGTGGAGCGGATCTCGTTGCTAGAGATTTAAGCAATATTGTCCTGCGTAATTCTAACTTGAGTCAAGCTAAACTCGGTTTTGCTAACCTGAAAAATGCCGATTTGAGTGGGGCTAATTTAAGTGGTGCTGAATTGTTCTCGGCATTCCTATACAGTGCTAATTTACGTAAAGCCAACTTGCAGGGTGCGGTTCTGATGGATTCCTATTTGCATAAAGCCGACCTTGGAGGGGCGAACCTAAGTGGGGCTGATTTGAGTCGGGCATTCCTATTTGATACTAATTTGAAAAAAACTGACCTAAATAAAGCTAATTTTCAGGGAAGTACCTTGAGCGGAGCTAATTTCAGTGAAACTAACCTGAGTAACACGCTCTTCAAAGAGACCCTTTACGATCAATCTACCCTCTTTCCTAATGATTTTGATGTTAGGATTGCTGGCTTGGTCACCTCACGATCTACCCCAATAGCAGGAAAGCCAGATCCAGATCGATACGATATCCGACTTGCAGAACGCCATCAAATCGCTTTGGCAGCCTCTTTTTTAATGTGGGCAGCCGCTGATGAAGCATCTTATGGGGGTTGTCAGGATCGTGCTTGTTATGATCTTCCCATTGCCCTTACTGAGAAGCTTTTAAAGTTAGACAGGGAAATATTTGGAGAAGAGTCTCCTGAAGTGACTTCTGATCTTTTTTTGCTGGAGAATTTAAGGCGACTACGGCAATAGCTTCCACCCGTAATAGATATCAAATGGAATAGTAGTGCGATCACCTCTCTTTCAGATTGATTTGACGAAAAAACACCTAACATCCCAGAAAGATAAAACGAAAAGACATCCTATAGAATCGGTTAACACACACAATCAAGTTTATCAATGCGATCGCGTTTCCTATTCTGTTTTTATAAACTGTGATCATCGCTTGTTAGGTTCATTACTCAACGAGTCTTTTTAATTTCTCAGACATCCCAATCACGAAGTTTACGTTATAATTGTTTGTAAAATCATTTTTAATATTTATTACTCCAAAATACTCGAAAATCATTAACTTAATCAGTCATGACAATCTACCGAAATCAAAACAGCTGTAATGAATCTTAACAAAACTGAGTTAAGTGAACTGCTTGATTGGCTAGAGGAATATCAAGAATCTCTTTGGGATAAACAGATAGAAGACGATATGCAAGCAGGGAAATTAAATTCTTTAATCGAAAAAGCCAAGAAAGAATTTAGAGAAGGAAAATGTCGTCAATTCTAAATCACTTCACGACATCTGATTTCTGGGCAATGTATTATCAACTTCCTAAAAAGATACGAGATTTGGCTGATAAAAACTATGCTCTTCTCAAAGAAAATCCTAGACATCCATCATTACACTTTAAGAAAATTGACGATCTCTGGTCAGTGCGAGTCAGCAAACAGTTTAGAGCATTAGGATTTGAAGAACCTGAAGGTATTGTTTGGTTTTGGATTGGCTCTCATCAAGAATATGATAAGATTTTAAAGAAAAACAGTTAATTTAAAAAGAAATAGTTAAGTGCAATCACCAATTCATAGTACGATCGCCGATCTGTCGGCTGAATTGACAATGGGAAACCCAATATCTCAGAACATTAAAGCGATCGCACTATGCAGCGTTCAGAGGAAATAAACTGCCTTCGCTCAATGGGGATAGATCCTCAGTAAAAATCTAATTTCTTGGGGGAATGACAACAATTCACTGAGACTGACTGAAATTAACCCACAGCAGTTAAACGAAAAGCCGCACCTAAACCTGCCGACATTTCAGCAACCGTAATTTTGCCATCGTGATCGCTGTCCAAAGCATCAAAAACTGCATCAATACCAGCCCACTCCTCGCGGGTAATAAAACCATCTCCATCTAAATCGTAGGCATGGAAAATATCCTCGGCGGCATGAGTGACAATTTCCGCACCTTCGAGGCGAGTTAACCGTTCTTGGAGGAGATGTTCTAAGGCTTCCAAGGCTTTCGTGAAACCTGCAATACCTTCGGCTAATTTCTCATTTGCCATTGCATTTTCAGCGTGCATTTTTTCAAAAGTCACTTGATCCAGGTCGATTTTCGTAATACTTTGATCAACCTTTGCTGGATCTAATTTACGGACAAGGGTTTCTTCTGTCGATCGCAATTGATCCAATAACTTAGGGGAAATTGTTAAAAGGTCACAACCCGCTAATTCAATAATTTCACCAATATTACGGAAGCTCGCCCCCATTACCTCGGTTTTGTAGCCAAATTTTTTGTAATAGTTGTAAATCGTGGTAACAGATTGCACGCCAGGATCTTCCGTTGCCGAATAATCCTTGCCCGTTTCCTTGACGTACCAATCTAAAATACGCCCCACAAAAGGAGAAATCAGGGTAACACCCGCCTCAGCACAGGCGATCGCTTGATGAAGTCCGAATAAGAGAGTGAGATTACAGTGAATACCTTCTTTTTCCAAAGATTCTGCCGCCTTGATGCCTTCCCAGGTGGAAGCAATTTTAATCAAAATGCGATCGCGAGAAATGCCTGCCGCTTCGTATTGACCAATTAAATAATGGGCTTTTTCAATCGTGGCTTGGGTATCATAGGACAGTCTCGCGTCAACTTCCGTTGAAACCCGTCCTGGAATAATTTCTAGAATTTTAAGACCAAAAGAAACCGCCAAACGGTCAAAGGCAAGGGTCACAACATCGGATAGTGAGGCACTGCTTCCTAATTCCTTTCGCGCTTTTTTGAGGGTATCATCAACAATTTCCTGATATTGGGGCATTTGAGCCGCCGCCGTGATCAGAGAGGGATTGGTCGTAGCATCACGGGGCGTAAAAGTTTCGATCGCTTGAATATCACCTGTATCTGCGACAACGACCGTCATCGTCTTGAGTTGATCGAGTAAGTTTTGAGTCATGGTAAATTGGAGATAGAGCTAACAATTTTTACTATAAACCGATTTTAAAAATCAGTCAGAAATATTCTCTTTTTTGGTGATTCTTAATAAGAATTTAACTTTCTTTTTCAACGTTGGCCTGCTTGTGGAGGATTCCTTAATACTTTGTTTTTGAGAAAAATTTTTGCTATGGTATAAATACAGACTGCGATCAACTGAAAACAAATTATTCTTATCTATTATGAAAAAACGAGTTACCCTTTCCTTTCCTCGACGCGCTATTCAAATGCCAATTACCTACCGATTGGCCAAAGATTTTAATGTCGCGGCTAATATTATTCGCGCCCAAATAGCCCCTAATCAGGTCGGGAAATTGGTTCTAGAATTGTCGGGAGATATTGACCAATTAGAGGCATCGATTGAGTGGATGCGATCGCAGGAAATTAATGTTTCTTTGGCCAGTCGAGAAATTGTGATCAATGAAAATAGTTGTGTCGATTGTGGACTCTGTACGGGAGTTTGTCCAACGGAAGCTCTGATTCTTGATCCCGAAACTTTTAAGTTGAACTTTCGGCGATCGCGTTGTGTAGTTTGTGAGCAATGTATTCCTGCTTGTCCTGTACAGGCGATTTCTACGAATTTTTAGCCTAAAGCTCAGTATCATGAGTTCTTTGGGCTAACTCTTCTCGTTCTTGGATCACTTCGGGATCTTCTGCCAAACTTGGATAGGTAATCACCCGACGTTGCAATCCCAACAGCGATCGCAATTGTTCCCAGCCCGTTTCCTTGATCCAACCGACTAATCCATTGGGCAGAACTGTCACCACAATTAAAAATAAGGCTCCCTGAAAGAATAACCAAACTTCAGGAAATTTCTCACTTAAGGAAGTTTGTCCCAGTCTTACCAATAACGTCCCAATAATTGCGCCAATTAACGTTGCTCTTCCCCCCACCGCGACCCAAATTACCATTTCAATCGAAAAAGCCACTTCCATCAAACTCGGTGTAATAATTCCCGTTTGTACCGTATATAAAGCCCCTGCAATTCCTGCGATCGCTCCTGAAATGGCAAATACTAAAACCTTAAAGCCAGTGGGATCATAACCTGTAAAACGAACACGAGTTTCATCATCTCGAATTGCTACTAATAATCGTCCAAAACGTCCAGTTGTTAACCAACGACAAAGCAAATAAATCAGAATAATTCCTAAAATAGTTGCTTCATAAAAACCCAATTGAACTTGGGGAGAACTAGCCAACATTCCAAAGAAAGTTTGAGTATCGGTTTTTAAGCCATTGGTTCCATTAATTAATTTTTGTTGACCATTGAAAAAATTATAGAAAACGAGTAACGCCGCCTGGGTCAAAATCGAAAAATAAACGCCCTTAATGCGATTCCGAAAAATGAGATAACCCAAAAAGCCAGCGATTAAAGCAGGGATAATAATGATTGCTAAAAGAGTGATGGGAAAGGAATAAAACGGTTGCCAAACCCAAGGAAGTTCATTAACTCCATATAAACTAAAAAATTCTGGCAATTGTCCCGCAGGTAACTGTAAATTGAGATACATTGCCAAACAATAACCCCCTAAAGCAAAGAAGATGCCATGACCTAAGCTTAAAAGTCCCGTATAACCCCAAATCAAATCAACACCTAATGCAACAATCGTTAAAGATAGAAAACGACCAAATAAACGGAGTCGAAAAGTGGGTAATACTAGGGGTAAAATCACCGCAAAAATTAAAATGACACCGACAATAATAGCCCCTTCAATCAAAAGCTTCTGTTTTTTCTGTTGCCGCTTGGAAACGCTAATTTCTGGATTGGTAGTCATATTCTTTTGGATATTTTAACGGGTTCAATTGGGCGTAAGCCTTACGCTACGGTGGAAATGATTAAAGTTCAGCAGTACGTCCTTTGGGGGGGAAAATGCCTGCGGGTTTCACTTGTAAGAATAAAATAATCAGGGCAAAAATCATTACCTTTGACATACTGGTTGTGGCAAAAAAAGTAAAGAAATCTACGATTGATTTAAAAATACCATCGGGAGGCAGAATCAAAGCAAACGTACCACTTCCTACTAAATAACTTAAAATACCGATCGCCATAGCCGCAATGATGGTTCCTAATAAGTTACCCACTCCGCCTACGACCACAACCATAAAAGTGTCCACAATATAGTTTTGTCCCGTATTCGCCGACTGATCCTAAAAAGCTAATGGCACAGCCCGCAATTCCTGCTAAACCTGAACCGATCGCAAAGGTTAGGGCATCCACTTGAGCGGTTGGAATCCCTAAACAAGCACTCATGGTTCGGTTTTGAGTAACAGAACGAATACGTAAACCCCAGTTAGAGCGATTAAAAAAGAAATAAACGCCGACAATGCAGAGAATAGTCAGAATAATAATAAAAATTCGGGTATAAGGTAACTGGAAGTCTCCCAAGGGTAATCCCCCGCGCAACCAAGCAGGAGCGGTGACATCCACATTTCTCGCGCTAAACCAAGGACGAATCAGGCTATCTTGTTTAGTTTGATTAATCAGTAATCCCGTCACCGTTGCGATCGCACCCGACAAAAAAATAAATAATACCCTAGCTTTTCCCCGAATTTGTTCCCAATCTGGGCGACGACTGAGAAACCACATTCCTCCGAAATATAATCCACAAAAAACTGCGATCGCAATCACTAATAATCCATTCACACTGCGAACAAACTGCTGCAAAATCAAACTTACGCCCAGGTCGCCAATAAAGTTTCCAATGGTCGCCCATAGAGATAACGGATAACTCCCTTTTCTAAAATTAATCCCGCTATTCCTGCCACCAAAAAAGCCATCGGCAACGCGGCTAAAATATATAGACTAAAAAAAGGTTCTCCCAAGGGTTTAAAAACATTCTGAACCACATAAGTTGTATAGGCTCCTAGCATGATTAACTCGCCGTGAGCCAGATTAATCACTCCCATTAAACCAAAGACAATCGCCAATCCCAACGCCGCAATCAGCAACACTGAGCCAATACTTAAGCCATTGAATAAACCTTCTAATATTGCAGACATCTTTCTATTTTTCCTGTAAATTTATGTAGATTTAATCGATATTTTTATCTTGCAAAAATTAATAATACAATTTGTCTGTTTATATCACTACTGTTATTCTGGTGGGGATAACCGCGATCGCATTCTAGTTAATTGATTTTATTCATGTAGAAAGTTAAAGCCAGGTTAAAAAAATAGTAAAACCCGTTCTAAGTTTTTATGGGACAAGACAAATAGAACTCTTGGATAAGCTGTTATGGATTTAGATTGCATAATGATTCTTTTAACAAGGGGCTTAAGCCCCTTGCCTGTATGCGTTTTAAATAATTAACAACTTACAAGTTCTCCTGCTAAAATAAATCCCCATTAGGAATTATTTTTTCATTGCTGCATCCTTAAATTTACCAGGAGTTTCGGGGGGCTTAATATCAGTGCGTGTCCAATCGCAAGAATAACCTTTGGTTTCAGGGACAAACTGGTTCCAGGGAATCGGAACAACGGGGCCTTCAGTTGCCCAAACAATATCAAAAAGGGCATCTTTATTAACTTCACCAATGCGAACAGTTTTAGAAATGTGATGATTGGGATACATCTTGACTGCCCATTGGGTGCATCTAATTCTTGACCGATCGCCGCTAAACGGACTTTATCCAAGTCATCCGCAACGCCCGCTTTTTCAACGGCTTGTTTCCAGAGATAAACGGCAATATAGGCCGCTTCTGCTGGATCATTAGTTACCCGATTTTCACCATATTTGGCTTTAAAGGCCTTCACAAATTTCTCGTTGGCAGGAGATTTAACAGTTTGAAAATAATTCCAGGCTGCGTATTGACCTAAAAGATATTCAACCCCAATTTGTTGAACTTCTTCTTCGGCAATACTGACAGAAAGAACGGGATATTTATCAGGATTTAATCCCGCCGCTTGAATTTGTTTAAAGAAAGCAACGTTACTATCCCCATTAAGGGTATTGAAAATCACCCCACCTTTCGGTAAAGCTTGTTTAATTTTAGTGATAATAGGAGTGACTTCCGTATTGCCCAGGGGTAAATAGTCTTCTCCAACCGTTTTACCACCTTTTACTTTTAATTGCTCTTTGATAATGGTATTTGCAGTACGGGGGAAAACATAGTCTGAGCCGACCAAGAAAAATTCTTTGCCCTTATTTTTGAGCAACCATTCGACCGCAGGTTCAATTTGTTGGTTATCAGCCGCGCCCTTGTAGAAAATATTCTTAGAACATTCTTGACCTTCGTATTGAACGGGATACCACAACATATGGTTTTTCGATTCAAAAACGGGTAACATCGCCTTGCGACTGGCAGAAGTCCATCCCCCAAAAACGACAACGACTTTATCTTGATCAATCAGTTTAGTGGCTTTTTCGGCGAAAGTCGGCCAAATCTGATGCACCATCTTCCTTGATTGGTTCAATTTTTTTGCCTAAAACACCACCTGCCGCATTAATTTCTTCGATCGCGAGCATTTCGGCATCAACCACAGTGGTTTCACTAATGGCCATGGTTCCACTGAGTGAATGCAGGATTCCGACCTTGATGGTATCTCCGCCCCCCGTTGCCGCAGGACTAGCGGCTGTTTCAGGAGAAGTGGTAGCAGTAGGAGTTTCCCCCGCCTCCACAGGCTTTCAGCAACACACTTGTACCGAGGGTTGCAGAGCCGTAGAGTAAAAATTTTCGTCTTCCTAATCGACTGTTCATGATAATGATTGATTAACCTCTTAAAAATTTGAGTAAAACCGATTGGTGGGGAGAAAGTCTCCGTATCAGAGATTAAGGTGATTTACCACCACAAATTGTTGTTTGTAATACCAAAAAAAACAAACTGTTATTTGAAAACTTAATTATAGGCGGATTTAGACTAGATGATGCTTAACAAAATCAATTATCCCAGATAGTCCCTGATTTTCCTTTAAATTGGTGAAAATAAAGGGTTTATTGCCCCGCATTTTTTTTGCATCCCGTTCCATGACCCCTAAATCGGCACCAACGAAAGGAGCAAGGTCAATTTTGTTAATCACTAATAAATCGGATTTATAATCCCTGGCCCGCCTTTTCGAGGAATTTTGTCCCCTGCGCAACATCAATCACATAAAGGGTTAAATCAACCAGTTCAGGGCTAAAGGTCGCGGCTAAATTATCTCCGCCACTTTCCAGAAAGACGAGATCTAGGGGGTTAAACCGTATTTCGAGTTGGTCGATCGCCGCTAAATTCATCGACGCATCTTCTCAAATGGCCGTATGGGGACAACCGCCTGTTTCTACTCCTAAAATGCGATCGCGACTGAGAGCTGGGAACGTACTAAAAATTCCGCATCTTCATGGGTATAAATATCATTGGTCACAACGGCAATTTGATAACTGTCCCGAAGAGCCTTACATAAAGCATCCAACAGCGCGGTCTTCCCCGATCCCACAGCCCGCAATTCCCACTCTTAACGCGGTCATATTCAACAATCCTTTGCAAATTAGCAGATATTAGTTTAACTCAGACCGTTTGATCTTTTGGGTAACTATTAAAAATAACTTGACCGTATAGGACTTTAAAGGGTGTCCCGAAATATATAAAAATTTTATTTCCCCAATTGTCACTAATCGCGCTATAGTTAATAAAGACGACGCGGGATAGAGCAGCCTGGTAGCTCGTCGGGCTCATAACCCGAAGGTCGGTGGTTCAAATCCGCCTCCCGCCATTAGTTAATTATTTATCGAAAAAGCCTAGCCTTCAAAAGTTAGGTTTTTTGGATTCTAACCAGAAATTTCCCCAGACCTCTACACTAGAAGATGGAGAGAGTAGGCGAGGTGGTTGCGGGTTGCTTCGGAATCTGAGGAAAGTCCGGGCTCCCGAAAGACCAAACTTGCTGGGTAACGCCCAGTGCGGGTGACCGTGAGGACAGTGCCACAGAAACATACCGCCGAGGCATCGGGCTTGCCTGTTGGCACAGGTAAGGGTGCAAAGGTGCGGTAAGAGCGCACCAGCAGCATCGAGAGGTGCTGGCTCGGTAAACCCCGGTTGGGAGCAAGGCCGCAGGGAGAACGGTTGGTCTTTTTACCAGTCCCGCTTAATTAGAGCCGCTTGAGGTGTCTGGTAACAGGCTATCCCAGATAGATATCTCCCCTTTGAACTGAGTGTTTATCTTTTGATGGGTTGGCTGGCGGAGAACAGAACCCGGCTTATGTCTAACTCTCTCTTTAATTTTTTTGTTAAATTTGTTGTTGGTTTTCCGATCGCTGTGGAGTAGTGAAAACTGTTGGCTATGAATCTTGATCCCCGCCGTCTGAAACAACTACAAACCCTCGTCCTAAAATTAGGATTGCCCAAGGATGCGCCTGTCAATTGGCAATTACTGGATTTGGGATTAACCCCATCCTAGTGTGTCGGCGAAGGATAATTATCAACAACTCGAATTTGTGGGAGATGCGGTGGTGAGATTGGCGGCTGGGCGGAGGTTTTACTCGAAAATTAT
>CAWEDJ010000037.1:0-10556 GCA_963807635.1 uncultured cyanobacterium
CTGAGACATCAACATTTTCTTCCTGGGCTAACTCTCGAATCTGGTTAATTTTTTCTTCTAATTCGTAAAGGGGCTTTTCAAAATCGAGTAAAAAAACTCGGCGATCGCTAGTTTTGGTCATTTTGGCTGGACAAGGCGGGAATCACTTGAGCAATACACCCAAGGTTAGTCCCCCATTTTACCGTAAACTTGACCCAACTTCGATTTTGAAACTGATCCCCAAAACCCTACAAGCCCCAAAATCAAGCTAATTAAAGGGGCCCACTGAAAATGATTTTCGCGATCGCGTTGGTCACATCCTCTTCTTCCTCTTCTTTTAAAGACTCATACCACTGTTGGGTTAATTCCATTTCTTTCCCGTAAATAGTATCTGCCCGTTGGCGAGCTTTCAGAACTAAACGGGCGGTGCGTTCTTTTCGAGCTGATTCGTAGCGTTGGAGCGCGTCTTCCACACTGATATTCGTAGTGACTAAATAACGACAGAGAATTTCCGCATCTTCCATTGCCTGACAACCACCTTGCCCCAACGTTGGAGTGGTGGCATGACCCGCATCTCCCACCAAGACGACCCGACCCCGTGCCAACTTTTCGAGGGGATCAAGGTCATGAATTTCTAGGCGATTGGTTTCTAGGGGATTAAGTTGTTGAATCGAGATTTTGAACAGGTTCGGGCCAACCCTGAAAGAGTTTTGCTAGTTCATCTCGGCGATCCTGGGGTTCTACCACTGTTCCTTTTGACATTGGCACACCGAAGAAATAATAAAAGCGATCGCCCCCCACTGGCATCATCGAAGCGCGTTTCCCATCGCCCACATAAATCACCCAGCTATGCTTATCCGCCAACTCAGGACTGGCATCCACTAACCCATTCCAGTTAACATAATCGGCATAGCGGGGTTCGGGTTTTTGTTGGGTAACGTAATTTCGTAGGACAGAACGCACACCATCCGCCGAATCAACACATCCCCCGTCGCCGTGCTTCCATCCTCAAAAATCGCCGTAACCTGATTATTCTCTTCTTTGGCCCCGATACATTTGGTTTCTAGAGTTACGTGTTCCTTTCCCAATTGTTCCAACAACATTGACTGCAATTCGGTACGGGAGACGGGATAGGGTCTTTGTCCGACTTGATCAATCAAAGGCAGCAGATCAATATCATTCAATAACTCATTTTCCTTGCTCAGATAGGTCATGCGGTTCATTTCACCGCCAATTTTGTGAATTTCATCCCCTAAACCCAGCCAATTCATGACCTTTACGCCATTCGACCAGAGAGAAATTCCTGCACCGACGGGACGTAATTCTTTCACGCGATCATAGACTTCAATCTGATAACCCGCCCGTTTTAAGGCGATCGCTGTTGTTAAACCGCCAATTCCCGCACCAATGATAATCGCTTTTAAGTTATACATTTTGTAGAATAATTAATTGAATACTTGTAAATTTTTCTGCTACTTTAGATACATTTTGTTAGATAAAACTAAAAATCTTAGGGAATTTGTAACATAATATAGGTAAGTTAATCCCCCTTATCGCAACTTCCGACTTTGCGGATTGTTTAATGGATTGAGTTTTTTAGAGACAACTTCAAAGAAGTATACGGTATACAACTAAATACAGCAAGGAGAAATCTCATGTCTAACTTTTCAAAATCTGCTTTTAAATCTCCTAAATTAGCCTTAATTCGTCTATCTTCTCTAGCCTATGGATGTTTGCTGACTGCTTTAATGTTGAGTCCTTCTGTTCAAGCTGAGACATTAAAAGAGCAACAATCCTTTTTTCAACATACTCCCTACTTAATTCAAAGCTCAGGAGTTAATATTGCTCCTGCGGCGATCGCATCAGTGACATTTTCGATTCAAGTTCCCGCCAATGCAGGACAATCCCTTAAGGCAATTACGATCAACCCGATCACCAATGTTGAACCCATAGCCTTTAAGGAGGCGGATACTCGCGCTGTGATGGGAGAAGATTATGCAAGCGGAACGCCCCTAGCTCTCTCTTCTATTGGAGGAGAACAAGATCCCAACGACAAATCTACTACCCTCGTGTTTGATCAGCCCATCGAACCAGGAAATACGGTGACGGTACGCTTAAAAGTCGAAAAAAATCCTCTTTACGGTGGGATTTATTTGTTGAAAGTAACAGCCTTTCCTGATAACCAACATAGTCAGGGTTTACCGCTCGGTAATGTCCGTCTCCATTTTCTAGCATCGGATTAAACCCAAAATAGCGATCGCCAACCCAACTAACCAAACTGTTTTTTAGCCCGTTCATAAACTTCAACGGTTATTTCCCGAATATCGGCATCCTGAGCAAATTTTTCGATTTTCTTACGGGCGGCAGGACGAACAAAGAAGGGGATTTCCTTTAATTTTGCCTCGGCTTCCGATGTCCAACTAACAGACTCACTCATGGGTTCTACTCACAAAAATTATTTTCAAAATTAAGGATGTTGGGATAATAGTTGCACCAACTGGCGACTGCTGTTGACTAAAGACTTGTAATAAAATATTAGCCATTGCCCCTGGTTCTGCGGGAATCAGGAGTTGGGGTATTTGGGCATTTGCTAATTGTTGTAATGCTTCTGCCCGTCGTAATTTTATGACCCTGTTCCAATTCCAGATAATCACTACCCTGTTTTAATTCTTTGATAATCACGGGGGCCAAAGTATGAAAAGAATGGCGGGGATTGGCGATCGCCGACTGGACTGTTTTTAGAAGTTCTTGCCAAACATCTAATTGAGGAGCAAAACTGACCAATTCAGTACAAATATCCTGTAATTTTCGCCGATTTTCGCCTGTCGCTTCCTGATTAAAGATCTTCAACATATTTCTGAGTAACGTCTTGATTTGGGCAGAGATATCAATTTCATCGTCAACAGAATCGGTAGAGGGAATACAATGCGCCGTTTGAGTAGATTTAGCATCACCAGAAGACTCATGATGCAGTAAATATCCCAAATAATTCTGTAACTCAACAAAATTTTGATCCGCACCTTCTACAATCGATTCGGCTTCTTCCTGTTGCAGTCCAAAGGGGCCTTGGAGCTTTTCGACTAAATCCTGAAGTACATCATAGCCCCGCAAAAAAAAGGACTCTAATTTTTGGTCAATTGTGACCCGATTTTCTTTCAGAACTTTAAACGCATCTTCCAAACGGTGAGCAACTTTTTGGATACTGGAATATCCCAACATCGCCGCGCCACCCTTAACCGAGTGAGCCGCCCGAAACATTTCATTCACCCGTTCTTGATCGTCAATCACAGCAGACAGATCTAAAATGCCGCGCTCTAGGGTTTCGAGGTGTTCTTTCGCCTCTTCGATGAAATAGCCAAGAATTTTTTGCTGATCCAAGGTCTTTTCTCCCAAATGGAACCCAAGTGTTCACTAAAATTTTCTAAATATCCAGAGATTATAGCTTTAGGATGCCCTGTTTTTTCTGAAAAAACATCACTATGTGATTAAATTTTTCAAAATGATTGGGATTATTCAATCCGATTCCCGACGAAATAACCCAATCATCAGGGAAACGACACCGACCTGGAGCGCAAAATTCGCCAGCCCAGTCATTGATCCCCTTCCTGCTAGAAGTTGGGTAAAGAAAAATATCGCACCAATAAATCCCGATGCTCCTAATCCCAGATCAGCAATTCCAAATTCAGAATGTAGCTAAAGACAAAAAAAACTCAAGCTTTTTACTGGCAAGGGTTTTACCTTGAAGATTTCCAAGTAAGAAATTAAGAAGAATTGGAAGCAGCAGGAGAAAGGGGGTCATCAAGCATAAAATCTAAAAGATGATGCCAGCTTTCAAAGAGTAGATATTTGGTTAAAGAAAGAAAGTCTTGGAAGAATCCCTTACGAGTACAGCGTTGGACGCGAATCCTCTGGTAACGTTCATCAACCAAACCCAAAACCGTGTGGAAGAGAAAAGCCAGTAGATTGAGAGTGAGCAAAACGGAGGCAAGGTGTTGTTTTCCATGCCCAAAATTATGTTCTAAATGATAGCCCCGATTTTTGAGAATATTGTGATTCTCATTCTCCGTGCGCCAACGAGTCCGTCCAGCACGACAGACATCAAGAACGACTTGAGGGGTGAGAAAATGGTTGGTAATCCAACTATTGTGATGGAGGAGTTGAGCATCGGATTCGCGGTAGACTTTTAGTTCACACCAGTTAACCAACAAAGCAGGCTGTTGCTCTCGCAGGGGGATTTGATTGAGATAACGACATTGCCAAATCTCAAAATACTTCCCATTCCAGCGTCGGTGTTGAGTAGTTTTGAGTTCCCCGTTGGCTTCTAAATAGGCTAACCACTCATAAAGTGTGGGATGAGAAGTCGGCAAACAGACGAAGATAAAGTTGAAGTCGTGGTCTAGACTATGCTGACAAGTCGGCTGACGACTGAACAAGTCATCCCCTAGTAGCGTTATCTTCTGCCATGCAAACAAACTGGCATGATTACTTATCCAGCGTTTTGCCGCATTTTGCTCGCAATCCTGTTTTTCCGACCCGTCTTGAGGAGTGATAAATTCAGGAGCTAAGGAGAAAACTGATTCATGGTCTGGGGAAACAATCACTGGTAATAATGCTTGATGAAAGTAGGTGACTTTTCCCTGTTTTGACGTTTTGGTTGAACAGCATGGACAATTGACTTTCCCTGAACTGTGATAATTTGTTCCATCCATCGCCACTAATAGATTTCCCCCCAATATCTCATAAGATTTTAGGAATCCCATGTTTCTCAATGCTTGGTAAATCAACCCAAACAATGGGAATAGACTGCTCGCTGTTATCCCATCCACAATATTACGAATCTGCTCTACTGTCGGTATTTTGTTTAGTCCAAACAAACTTTGAGCATTATCTCGCCCACAACGACTGTTGAGTTGACGTTGGTACTCTAAAAATGACTCATTTTGCGTAAAAAAGGCGGCAAATGCACCCAATATCGCCTCTCTTAGACTATATTTCGTTGCGTTACTCGCTGAGCGCGGGTCATCTATTTTTGCGATAACCTCGTTTAAACACTCCATGATTCCATCAAAACTTAGGTCGGTTACTTTCATTTCACACTCTACAAAACCAGCAAAAGTTTCTCTTCTTGTTCATAGACCCCTAAATGCGAATACCATTCTGTTTTTGTTTATACCATTTGAATTTGGAATTGCTGATCCCAGATAGATAAATTTGCGTAATCCTTTATAGGGGGCTTGGGCTTCTGCTTTGAGTCGGGCATATTTTTCGGGGGAAAGTTTCGGATTGGGAGAATTGGTCATAAAAAAAGGATATTCGCAAAATTAATGATTATGGTGAAATTTTAACAAATCAAGATGATCGTTCTTAGTTGATCTTACCTGGAGTCGCAAATAAACAGAATACCTGAGTGACTACGGGCGATCGCGTTGAGTGGTAAAAGTTGCAAAAAAAAGGAATCAGCGAATCAAGGGATTCAGACCAATTCCTGGGAGTTGTTGATTTTTTCAGTCTTAAGCCAATTGGGGCATTGCAAAAACTAAAATACGGTTCAATAACCAAGGGGCAAAGCGTTGACACCAAACAGCGACATGACTCTGCCATCCGACTAAGATCTCGTTGCGATCGCGTTGGAGACCGTGAATAAAGGTTTTCGCAAAAAATACTTTTCCCTCGGATTGTCCTTTTAGCCCTGAACAAGTTTTAGATGCTGACTATTTTCCTGAATAAAATGGACATTATTCAAATTAATTAAGCAAAAAAATCTCCTAAATCTTGAATCATTTAGGAGAACGTTTTACCTTAAAAAAAGCAATTAAGCGTCTTTTTTGTCTTTTTGCCCTTGAGATAATTTGCGTTTTAAAGTTGAGCCGAATCCAAGAGCTATTACTGAGCCAAGAATAGTTAAAGGTTCAGGAACAGGAACAGAGGTAGTATCATAGGTTCCTTGAATTCCCTCAACTCGTAGACCCGTTGGGTTCGCGACAGTCGCGCCATTATTAACAACAAAGCTTAAAGTATTTGAACCAATTTGAAATCCAGATCCGATTGTGAAATTGGATAAAGAAGAAAAGCTGGCAAACGTGGTAGTCTGTCCCGTAGAAATCCCGTTAATCAGAATGTCCAATCCATTATTGTCAGTTGACCACAGTCCATTAATAGAGACGGTTGCTAGATTAGCGAGATTGGGTAGAGTAAAAGTTGTTTCATACGTGTAACTACCTACTGGGCCAATCGCACTAGTGGTATTCAATCCAATCCACCGAGAAGTTGTGCTATTTGCTACCCAAGGTGGAATGGGGTAACCTGGAGGTGTTGTAACAGCTTGGAGTCCGCCAGGTGCAGGTTGGCTTGTTAATGCGTAGTGGGGGTCTATAACGCTATTACCTAGAACAGCCCCAGAATCGTTAACACCCGTATTATAAAGATTGCTAATACTAAACGCTTGAGTAGGAGCAACGTTGAGCAACGACAACGCTGAAAAAATGCTCATAACAAGAGTTTTAGAAGCTACAGATGGAGAGTTTTTAATTTTCATTTTAAAATTCCTAATTAAGGTGGGCTTGTTAAAGATATAAAAGAGATTGAAACGCTTATTTCGCCGTTGTTTTCAAACTTAATGGGAAAAGTGAAAACACAAACAACCGCAACAAACTATGTAAATGTTTATACTTAAGTAGGTGGCGATGCCATTCAATATAGCAGTGTTTTTGGAGTCAATCGTATTGAAAACACTGAACTTTATTTTTCTTTATAATCTAGAAAAATAGACCCCTAGAGATCTCATTTTCATGTGAATACTGCAATTTCCTTTTTTCTGAAAATATCAGGTTATTTGATCTATTTTTGCGCTCGCCCCCCCCCCTGTCCGAAAAGTGGCATTGCTGATTTCAGATATGAATCTTCTTTTATGGAATTTTTAAAATCTAGACTCAAACTAACTTTTGGATATGTGTAAAGTTGGCATTCATAGCTTGATTCAGCAACGCCCGAAAAGTTATTGATCTCCTGAATTTCGTTGTGCTGGAGGACTTTGAGTTTAGGAATCTTCAAATTTAGTACCGACATTCCCCTGATTGACTCTACAGATAGAGTAATTCATTTGTACTATACCGTTGCAAGTATTCGGAACCAATGCCTTACACTACTTATAGGGTGTACAAAGATTCTATAAAACTACGAGTAGTACCCGCGGCAGGGGAGTTAGTCGGCAGAGGGTGAGTTTTGGAAAGAAATAACCTAAGCCAATTGGGGCATGGCAAAAACCAAAATACGGTTCAATAACCAAGGGGCAAAACGTTGACACCAGATGGCGACATGACTCTGCCAACCGACGAGGATTTCTGTGCGATCGCGTTGGAGACCGTGAATAAAGGTTTTAGCAACCCGTTGGGGAGTCATGGCTCTGACCCAGCGAAACTTTTGGAATTCCCGAATCATGTCAGTATCGGTCAACGTGGGGAGTAAGGTGACAACCCGAATATTATGGGGAGCCAATTCTCCCCGTAGGGCATCACTAAACCCTAAAATGGCGAATTTTGTAGCCGAATAGGTGGACATGGTGGGAGCCGCGACTTTCCCCATCAAGCTAGACACATTGACAATCGTGCCTTCTCCTTGGGAAACCATCCGCCGAGCCACACAGCGCGTCATGGTATAAAGTCCGATCAGGTTTAGGGAAATTTCCTGATAGACATCGGGGAGTCGCGCTTGCAAGAAAGGCCGTTGATGGGCAACTCCTGCACAATTAACTAATAGATGAATCGGGCCGTAATCTCGCCAGGTTTTGGCGATCGCGGTATTGACTTCAATCGCTTGGGTGAGATCCAGAGGGAGAATGACAACCTCAATGTCTGCATTGCGATAGGTGATTTCCTGGGACAACTCCTCTAAATGCGATCGAGTCCGCGCCACGATGATTAAACGTTCCAAACCTGCTTGGGCCAACTCTAGGGCGATCGCTCGACCAATTCCCCGTGAAGCTCCCGTTACTAATGCTGTTTTTCCTTGTAAATTCATAGTTCAAACCTCCTTGGCTTGAGGTCAAAGTGACCCGCCATCACCCAACAGATCGGTTGAAATAAATCCACTAAAGTAGATAGACCTTCGGATAAAGCAGAAAAGTCTAACATCTTTGTCAATGAAAGATTTCTGTCGTAAAACCGTGTTGGAAATGGTAATAAAAGTTGTTCACACCCTTTGAGTTAAATTATTTCAATCCGTAACTCGCCCTGGGTAGAGGATATGCTTGTAAAAATACCGTCATCAACCAATGACTGTAGAGGGATAGGGGGTTGATTGATTTTGGAACATGGTATTACGCCTCCTAAAATGATTCAGCGTGGATTCAGTAGATGTTCAACATACACAAGTTAACACACAAATCAATAATTGGCAAAATTTCTTAACATTCTAGTCCAGTTGTCTGGCTGGCACAGGTCGAATAAATCACTCAAAGCCCCATTCTAAAAGCGTTACGACATTTTGACTGTCTAACCCAAGACGTAAAATTTCCTCTAAGCAGGTAGGGATAACTCGACAATGACAGGCGCGTGATCGCTCGGTTTTTCCCAGGCTCTGGGTTCTGTATCAATGATGCAACTGACCGCTTTTTCGTAGAGTTTAGGCGTTAAATAATGATGATCAATGCGCCAACCTCGATTTTGCTTAAAAGCTCCCGTGCGATAATCCCACCAGCTAAAGTGTTTTCCTTCCTGGGTAAATTTCCGAAACCCATCCTGTAAACCCATTGCCAAAATTTCCTGTAAAGCAGATCTTTCCGCAGGAGAAGCCATAATATCGGTGTCTTTTACCTTGCTCGTATAAATATCGATCGCTTCTAGGGCAATATTAAAATCTCCACAGACGCAAAATTCGGGAGTGTCGCTCGCTCTGAGGGTTTCTAAATAGATTTTTAAAAGTTTGAGCCATTTTAATTTGTAGTCATATTTTTCACTACCGACAGAGGAACCGTTAGGAACATAGAGATTCACAATGCGAATATTATTAATAACACCTGTAATTACCCGTTTTTGTTCATCTAAGTTATCAGTCAACTCCTTTCCCACAATTGCTTCAAAACCCGTACTTACCTCTTTAAGCGGTTCTCGACTCAATAAGGCGACTCCGTTATAGGATTTTTGCCCTGAAATATAGAGATGATAACCCGCATCTTCAAAGGATTTTCTAGGGAAATCGGCATCAATCACTTTGGTTTCTTGTAAACAAAGAACATCAACGGGATTTTTAATTAGCCAATCTAATAAATGTTGTTGACGCGATCGCACTGAGTTGACATTCCAACTAGCAATTTTCATAGAAATAATCAGTAATAAAAATAAATTGAGGCGTTTTATAATTAGTCTAAATATATTTATTGATGACTAATAACTGCGCTAGTTCCATCCCATGAAAGAACTACTTTAGCAGATTTTTGTTGCATTTTAGGTGACATAAGTTCCCAATAAATAATGTAGTTTCCTTTACTAAGACTTTGGATTACTAAGGGCTGATCAAATAACTTAAAAGATACCCCTTGAAAAATTGGTATGTGCGATGGAGATCCCCAATTCATATGTAAGTACATAAATGACGATTGTTGCCCATTAACATTGAGCATTTGCTCTTGAATTTGCGTATTAGATGGTACGTTAGATAACGAAAGATTTGAATCAATAAATATATTTATTACTACATATTCTGCGGGAGTTGGCGAGTCATTTATAATATTAGGTATAAGCTGTATAAAGTCATTATCAACTGTTATATTGAATTTTAATTTTAAGTTTGGAGAGTCATTACGTCGCGATACATCTCTAATCTCGTATCCTTCCATCGCAATGGACTGAAAATTATACCGTTTATAAAACTTCTTATCAATCGCTTGATGTGGCGCACGAAGACTTTGAGGGATATATACAACATATGCAACTTTATCTATAGATATTTCTATCGGATTAATTATAATCCCATCAATTCTTTGTTGAATAGAAGAATTTATTACTTGTTCTAACCACTCTTTAGATGTAACTGAAGGATCAAAACCCTCATCAATTGCATCAGGAAGATGACCATTTTCAATTATGCCATAAACAATAATGCCCCCAGCCGAATTGGCAAAGGCTGAAACATCTTTACTAATTTCTTTCTTTTTTGGTTCTGTATTTGCAAGTGAATCACATCGTTTATAGTCAAGTCCAATATTCTCCTGAACACGATTGTGAATTAAGCTATCTAGATCACTTTTATCCCATTCCCAAGGTTGTTTCATGATTTTATAACTTTCTAAATAATTATTTCTAATAAATCGAAATCAAACAAGCCATATTTAAACAATCTGAGTAATTTATGAGTTTAAATTAATTCCTTAAATAATGGGAATTTCTAGCTCTAGACGTAATCTTAAAGCTAGCCAATCGCTTAATGCTTCCCGTAGATCTTGGCGGCATTGCTCTAATGTTTGTTGACAAGCCCAAACTCCCTTTAGAGCAGGAATTTCTCCCCAAAAAGTTTGATCTTCTTCAATAATTTCATAGACTGCCAATTCCATTGCTTTGTCAAGATAGCTGGCTAACATAACA
>CAWEDJ010000038.1:0-3298 GCA_963807635.1 uncultured cyanobacterium
CTCCCCCTTGGGGTTTGGGTGCTATTTCATTTGTTTGTCGATACCGACGTAAAAAATCGCGAACGAAAGATAAGCTAACCTTAAATCGTTTTGCTAAACCTCTTTGAGTATTTTCTTGGTTTTGCCATGCCGTTAGTATTCTTTGGCGTAAATCTAGCGAATATGCTGCCATATCTCATTAATTTTTTTAAGTTTTTTTCATGTTACCATACTTGTAGCGGGTTTGAACGAAATTTGCTGTAAAGAAAGATTTTGTCAATCAATCCACGATAAAATCGTCTGCTCCTCAATGGTTTAATCTCGTCAAAGAGTCCCTAAAACCTTGTAAGACTTCCAAAAGAAAGCAATATTTGAAGTTGCTTAAAAAAGCATGGGAAGAAAAAGACGCAGACTCAAAAATTATTTTTCTATTTGATATTCCAAATGTTAGTTGTGGCGTGGCTTTTTACGATCAATTTACGTTGGAATTAAAAGAGTTTTTTCCGTTTATGGGGGAAATGATAGAAAAGCGTTCTGATGTTGTTTGGGAAAATAAAATAATTATTTTAATCGCCGTACCTCCTAATGTTGTCCGAGCAATATCCGTACCATGTGAAAAAAGTTAATGGTCTAATGCTCAACTTTACAACCCTATCCATTCATTTAATCATATTTTTACTTTTATAAATTAATACATTAAATATTATATACAATTATCTTCAAAGATTTTACTAAATCTTGGTAATGGTTTATATAATAATGACGTTTAATGTGAGATTAAAAAATAGGTTATTTGGGGGTAGAAAATTTGAATGGATAAACTAAACTAAGATAGAAGAAGAAACGATACAATTAAGTCAAAAGAAGATTTTTTAAGTTAAAAGAAGATTTTTTTCTCCATACCATTGTAGGTTTATTTTGATAATCGAAATGTATGCAAAACCAGAAGAAAAAGAGCTTAAAATATCTGTTCGTAGCAGCCTGAGAGCATCTACTATTGATGGTGGTTTATCGACTGTTTTTAGTAATATTACAGGTGGTGTTTTACTGAGTAGCTTTTTACTAGATTTAGGTGCGAATCCTTTTCAGATTGGTATGGTGGCTTCCCTGCCGATGTTGCCAATCTCTTACAGCCTTTAGGGGCTTTATTCTCTAATCTTTCTAATAGTCGTCAGGATTATGGACTATGGACATTTTTACCGTCTAGACTGCTTTGGTTAATTCTACTGATCGGTATTATTTTTAGAAATGTAAATCCGAATACTTCCGAGCAATTAGTGTATTTGGCATTAATTTTAGTCATAACTTCCAGTATATTAGCAGCCTTGGGGAGTGCTTCTTGGATGAGTTGGTTAGCAGCATTGGTTCCATCAAAGGTTCGGGGTCGATATTATAGTATTCGTAGTATTGTTAGCAATATCACAGGATTATTCTGTGTACCGATCGCGAGTTTTATCATTTCTCATTGGCAGGGAGGAACAATTTCAGGTTATGGTATCGTGCTGAGTGTCAGCGTTGTAGCGGGTTTAGGCAGTTTGTTCTGTCAACAATTTATGGTAGATATTAATCCTCAAAAATATCAAATAGCGAGTCAAGCAGAAGAGAAAGTTGAAAATTGGCTAAAAAAACATCAAAGTAATGTATTTAATAATCTAATTGCTCCTTTTAAAGATCGAAACCTTATCATTTTTCTAGTTTATTTTGCTCTCTGGGGATTTGCTGTCAACCTCAGTACTCCCTTTTTTAATCTTTATATGTTAAAAAATCTGAGTGTAGATATTACTTGGGTAACACTATTTAGTAGTTTAGGTAATGGTGCAAATATTTTGATGTTGTTAGTCTGGGGTAGATTAAGTGATCGCATAGGAAATCGGCCTTTATTACTTTTTGCAGGTATGGCAATTTCGATTACACCGTTGTTTTGGTTATTGACTGGAATAGAACCAATTCAAGCTAATTTATGGATATTTCTAGTGATATTTCATTGCTTTCTAGGCGGAATTTGGGCAGCGATCGATTTAGGGAGTAACAATATCCAGATTGGGATTGCTCCGATTGAACACCATGCAAATTTTTTCGCGATCGCATCAGCAGTAGCAGGTATAAGCAGCGCATTAGGAACAACATTAGGTGGAATTTTAGCTCAATATGCTCATTATCAAGGATTTTTGGGAATATTTTTTCTCTCTGCAATTCTACGTTTAGTTGCACTGGTTCCTTTGCTATTTGTCCACGAGAATCAAAGCTGAAGATCAGATGTTCGAGGCAATCTGAAAGAATCCTCCTTTATTTCTCCGAGAAAAACGCTAAAAGCAAAAATCGCCTCCTAGTCATCCCATTCCTTAAGTCCAGGTTGTTGAACTTAAGTGCGTATAAAATGAAAAGGTTAAAGCTTTTGTAGTATGGGGAAAAAAATCTAGTGAACTTAGACCTTATTACCTTAAATCCAGAAATTATGGGTGGTAAACCCTGTATTCGAGGCATGAGAGTAACCGTAGGTACTATCGTAGGATTAGTTACCTCTGGTCATGCCATTGAAACGATTTTAGAAGCCTACCCGTACTTAGAAAAAGAAGATATTTTTGCCGCTTTATCCTATGCGGGTTGGCGTTCAGAAGAATATGAAGTCAACCTTATTTCTGCGTGAAAATTGTTATTGAGAACCTGGAGTGATTTCAATTAGAACTCAGCCAATGAGCCTTAATCAGCCTAGAATTAGATCGTGCTAAAGTTAGAATATTACCAATTATTTAAGCTATAAACTCATTTTTTTCTAATGTCAATTTAAAGGAAATAAGTAGCAGATATTGTTTCACGATACAAGAGCAATATATCAAAATGATTCCTAGTAAGTAAGCCGAACTTTAATCCTCAAAATTAACGAAATAACCGTCTTTATGAAAGTAATGGAAACTAAATGTCTAAAAAGTTATTTCTAATTGAAGCCCAGGGAAAATCAAGAAGCTACGTCAAATTCTGGGGTCAGATTACATCGTCAAAGCCAGTGGTGGTCATATCCGTGAATTGGCTAAAGATGGGGAAGGAAATTTGGGATTCGACCTGAATCGAGATCGCATTTCTTGCCCTTTGTCCCGAAATCCCAAGCGAAGAAAACGATCGCCAAATTAAAAGAACTGGTCAAACAAGTGGAGACGGTAATTCTCGCCACTGACGAAGATAGAGAAGGAGAAATCATTGCCTGGCATCTCAAAGATGAACTCAAACTACGGAATCCCCAGCGTGTGACCTACCGCGAAATTACCACCACCGCCGTTCAATCTGCGCTGAAACGTCCCCGCCCAATTGACGACCATCTGGT
>CAWEDJ010000039.1:5000-86766 GCA_963807635.1 uncultured cyanobacterium
CTAAAAACGAGGGTTGCGCTCGTTGCGGGACTTAACCCAACATCTCACGACACGAGCTGACGACAGCCATGCACCACCTGTGTTCTGGTTCCCGAAGGCACTCCCACCTTTCAGCAGGGTTCTAGACATGTCAAGTCTTGGTAAGGTTCTTCGCGTTGCATCGAATTAAACCACATACTCCACCGCTTGTGCGGGCCCCCGTCAATTCCTTTGAGTTTCACTCTTGCGAGCGTACTCCCCAGGCGGGATACTTAACGCGTTAGCTTCGGCACTGCACGGGTCGATACGCGCTACGCCTAGTATCCATCGTTTACGGCTAGGACTACTGGGGTATCTAATCCCATTCGCTCCCCTAGCTTTCGTCCCTCAGTGTCAGTTTCGGCCCAGTAGCGCGCTTTCGCCACCGGTGTTCTTCCCAATATCTACGCATTTCACCGCTACACTGGGAATTCCCGCTACCCCTACCACACTCTAGTTGCTCAGTTTCCACTGCCTTTATGGAGTTGAGCTCCACGCTTTAACAACAGACTTGAATTCCACCTGCGGACGCTTTACGCCCAATGATTCCGGATAACGCTTGCATCCTCCGTATTACCGCGGCTGCTGGCACGGAGTTAGCCGATGCTTATTCCTCAGGTACCGTCATATTTTCTTCCCTGAGAAAAGAGGTTTACAACCCAAGAGCCTTCCTCCCTCACGCGGTATTGCTCCGTCAGGCTTTCGCCCATTGCGGAAAATTCCCCACTGCTGCCTCCCGTAGGAGTCTGGACCGTGTCTCAGTCCCAGTGTGACTGCTCATCCTCTCAGACCAGCTACTGATCGTCGCCTTGGTAAGCCTTTACCTTACCAACTAGCTAATCAGCCGCGAGCTCTTCTTCAGGCGATAAATCTTTCACCTTTCGGCACATCGGGTATTAGCAGTCGTTTCCAACTGTTATCCCCGTCCTGAAGGTAGGTTCTCACGTGTTACTCACCCGTCCGCCACTAAATCTCGAAAGATTCCGTTCGACTTGCATGTGTTAAGCATACCGCCAGCGTTCATCCTGAGCCAGGATCAAACTCTCCATTGTAGTTTCACAATTTAAAAAGTTTGTTTGGCTTTTTTCTTGACTTTTTTTTAACTATCCTTTACAATTACTTGCAACTGGATAACTAAACTTTCTTAGTTTTTTATTAACAAGGGTTTGGTTTAAATAACTTTCAAACTATTCTTTTTTCTAGGTTCGGCTCGCTTGTCGGTCGCTTCCGCTCTCAACCGCGCATTTACTACTATACTCACTCTCCCCCATCATGTCAACTCTTTTTGGGAAACTATTTTTGACTCCTCCTCTTTCCCTTGCTGCGTAACGGGTTTGACCGTTCGCATTTAATTTGGATATGGGAAAGGGCGCACGCTATGCGCCCCTACGGGAGTTTTTGAAGGAATAATCCCTAGGCTTAAGGGTTGGTATATCTATAGTTTCTATACCGTGATGGGAATTTGGGAATGATTGGGGCGGTTGTTGTATGTGTTTTGCAAGGAAAGCACAGTAATCCTGTTTCATCTGGGTTGTATGTTTGGAAAAACAAAGGCAAGGATTGAGAGGTAGTAAAAAATTCTAATTTGTGTTTAGTTGGCAATTGCGATCCTATATTTAGAGATATAGATGATTTCCTGATGTTAGTTGAGTGTGTTTGGGATACCGAAGAAACGCGGCGATGATGCC
The DNA here is from genome assembly GCA_963807635.1 of uncultured cyanobacterium. Lineage (GTDB taxonomy): Bacteria > Cyanobacteriota > Cyanobacteriia > Cyanobacteriales > Microcystaceae > Snowella. Next base: position 6,707 of record CAWEDJ010000039.1, read on the forward strand.
ATCCTAAAAGTGTTACCACAAAGTCCATGATTATGGAAAAACGAAAAGGGAAGTCAACAATACGACTGCTATCTAAAAATATGGATACACAGACGAGTTGCTCTTTTCCTGCGAGCTTTCAAGCCTTACTTGATGCACTATCTTGGGGTTTTATCCTTGTTGATTGTCCATTGGAAGTTTAACCCCCTTGCATGGATTCTCATTGAGTCTTGCATTAGACCTCTTGCATAAATATTATATGTTACAATCAAGGGTTAACTAAAATACGTTTCATAGGAGCGGTGGAATGAATTTACCGTATAAAAAAAATGCTATCGTGAAAGTGAAAAATAAAATCACTCATCGTAATTATGGAATATTGCAAGGCAAGAAAGCTATCAGCAAATCGATTCAAAAGACTGACAGGGGTTAAAAAACCGACATTTAAACGAATGGTAGAGTTGGTCAAAAATGAGAAAAGAAAGAAAAAGAAGCCTGGTTGTCCGTGTAAATTGAGAATGGAAGATCAAGTTTTAATGACACTTCAATATTTAAGAGAATATAGAACACAGTACCATATTGGAACAGACTGGGGAGTATCAGAATCAACGGTGTGTCGTACAACCCAGTTAATCGAAAATATCTTAATTCGTTCAAGAGTGTTTAGTCTACCTGGAAAGAAAGAGTTACGTCAAAAAGAAAAAGAAGAAAGAGTAGTAGTAATGGATGTGACAGAGAGTCCGATAGAAAAACCAAAAGAAAGTCAGAAAAGTTATTATAGTGGGAAGCAAAGGGAGCATACAGTAAAGACCCAAATAATTGTTGACCTAAAAAGCCTGAAAATCATCTGTCTAGCGATTGGTAAAGGGAGAGTGCATGATTTTAAGCTATTTAAAAATAGTGGAGTGAAAGTTGGAGATTTGATAAAAATCATTGCAGACAAAGGATATCAAGGAATTGCCAAAATTCATAAGTTAAGTGAAACACCGATTAAGAGAAAAAAGGGTAAAAAATTAACCAAAGAAGAAAAGAAATATAATCAGCTATTAAACCGTCTTCGAGTAGTGGTAGAACACGTTAATCGACGATTAAAAATTTTCAGAATATTATCTTCAACCTATAGAAATAGGCATCGTAGGTTCGGTTTAAGGGCAAATTTAATAGCAGGCATTTATAACTACGAATTAGAGACAAAAGAGTTAGAAGGGAAGGTGGATATGAAAACAGAATGATTTATTCAAGATAATTTATTCAAGTTCAGCTTTTGGATACAAGCTGAGCGGGTTGAGTGTGCCAATTTTTTGTTATTCTACTTTAAGAGATTATTTTGGCTTGATTTTCGATGATTTGTTAACCGTTTTTGACAGTCGAGACAAATTTTCTAGATTAAATTTATTTTTCATATTATCCGTTAAAAAACTTTTGCAAGAGGTCTGATCTAATCGGGAACTTTGCCACCACATTCACTTATCATCCCTAAACAAGCTGTTAACGTTTCCACTTTAGCAAATCCTTAGACAAATCGATCACGTTCAATTGGCGAGCTTTTGTGAGGTGAAGAATGAGATCAATTCAGAACTACCTTTATCTAATCAGCATTACCCAATTTCCACAAACTACTAGAAATCAAATTCGTCAGAATATGGGCCACAATTGGAATCAATAAGTTGCCCGTAATTAAAGCCGTATAACCCAAGGCAAAACCTACCACCGTCGCCCAAACCACATAGGGCCATTGCTGTAAACCACTCAAATGTAAAACACCAAAGACTAAACTCGACACAATTACAGCGACGAGATCAAAACCCAAAGCAGGGATCATCACTCCGCGAAATAATAATTCTTCACTCAAACCAGGCAATAATCCTAACCAAATCAGATCAGGCCAAATTAGGGGACGAATCACCATTTCCAAATAACCATCTGCACTTTTGCGGTAGGCAGGCCACAGTCGATAAATAATGCTACTCGCTAACACAATTCCCCCTGCCAGACCTAAACCCATTAAATAAGCATTAGGGTTAAAATCTAGCTTTAGTAGGCTGACATCCCCTAATTTTTGCCAAATTTTTGCAATTATTAACAAGATTATAGCCGTTACTCCCATTACAATAAGGATTTGGGTACGGCTCAAGGGGTCAAGGTCGGAATGGTTGGACTGGGTCACAGGATTAGGATTTAGCTTAAAGGTTGTAGAGAAGATAGATTGGGACGAAAGCAGTCGAGATTAATTCCCGAACGATGGGCAACTAAAACCCCTAACGCCTCTAAATACGAGTTTACCCTAATTGCTTTGATTCCTAATGGTTCGGGGGGAACTTGTAATAAGGTGTGATTTTCTTCGACGGCGATGATTAAACAATTTTGCTGACTGAGGCTCAAGGTTGCACTTCCTCCTGCGGCGGTGGCGGGGATCACTAGGGCATTTACCTGATTTGACCAAATGCTATCTAGGCTGGGTTGTTGGACAAATTGGGGCGCACGGCTTAATCCGACTAGAACACAGGGAAGGAAGGTATAACCAATTTCTTCGGCGGCGGAACGGGGAGAAATTTCTGGATCGAGGGGCAAGGGACTGAGGGCGGGGGCGTGGGCGGCGGGAATTTGGAATTGGCGGACAATCAGGTGGGAAATGACGGCTTCTGCGCCTGAGAGGGGATCAACGCCTGAACCATGACGATAGTCGGTCAAAACAGTCGCATCCACATCGTCGGAAAAGCGGGAAATGACGGCGATCGCATTGGCCTTAGTTTCATTGATTAATTTTTCGGCCGCACGGAGCAGACTATCGGGATTGCCAATGGTTCCCCAACTGCTTCCTGAATCAGCCGTCCGCAATTCGACATTTAAGGGTTGGTCAGTGATCACATAATCCGTCAGATTGAGTCCCAGGGTCGCACGGGTCGCATCAGCCACTTGTAAATGGCGCGATCGCAGATCGGGTTCAATGCCCTGATCGAAAATCAACCCAACACGATTTTGCTGGTCAGGCTGCAATCCCCATTTGCCCTTCGCGAATTGATCTAATCCGTAACCCTCCACATAGAGCGCGTTACTAATGGCCAATAGAGTTGCGCCCCGTTCATCACATTCGGATGGGTAATCAGGCGATCGCAGACTTGGGACATGGCTCTGGCAACGGGTAAGGCATCTCCTGCATAACCGCCAATGGCCGCACCAATCCCCGTCGGGACAATTAAAACGACGTTATAGGTCACAATTTGGAAGGTAAAAGTTAAAAATAGCTGAGTTTACAAAGTTACTTGGTGGTGACAATCGCTTCCACCTGGGCAGTTTGCTTTTCGGTATCCACAGAAGCGATCGCCCAACGCAGAGGTTCACCCCGTTTTTCGAGTTCTGCTTCAATCGCGGCTTGGAGCTTAATGGGGCTTTCTTGGAGGTCAATTTCGGCTGTGATAAAATGAGTCGTCATAGAGTTAATTGATAAAGAGATGATTCTAATTATTTCACATAACACTTTTAATGAATCATTCTGCGCCTGAATCTGCCTATATTCATATTCCTTTTTGTCATCGTCGTTGTTATTACTGTGATTTTCCCATTTCAGTGGTTGGCAATCAAACGGATTTAACAGGGCGAAAAACTGTCGAGGATTATACCTCAGCCCTTTGTCAAGAAATTTTGCATACTAACGCGATCGCCTCGGTGAAGCTCAAAACGGTCTTTTTCGGGGGAGGAACACCCTCTTTGTTGCCTATTGGGGAATTAGCACAAATTCTGAAAACATTGGATCAACAGTTTGGCATAGATGATCACGCTGAAATTTCAATCGAAATTGACCCAGGGACTTTTTCCCTCGAAAAATTACAAGCCTATCAAGCATTAGGTCTGAATCGCTTCAGTTTGGGAGTTCAAGCCTTTCAAGATGAACTTTTAGCCCGTTGCGGTCGTTCTCACCGTGTGAAAGATATCGAGAAGGCGATCGCTTTATTTGAACAAGTTGGCATTAAAAATTTTAGTTTAGATTTAATTTCAGGTCTGCCCGATCAGGATTTAAACCAATGGCAACAATCCCTCGAAGCCGCGATCGCCCTGAATCCAACCCATTTGTCCTGTTATGACCTAGTATTGGAACCCGTCACGGCCTTTTGGTAAACAATTCGGCTGTGGAGAAAAGCCCTTACCCGACGATGAAACTGCCGCCCAAATGTATCGTTTAGCCCAGTCCGTTTTAACGCAAGCAGGATACGACCACTACGAAATTTCTAACTACGCCCGCCCCAATCACCAATGTCGTCACAATCGTGTTTATTGGAAAAATCAAGCCTATTACGGTTTTGGCATGGGAGCCGCGAGCTATACCGATGGCCAACGCTTTAGCCGTCCTCGTACCCGTGCAACCTATTACACCTGGGTGAAAGATTTTATGGCAACAGGTTCTATCGATTGTCCCCAGACCTCAGAATGCGATCGCTTTTAGAAACCCTGATGTTGGGGTTACGTTTAACCGAAGGAGTTAAACTTTCTCAATTAAACGTCAGTTCCGCCAGGATCGAGCAATTATTGCAAACCCTAGAACCCTATTTTCACCAACAATGGGTGGTGGGGTTAAATCACCAGGGAAAAATTCTTTCCTTTCTCGATCAAAAAAATTTCGATAAGATCAAAGCAGTTAATTCTATCGATGTGATCGCCCTCAGTGATCCCAATGGATTTTTATTTTCTAACACGATTTTAACCGCTCTTTTTCGAGCTTTTAAAGACGATTTAGATTAACTTTGATTCAAAAATTATTAATATCCCCCAAATCCCATGACGAGTTGCCCCCACTGTCATAAACTCATTGAACAAAACGTGATCCAGTGTCCCTATTGCAAGCAAACCCTCAAAGCCTTTGGACACCCAGGGATTCCCCTCCATCAAGCCCCAAAAGATCAATTCTCTGTGGGCAATGCACCTATCATCACGATGACACTTGCACCTATCCCCAGCGACCCTACGCGAAAACCTGTACCCTCTACCATGATCGCAAAGAGCCTCTGGTCAGTACAATGGGTTCTAATTCCCCTAAAAAGACGGGGCGGCGATTTAAAAGCTGGTGTCGGCGCAATCAAGGACTTTTGATTTTTGTGAGTTTAATGATCATCAGTTTGACCCTGGCATTTTTCAAATCAAGCGATAATTATTTCCTCTAAAAATTGATGAATCCATCTTCTTTATTATCCTTATTGCAATTAGTGAGTCCGACCCTACCTGTGGGGGCCGATAGCTACTCAGAGGGATTAGAATATTTAATTGAAAAAGATATTATTCGGGATCAAAGGGCATTAGAAAATTGGTTATCACAAGAATTAAAGACAGGCTCCATTCGTCTAGAATCGGCTGTTTTATTGAGAGCTTATCAAGCCAGTATTACTGAAAATATACAATCTTTAAATCAATGGAATAATTGGTTGAGCGCAACGAGGGAAACGTTAGAATTGCGTCAACAAAGTTGGCAGATAGGGAAAATCTCTAGAAAAATTATTGTTAGACCTCATTCCTGACAGTCATCTCCTATTTACTCAGCTTGATCAACCTTGTAATTACGGATCGCCGTTGGCATTGGAGCGACCTATTGGCAAATCGAACCCTCAACCATCGTATTAGCCTATCTTTCAAGCTGGTCCAATAATTTGATTAGTGCAGGAGTCAGATTAGTTGCCCTGGGACAAACAATGGGGCAACGGATTACGCTGAATTTACAGCCAACTTTAATTCAAATAAGCCAAGATATTTTAGAACTCACCGATGACAACTTATACAGTTGCAGTTGGGTTTAGGGTTAGCCAGTATGAATCATGAAGTTCAATATACCCGTCTTTTTCGGAGTTGATTAAAAGGGAGTTAAAGTGCGGATTTAACTGTCAATGGAATCCCTCCTAGCTCCCAAAATGCGATCGCTCACTAGATAAAAAATAATTTTTATTGGATAATTCCAGTAACTTTAAGTCAAAATTAAGACTAACATGGATCAACTAAAATTTTTATTCCCTAAATTTCTTTAGGAGATTAAGTCATGCAATTACTCACCCGAAAATTCACTGTTAAGCAATACCATCAAATGGCTGAAAAGGGGATTTTACATTGTGAAGAACACGTTGAACTGATTGAAGGAGAAATTATTACCATGTCCCCGATTGGCTTCCGTCATGCCGCGACTATTAATCGTCTTGTTAACGAATTTTTACAACTGCAATTAGCCCATAAAACCATTGTTAGTGTTCAAAACTCGATTTATTTAAGCGATTGCTCGGAACCCCAGCCTGATTTAGCGTTGCTTAAACCTATCGACAATTTTTATAGCGATCGCCTCCCCAACGCAACGGATATTTTATTATTAATTGAAGTCGCAGATTTTAGTTTAACCTATGATCGAGAGGTCAAAATTCCGCTTTATGCTCAACACAAAATTAACGAAGTTTGGTTAATTAATCTTACTAAAAATCAGTTAGAATGTTATACCAATCCTATTAATAATAGCTATCAAAATCAAACAATTTTTTATGCGTCTCAACAACTTTCTCCCCTCGCTTTTACTGAGTTAGAACTGTCTTTAGATCGTCTTTTTCATTGATAAGATCGAATTTAATTAAGAAAATAAAAATTCTGAGATTAGCAGTTAGTTCTAACCCCAGAATCTATGAAGTTTTTTCAAATGTTAATCGTCAAAATGATGAATAATTGCTTGAGAAAATTCAGAACATTTTAACGGGGGATCAACGGGGGGAGACATTAAGCGAGCCAAATCATAGGTGACTTCCCGATTAGCGATCGCGGTGGAAATGCCTTTTTTAATCAGATCAGCCGCCTCTTGCCAGCCCATAAATTCCAACATCATCACTCCCGAAAGAATCAATGACCCTGGATTAATACGGTCTAAACCCGCGTGTTTGGGAGCGGTTCCATGAGTGGCTTCAAAAATGGCGCAGTAATCCCCAATATTTGCCCTGCCCCATGCCTAAACCACCAACGATCGCAGCAGCAGCATCGGATAGATAATCTCCATTGAGGTTCATCGTGGCAAGAATAGAATACTCGTCGGGACGGGTTTGGATTTGTTGGAAAATACTATCGGCAATGCGGTCATTGACCATGATTTTATCTTTCCATTGGCGATCGCCGTGAGTTGTCCAAATAGTATCCAGGACTTCTTTCACTTCCTCACAGATAACCTGTTTTTTCTCCTCCGTGAGGGCATCATAACCAGGGTCAATTTTACGGGCATTATCTTCAATGCTGATATTCGGATTTTTTTCCTTATTTTCTAGAATCCAGGATTCCCGTTCCGTGACACAGGCATCGCGAAATTCGTTAACAGCGACTTCATAACCCCAATCCCGAAAGGCTCCTTCGGTATATTTCATAATATTTCCCTTATGTACCAAGGTCACTTGGTTTTTGGGTTTGGGTAGGCGCAGGGCGTGTTGCATGGCACGACGGACTAGGCGTTGCGATCCTGTTTTGCTAATGGGTTTAATGCCGATGCCTGAATCGAGGGGAATTTGTTTTTTGCCATGTTCGGGGGTGGCGGGAATCAGATCGGTGTTGAGGTATTCAATTAATTTATCGGCGATCGCAGAACCCTGTTTCCATTCGATGCCCAGATAAATATCCTCTGTATTTTCCCGATAAACAATCACATCTAATTTTTCAGGGTAACGATGGGGAGAAGGGGTTCCCGCATAGTATCGACAGGGGCGGACACAGGCATAGAGGTCAAAAATTTGACGCAGGGCAACATTGAGAGAACGAATGCCGCCACCGATGGGAGTAGTGAGGGGGCCTTTGATGCCAATGCCATATTCCTTAATCGCGGTCAACGTATCTTGGGGTAAATATTGGTAGGTTCCATATAATTCACAGGCTTCATCCCCTGCATAGACCTTAAACCAGTTGATTTTACGCTTACCACCATAGGCCTTTGCGATCGCGGCATCAATTACAGCTTGGGTTGCGGGGCAAATATCAACCCCTGTTCCATCTCCCCGAATAAAAGGAACAATCGGATCATCTGGCACATTCGGCTTACCGTCTTGAAAAGTGATCTTAGAGCCAATCGTCGGGGGGGTAAGTTTTTCGTACATAGGTCTCTTGAGATGAAATAGTAACAACCGAATTTTACTCTGTTTTCCCTTTTAAATTGCTATCAGAGTTACGGACTCATCAGAAATCATTCATTCAAAATATATTTTTGACTCCTGAACCAATAGGCTTATTGATTATTTAGGACTATTCGGAAATGACAGACGCGATCGCACCTTACGAAAAATCACTTAAAAATTACCTCAGCACATATCCGTAACTTTACTTAAGTAATTACACGTAAGTAGCTAGGTTCGCATGAGGAGAGCTTGAATTTTATTCTCAAATAAAAATGAAAAATTTAGGGAAGGGCATCAGTACCTTTGAGGCTTGGCTTAAGGATGGGGTGTTATCGCAATGATGGTAATTTGTTCTTTTGCTCGCCCATAACACCAAAAAATCCGATAAGCTCCAGGGGTACGGTTCTGAGCATAGGCTTCAAAGACTTTACCCTCTTTCACAAACGGATTGGCGATCGAGTCATATTCGTGGGTATGCAGCCCTGGATGACGAGGATTTTCAAGAAGCAGTTCAATTGCTTTACTGACCTGTTTAAATAATCCCTCTTGCTTCGATGCTTTTTTCTTCTTAGTACGCTGACGACTTTCAAACGCTTCCCGTGCTTCAGCCTCAAGCTGGCGAAATGTTGCATCAGCCGTTTTAGTCCAAATTAACTGAAAACCCATTTACTCCTCGTCAGGGATTAATTTGGCAAAGGAGAATGATTCCTGAAGATTCGGTGGATTCAGACTAAATTCACCGTTTTGGGCTTCTTCTAAACCTTGGTGAACTAGACCCAGGGCTTGTTCATTTTCGGATAACCAGGTTTCCGTATTGGGAGGTATCTCTGTTAATCGAATCAAAACTTCCCCATTTTCTTTATACTGAATTAGTACGGTCTGATTGGCAAAGGCTTGCCCAAGATTAATTTTTCCCGTAGAATCCACATTTTTAGTACATTGTTCTAACTGTTTTCGTCTCATGGGATTTCAGTCAAGCTTTTAGGCCGATTGTACAAGACAAATCCTTGTTTGGACAAACAACTTGTTCTGTCTCAAAGTGACCCATTTTTTCGTTATTCGGTGATTAAGTCTTGCTCTTTTAGGGTGTGATAGTCACACTAAAAATAATGCCGTCGTCCTGCAAACTATTTCCCTGAACATAGGGGACTTTTCCTAGACGCTTTGCCCAATCGATCCGCGCAGTAACGTGTTTGCCGTATTGCCACTGTAAACCTAGTCCAATTGACGCGAGAGTGTTGGTTTCAGGGTTCGGTGATTGATTATTCCAACCTGTTCCCCAATTGACAAAGGGAATAATTTGTAAGACTGCCCGCTCTTCTGGAATTCGATAGAGGGGAAAACGAGCTTCTAGGGACGCAAACGCGCCATTATCCGTTAGAAGCGTATTTTGACGATATCCCTCCACACTTCCCAATCCTCCCAAGGCGAATTGTTCGAGGGAAGGAACCGCACTATCAGCAATTTGGATATTGGTTTTGGCTAAAAGTAAGGTATCTGGAGCCAGGAGGTGAACCCATTGAGCCTGAGCCCGCCAGAGAAAATAATTGGCATCAGGGGCAGAGGAATTATATTGAGCATCAAAGGGTGTTGTGGTGTTAAAAGCATTAATTCCCAGCGCAAATTCAGAATGGGCCGCTAAAACATCTGTGTCACTCCGTTGTAACCAATCCTGGGAAAATCGTAGGGAAGAAAGGCGGGTCTTTCCGTCAAGATCAGAGCCGCGTGAGGGAAAGGCATAACCCAGCAGGGTATTAGAGCTAGTCTGATAATCAAAACCTAAACCCAAGGCAAATTCACTATAGGGAGTCTGCCACAGGGGTTGACGAAAACTAATTAGATATTTTTGATAATAGGATTTGAGGTCTAGCAGGCTAAAGGGATACTCAATAACTTGACCCGTAATATTACGAAAGCCTAATGTCAGTGTGCCATTTTCGGGACTCAGTGGAATAGCGTAGCTAACATCAATATCATTACTGCCATCCGTATTCAGATAAGTACCCCGCAGGGTGTCTCCATTCCCAGAGAGGTTAATGTCTTCTAGAGCCACGCCACGCCGAAAGCTACCGACCTGGGGATTTCGTCCGTTATCCAAAATGATGCTGGGATAAAAGGAACGGGCGGTTTCAACGGAGACATTGAGAATACTTTGACCTGGTTCGGTACTATTGGCTAGTTCTGACGATATTTTTGCGATAACGGGATTAAGTTGTAATATTTGTAGAGCTTCTAATAATCGGGGGACGTTTAACGGCTTACCTGCGGCTAACCAGAGGCGATCGCGGACATAATCGGGATTGAGTTTGCCTTCTACCTGCACATTAATGCTTTCTAACCCACCTTCAATGATTTTGATGATCACGACCCCCTTATCGAGGGTTTGGGGCGGAATATAGGCTCCTGATGTGATGTAGCCCTTACTAACATAGAATTTTGTGATCTCAGAGCGGACTTGCAATAATTCAGTAAAAGATAATGATTTATGGATGAACGGTTGGGTGATTTCTGCCAATTCTTCTTGACTAAAGGCTGTATTGCCTTCAAACTCAAACTTTTCTACGGTGATTCTGTCTAGCAGATTATCCGTTGGCAAATTGTCCTGATTTCCTGACTTATCAGGCAAAGAAGGGAGTAATAAATCTTCGGGGTTGAGTAAGGGAGTCGGTGCAGGAAGGGGGGACGGCAAAATGGGAGGCGGTGGGCCTCCCCTAATCTGTTGGGTAATATTTTGAGCAAAAACTAAGCCAGGATTACCGAGCCACAGAATAATCGCTAGAGAGGGGACGAATGGAAAAATATTTCGACAAATCATGACAGGTCGGGGGATTGACTCCCGCAGGATTGCCCGTTTTGGGGGAGGCTTGGGCGGTCAAAACAATTTTTCCGTGGGAATTTTTGAACCATCCTTGGGCTTCTACAATAGTTTGAGCTTGCGATTGTGTTGACTGGATGTTTTTCGCGATCGCGGCTGGATTATTGACAGAGGATTCAGGAGAAACAATACCATTTGTGCTAGGATAACCCAAATTTGTCAATCCTGTATTCACTTCTAAATTTTGCTGGGGATTCGTCGGCAGCCCACCCCGACCCGTCACATAAAATTCTCCTTGGCTAAATTCCCCCCCTTGGCCGCAGGCTTGAACAATTAAGTCACGGGGATCAATTACCTCTGCGGGTAGGGTTAATAAACTACTTTGGGGATCTACATCTACTCGATTAATAGAGACTATACCAAATTGCCCGAAGGTCGAACTAGCGGTAATGTCGCTGAGGGGCGTTAAACTTTCCCTTGGTTCAATGCCAAAGATACCCAGGGCATTAATCTGAATATTTCCTCCCTGACCCGTGAAGGCATTAGCAATAATATCACTATTTTCTCCAGGGAAACCCACGACAAATTTAGCATTAATATCAATGTTTCCCCCATCGCCGCCACCGCCCTCTGTCCCTGCTGTGGCAGAAATTAAGCTATTATTCCGTAGCAACAAAATTCCCGACAGATCAAGGGTAATATTTCCCCCTTCTCCTGTAGCGGTTTCTGCGATCAATTGGCTCTGGTTATCCAAGAAAACGTTATTGGCTCTGATGTTTAAATTGCCTGCGTTTCCTGTTCCCGAACTACTGACGGTAATTTTAGAGCCGTTATCTAGCGTTAGCTGATCTGCTTGGATATCTAAATTCCCTGCCTGACCTGTTCCTTCACTAGAGGCTAATAATTTACCCTGATTATTTAATTCGATCTGGTTGGCGTTAATCTCTAAATTTCCTCCATTACCTATCTTTGAGGTACTGGCAGTGATTTCTGCATTGTTAGTAACGGTTAATTGGGGAGTGGTGAGAGATAAATTTCCTGCTTTGCCACTGCCTTCACTGGTGACGGTTAAACTACTGGGAGAGGTGAAAAAACTTTGTGTGCCGTCAGGAGCAACATCAATATCTATTCCCTGACCTGTTAAATTAATCAGTTTAGAGGCCGTGATGTTCAAATTACCTCCTTGTCCACTTCCAAATGTTCTAGCAGAGATGCCAGAACCCTCTTGTAGAGTTAATTTTCCCGTATTCAGAGTTAAATTACCTGCAGCACCTTTCGCCTGAGTAGAAACCGATAATACAGTTGTGCCGAGAAAAGGGGAGCTACCCGCTAAAGTTACAGACTCAGAGGCATCAATCGTTAAATTCCCGCTATTGCCTGAAGAAAACGCACTAGTACTTATTGCTGCACCATCTCTCACAGTTAAATTTTTAGTGGTGATGTTAATATTACCGCCATTTCCGTTTCCAACAGTAATCGTTCCTAATCCACTGGAACTGATTTGCGTGGAACCAGTTCCGACAGGATTACTTGTCCCTAATAATTCTACTGACTCTGAAGTGTTGATGTTTAGTTCTTTCCCTGATTTTTCACCCGCAGTAAAAGAAGAAATTACAGAGCCATTAGTTAAGGTTAGTTGTCGTCCAAATACTTGAACAGCCCCACTGCCTACTTCTATTCCACTTAATAATGAATCGCTGACATCAACCAACGTTCCTTGGGAAAGGCGAATATCTTGAAAATTTTTAACCTGTCCGTATCCTAAAATATAACCTGGATCACTTTGGGCGATTGTTACTTCAGCGTTCGTCCCCACGCTACCAAGTTCAATTCTTCCTCCCGGAACAGATAAGCGACTTTGAACTAATGATAAATCACCCCCGACTAAACCCAAGGTTTGTTCTGAGGGCAAGCTTAATTGACTTTGTTGAACTTGAATTGTATTCGCTTGTGTTCCGAATTGTAATCCGACTGGAACACTTACTGTTAAAAGGAAATCTGTGGGTGTTGCGCTAAATAGTTCCCCATCTGCAAAACGAATGGCTTGGGCAGTGGTTGAAAGAAAAGATCCTTTGAGGTCTAACGTTGCATTTTTGCCAAAAATAATGCCATTAGGATTGAGAAAAAAAAGATTGGCTTTGCCTGCTACTTGGAGAGAACCATCAATAAAGGAAGCCTGATTGCCCGTTACTCGTCCAATAATGTTGATGATTGATTCAGATGACTGGAATGTTACAGAACCATTCGTGGGTATAGAAAATTCTTGAAAACTATGAAATAAGTTACTTCCTGCTTGGGTACCATTTGTAATATTAAATTGACCATTGCCATTACTTGTTACGGTCGTTGGTATAGGCAAGGTTCCATCACCGCTAACCTCGGCTAAAGCTGGAATTGATATACAGGATACTGAAATACTAATAAAGACGAGGCTTTTCAGGATAAAAGAGTTCATTATTTAGTAGAAACGACAGGGATTGATTGCCATTTTAACCATCTCCTGGTCATATTCGCTTTACCCGCCGCACATCCGTCCCCAAGGAGTAACAAAACAAAAACCCTGGGGTTTAGTAGTAGTATTTAATTTTTCTTGAGCAGTATTAGCTTGAGGTTGATTTAGTTCTTGAGCTTGGACGTGGGGAACATTTACTGAGGTCGCGATCGCGAAGCTGGCAGAAAAGAGGATAGATGTGATAAGTTTCATAGTTTTTTCAATGTTTTTAGATAGACATATCTATTATCATATAAGTGGGCAATATGGATTGTCCTCCGAGAAAGTTCCTGATTTTTGCAGAAATCTCCTTTTTGTGTTCTCAGTATAATTACGGAAAAGGTGGGGGATTTTCTTCTTGGACATGGTGGGTCAAAAGTTCGGTTGCATCATCTCTCAAAAGAGGCTTCGCAAAAAAATAACCCTGTCCATACTCACAATGGAAGGATTGTAGAATTTTTAGTTGTTCTTCCGTTTCAAGTCCTTCGGCAATGACAGTCATTTTCAAATTATGTCCCAAAGTAATAATCGTGTGGACTAGCTGGGTATATTTTTCTTGCTCCTGTTCACCCATCAAACGACTAACGAAGGATTTGTCAATTTTCAGGGTATCGACGGGAAACCGATGTAGGTAACTCAAGGATGAATAGCCTGTCCCGAAATCATCAATACTCAGTTTTAGACCGAGGGATTTCAGTTCGTGGAGTAAGGCGATCGCGTCTTCAACATTATTGATGATCATGCTTTCGGTGATTTCCAGTTTTAGCTCATCTCCCGTAAGGTTTAACTCCATCAAAACAGAACGAATTTGTTCAACCAAATCGGGCTGAGAAAATTGACGACCCGATAAATTAACACTGACTTGCAGTTTAGAAAGGGTAGGAAATTGTTGTCGCCAGAGTTGAATTTGTTGACAGGCCTGCTGTAAAATCCAATGACCCAGAGGTACAATCAGACCACTTTCTTCGGCGACAGAAATAAAATTATCGGGAGAAACCAGTCCTCTCGAACACGATCGCCAACGCACCAAGGCCTCGAAACCTTCAATCCGTAAACTTTGGAGATTAACGATTGGTTGATAATAAACTTCAAACTCATCCTGACTGAGAGCTAAACGCAGATCGGTTTCTAACTGCCAACGGACAATGGCTTTCGTATCCATCCCTTTCATGAAAATTTCATGGCGAGCCTTGCCCATTGCCTTAGCATGAAACATGGCAATATCGGCATAACGCAGTAATTCAGGCGGTTCACTGTCTGAATCATATTGATCAAACGCAATGCCAATACTGACCGTAATACAAATTTCTTTTCCTTTCCAAAAAAAGGTTCCGTTAATTCTTTTTGAAACAAATCTGCTAAGGCGATCGCCTCTTGACTGTCTTTAAGATTGGGTAACCATACCGCAAACTCATCTCCTCCGACCCTAGCTAATAAGTGTTCAATATTGAGGCAGGATTCTAACCGTTGCGCTGTCTGGAATAAAAGAGCATCCCCTGCAAGATGACCCGAACCATCATTGACCAACTTAAAGCGGTCTAGATCTAGGAAAAGAACGGCCGATAAATACCGATTTAGCGTGGGAATGTTGGTGATAAAAAGCTTCAATTCGCTGTAAAAAAAGACGACGATTGGGGAGTCCTGTTAGGGAGTCATGGTAATTTTGATAAACAACTTTATAGGCCAGGGTAAAAACTGCACTAAAGAATAAACCCAATAAAGGCGGAACAAAGGGTATCCAACCCCCTTGCAAAAAGAGCCACCAACAAACGAACCAGAGTCCCGCCACCGCGATCGCCAGACTGAGGATAAAATGACGTAATCGCTTCATCCGCCAGGTCAAAACGCCACCAACTACCGACCACAACCCTAACCAAACCCATTCCTCGCCGAGATTCCAAAACCAAAATTGCCGTTGTTCTCCCGAAGCTAGGTCGAGAATTTGACTGACTAAATGGGAGTGGATGATTACCCCAGGCATTTCAAAGCCCGACGTTTGAACCGAACTATAGGGAGTCGGAAAGGTATCTTTGACACTGGGAGCCGTCACCCCGATCAAGACAATTTTGCCCTTAATCCATTGGGGATCGATTTTTTGATTTAAAACATCCGTTAAACTTACTTGACGAGCAATACTAGGAGACCGAAAACGCAATAGGGTCTGCCAACCCGCCACTTCCGACGCAGGTAACTGATAACCCCCTGAATCCGCTTGCAGTCGATTAATTTGCGTTTGACCAAGTGTGAGGGAATGGGGGGTAAATTTCAACCCTAATTTGGGATCAGCTAAATATTTCAAACTCGTTTGTAAAGCAAAGGAAGGAAAATGACGCTTTCCTGAACTCGAACCCACTCCTAATAGACCCCGCCGCACCACATTGTCGGGATCAATCACCAGGTCAACAAAACCGATCCGTTCCCTGGGAATACGGGGGGGAGCGGAAACCCCTGGATCATCAGATGAACTCGGAAGTTGATTAGCCACAATAACGTTATCCGATGCCAATACTTTTTGGAGAGCTTCCTGGCAAGGTGGATGGGGAATATCCCGAAAAAGATCGAGGGCAATGACCTTGGGCTGGAATTTTTCGAGGTTAATCAAGAGTTGGGCGATCGTTTCATCGCTTAGCGACAACGTTTTTGGTTGGTAATATCCTCCTCCATGATGCCGACCACGAGTAAACGGGAATCGATGGGTTGTTTCGGCTGGAGTTGAACCAAGTGATCATAGACCAGTAATTCTAAAAATTGCAATCGACCCTGTTGTTTCGCCCAGCCAATCACTCCCGTCATCAACACACTAAGGGAGGCAATGACCCACACACTCCGCCAATAGTAATGCTGACCCCAGTTCTGATGTTGTCGAGAATTTTCCTGACTTGAGGACAATCGAAATTGATCGAGGAGGGAAGAGAATTTTGAAAGCACAAATGTTAAAAAATATAAAGAAAAAAACGAGCAGATAGGAGAATATTGAATGATTTGCTGTGATAGTTCCTAGACAATATTTTGCTGATACGGCTAATATAGAGCAGTAAGGTAATATTTTTTATTTATAAAAACAATTATAGAAGTTTTACAGAGAATCGGAAATTGAGATTCTTTTTCTCAGGGATTAATCTGTCAGACTAATTGCCAAGGGAGTCACATTCAGAGATCTAATTGGCTATTTGTTTAACAAAACGATAGGAATGAATCTATGTTTAAATCACTCAAGCGTCATAGTTGGCTACTCGTCTTACTCGGTGTTTCGAGTATGGTCGGCGGTTTCTTACCCCAATGGGTTCACGCCCAAACCTCGGAAGATGCTCCGATCGCACCCGATCGCCGTAAGCCTGGGGGGAGTCGCCCTGGTTCGGATTCCATTGAAGCTCCCATGCGCCGCAAGCCTGGGGGAAGTAGGGATTTATTGAGCAATAATAGTTGTCGATTTGATCCCCAGGAGTTAACGGCTCTGATTCCCGAATCATTGCAGGGAGCGACAACGTCTGCGTCTCCGACCTTATTTTTTGCCGTTCCCCCTATTTCTGCTAAAACGTCCATAGAGTTTGTTTTGAGGGATGCCAATGATCAGTTAGTCTACGAAAGAACGGTTTCAGGCTTAGGACAAGCAGGAATTTTGCCGATGACGTTGCCCCCTAATACCTTACGCCCTTCCCAGGATTATCATTGGTATCTGTCTGTCATTTGCAATAATCGCGATCGCGCCTACGATTTGGTGGTTGAGGGTTTTGTGCAACGACTGGCTCTTGATCTCAATCAAAAAACAAATGCAGATCCAGCAAGCAGAATCAAGTTTTATCAGACTCAAAATCTGTGGCAAGATCAATTGGCTTTTTTAGTAGAACTAAAACGCGATCGCCCCACTGATCCAGAAGTCACGAATCTGTGGAAACAAACTCTCAAATCTGTCAATTTAGATGAAGCGATCGCCGCCAATCCTCTGCTCCCGTAGATCAATGGCTAAACGCGATCAACCTTGGTGAGTCAATCCTCAACGTTGTTTTTTTGCTAATTTATCTTGATAAAAAATAGAGCGAAGGACAAATTGGGGTAAGGCCGACATTCTTCGCCAACGCCAAGGCTCTTGGTAAAGACGGTATAGCCATTCCAAATTATTTTCGCAAAACCATTTTGGCGCTCTAATTTTTTGTCCTGACCAAATATCAAAACTTCCGCCCACTCCGATCCAAATCGAGTCGGGACAAAGATGGCGATGCTCCCGAATCCAGTATTCCTGGCGAGGAACCCCCAAACCAACCAAAATAATACGAGGCTGTTTTTCTACTAGGGTTTGACACCATTGCTCTTCTTCTTCAGGCGTCAGGAAGCCGTGATTCGTCAAAATTACCAGATCATCATATTTTTTTTGCCAATTTTCCGATGCTTTGGCTGTTGAGCCAGGCTTACCGCCATAAAAAGCAATTATCTGATGGGAATGTTGCTCCCCCACCCGTCTGATCAGAGACTCAGCAAGTTCAATGCCAGGGCAACGTTGCTGTTTAATCTTTCTGAGGCGCAAGTAAAGAATCACTCCAGCCCCGTCAGGAATCACTAGATCCGCTTTACGAATAATGTCCCCAACCGCAGGATTTTCTTCTGCCAATATAGACATTTCCGAATTGAGGGTGACCACATGAGTCCCTAGTCTATTGTTGAGACGTTCCATCAACAAGCCCGTGTAATCCGCCGATAAATGGACTGGAACCGTAAAAACAGGAAAAATTTCGGCTTTCTTGAGCATAGATGGATTTCGAGAATATTTGTCTATCTGCACGGATTGGAACAAATTGGGTTACATAAATCAATTTTAAAACTTTTTTGAACTTTTTTTGATAAAGTTATCAATAAATTTTTCCATCGGTAGCGGCTTAAAATTGAACAGTAAGATTGAGAATAAACTCTTAATTATCTAAAACACAGACAAGCAAGGGGCTTAAGCGGCTTTTTACAAGACTTTCAACAAAAAGATTATACAATCTAAGCTTGTGACAGCTTAGACTAGATTAATAGACTTCAGTAACAGTCCTGCCCATCCATAAACTGTGACAGGTTCTACAATCCAATAACTAGTTAGACTTCCTTACTGATTGTCGTTCAATTAGATGATATCGGGTAATATTTAGATCAATAATCCCATAAAAAAATCATAAAAAATCATGTTGATCGAAGGTTTTAAGGAGTTCAAAAAATTTAATCTTTTACCAATAAACAAATGTTTAATCAGTTTTTAATAAGTCGAATTTATCAATCCATTTCATGATCCCAGGCTGCTTGTCAAATGACCTCTATCCATAGAAACAAATAAATTTATCCTCTCTTTCTTTTTAATCTATCAATAGTTTACAATAAAAGTAATTTCAAACTTAATTTTTTCTCTCAAAAGTAAAGCCCAACGATTTTTAAGCTGAATGATGAAACTGGAACGACGCAGATTTTTACAAGGGTTACTGATATTGGGAATCAGCCCATCAGCACTCTTGAGGTTGCCCTTATTTCCATCGATTAGCGGCTATCAATCGGCTTTAGCAGCGACGAATTCCCGAAAACTGGCTCTTTTAGTTGGCATTAATCGATATTCTCCCCTTAATACCCATAATATCGACAGCAATTCTCCCTATCTGGATTTACAGGGGTGTCTGACTGATGTGGAGTTACAACGGGAGTTATTAATAGAACGCTACGGTTTTCAGGCTACGGATATTTTGACTTTAACCGATGCCCAGGCAACCCGCGAAAATATTGAAAACGCTTTTATAGAGCATTTGGTGAACCAGGCTCAGGCGGGGGATGGGGTGGTTTTTCATTTTAGTGGTTATGGAAGTCGGATTAAAATTCCATCTTTGTCTGGGTCAACTGCTTTATCTGCTTCTTCTGAAGAAATGCTCGGATTTTTGCCCAGTGATGGCCTGACTTCGGAACAGATCCGTAATGACCTGTTGCAAGAAAGTCTCTTTCTATTAGCGCGATCGCTGAGGACGGATCAGTTCACAATGGTCTTAGATTGCAGTCATGGTGAGACTAATTCACCGTTTCAAGGAAATTTACGGACTCGTTCCTGTTTGATCCCCGCAGATTCCCCTTCACCCAGGAAATAGACTTTCAATCCCAAATTGCGACCTTAGCGAAAACCTTGGGCAAAAAAACTAAAGCTGATCCACCAGGGATGACGTTAACGGCGACTAGTCCCCAAAAAGTTGCAGTAGAATTTCTGGGAGACGGCTTTAGTGCGGGGTTGTTTTCCTATTGCTTGACTCAATATCTCTGGCAAATTACCCCTACTCGTCGAGGGATTACCGTGTTTAATCAGGTGGAAGAAGCGATCGCCCCTGACCTGGGAAAATACCAGCAACCCCAGGCTTTTTTGGGTAAAAATACATCATCACCCATCTATGGAATCCCATCCCCATTTGTCCAGGCATCAGAAGCCGTTATTGAGAAAATCCTCGAACCTGCTAGTTCTAAGTTAGTAGCTATCAGATTTACTGGTGTTTCTCCCTTGGTATTGGCGCATGGAGTGCTGAATTCCTGTTTTCGGGTGATTACCGATGGAAATGCTGACTCTAGCGGAGACATTCTTTTGCAGGTGGCCGAACAAACGGGACGTAGGGCTAAGGCATTGGTCTTAAATGCCCAGGTTACTCTCTCAGGGAAAGAACCGCTAGAAGAAAGTATTCGTTCCATTCCCCGACATTTAGGCTTAATAGTCGCCCTGGATAGTCAATTTGACCGTATTGAACGGGTTGATGCTACCAGTGCTTTTTCGGCGATCGCGACGGTGACAGGGGTAATTAATGCGGGAGAACAGTCTGCCGATTGTGTGTTGGGCAAAAAGGCAGGAGGCTATGGATTATTCACTGAAGGCGGGCGTTTGTTGTTCAGTGCGGGAAAGGGGAATATTGAGGCGATTAAATCGATCATTGGCAAACTCACTCCCAAATTAGAACAGGTCTTAGCTAAAAAATGGTGGGATTTAACCAATAATGAACATTCATCCCATTTAGGACTACGGGCAACCCTAGCAGTTTTACAAGATTCCAAGGCGATCGCCGTGCTGACAAAAGAAACAGGTCGCTATGATTTTTCGGCTAATTCTGCCCCTGGGATCCAACCTACACCCATAAAATCCCCTGAAACGCTAGGATTAGTCTCGATCGCGTCAGGGAGTCTCCTCCAATATCGTTTAGAAAATTATCAGGATCAACCCCTTTATTTTGTGATTTTAGGTATTGATGCCAATGGAAAAGCGATCGCGTGGTACCCAGGGGAGCAACCCGAAAGCATTCCCCCCCAACAATTCCAGATGATCCCCGATCCTAGTAGCTCGATTAGTTGGCGTGTCCCTAGTAACGGGGGGTTGACTCAAATGCAAGTGATTGCCTCCCTCCATCCATTTCAGCAGTTTTGGGAAACTCTAGGGGAAAATTTGCCCAATCTAACTTCCCCCGATGTCACCCGCCATCCCGCTCAAATTCTAGAAATCAAAAATCCCCTTGCGATCGCCCAATCCCTTTTAGAGGATTTACACAGAAATAGTGCGGTTTCTAGTACCATGATTAACAACACTGCCGACTACTATGCCTTGGAAATGACGACCTGGGCGACCTTAAACTTTATCTATCAGGTCATTTAAAAACTTTTTAGGATAAAGCAATCAGAATCTGAATATTAAAACCTGTGGTTGTAAACGTCTGTGGTTGCTAAACTTGAGAGATTCGTTGAGAAGAGTGTTTCTTCTTTTGAGATCCGTTACCTTTTAATCAATTAAGCTATCGGCTGATTACTTTTTCTGCTTTTTCATTTCCTTTTGGTATTATTGAATTTCTTTTTATTCTTTTTTTATGAACTCCCTTCCCCTTTCGACTCAACAACGTCTCAAAAAAATTCCTCAAATTCCGAGTGTTTGGGAAGGCGATCGCCGTCCTCTCAGTGGAATGCAAAAGGGACTTGAAGTCGATGATGATGCTAAGGGAGATTGTATTCTCTGGGTGGATGGTTCGGAAGGTTTTGTGCGTTCAATGGATATTGTTTCCCCCGAAATGGGACTTGAAGCGGTCGTGCGTACCCTCCTAAAGGCGATCGAAAATCCCCATAGCCCTGCCAAACCAGCCCGCCCCCAAAAGATTATTGTCCGCAACCGAGAAATTCAATTTTTTTTGCGGGGAGCCTTACAAAGCCTAGATATCAATATTGACTATGTTCCCGAATTACCCCTCATTGATGAACTCTTTCGGAGTTTTGAGTCGATGGGGAGCAATAAACCCCCTTCCGTTCCCAGTTTTTATGAACGCCCCCTCAAACAGACCAGTCATGACCTTTGGATGAGCGCACCTTGGGATTTATTAGCAGACCACGAAATCATTGCCATAGAACTAGAAGGTTGGGAAACGAGTCCTATTTATGCCTGCGTGATGGGGATGTTAGGGCAGGAATATGGCGTGATCCTCTACCGTTCCCTCGACTCCTTAAAACAGTTCCGACTGGCCGTTATTGAGGACTCAGCTCCCCACCAACTCGAAAAAGTCTTTTTGTCCCAGGATTGTTGGTTCCTCAACTACAAGGCGATCAATGAAGAAGACTTTGATGAAGAGGATTTGGATTTAGAAGAGCTAGATGCGGATGAAGTAGAGTCTGTTATGGGAAGTATCCATCCCCTGGAAGGCATTCGTCCCTTTTTAGATGAAGAGGAAGCCAAAACGATCTATTACGCCCTACAAGCCTTAATCCGTTTTGTTAATGAGCATCAGCAGGAACTTTCTCAAGATCCCATCGACACGGCCAGTAAACAGTATCAGCTACCCGTTATCGCTAAGTCTCTAAATAAGAGCAAGGAGAAAATTAATGTCAAGGTTTCTACTCTGCCTGAGTTAGCTCAAGAATTTCTTGATTTGATGGAGGAGGACGATGATGATGACGATGATTTTTCCCTGAGTAATGATCTCATTCCCGACAATTCTTTCCTAAGTTTGGGAATGATTCCCTGGGATGCGATCGCCACTCTACGGAAACAAAGAAAAACCGAATATCCTTCCCAAGAAGCCGTTGAAAATGGGGATGGATTACCCGTTGTGGTTGTTCAAACCACCCGTGCCAAGGCGAAAGAAATGATTGACCTACTGCGATCGGAAGGGGGAGTCAAGGGCATTTATTTTAATCCAGGGGAAGATCCCTGGTCAGAGGATGAATACGAATTGGGAATTTTACAAACCGAAGCTGGGAATCTCCATGTTTTTGGGGAATTTTTGGAGGAAAATACTGCTCACCAAAAAGCTCGTCAAAAATGGAACTCTCGTTGTAAAGAAACCAAAGGTTATTGCGGTATTTTAATTGCAATGGGTGTAACAGGAAATTCTCGTGGGAACCCGAAGCTCACGGATATTTTAGCTGTTTTTGAAAGTAAATTTTTGGACGCGAAGGCTTTAAAATTAGGGGTTTTGCAATTGACCTCTCAATTTGAATAGGTCAGAGGATTAGCTAAATTCCGTAAAATATAGGCTTTTGCTTCTGGTCTCTATCTAGAGCTTGCTGAAAAAAGCTGAAAGCCTTATAAGAAAAGAGATGAGGGGATTTAGAGAGCAAAAAAAGTGCAAAAAAAAGGTCTAAAATGAGTGAAAAGGCTTGCACCCCTCCCCTTCCAGAGCATTGAACGATGTACCCCAAAAAAGAATCCGAAAAATCGACTGTTGAAAACTTCAAAATACCAAGTGAGTGGAAGCCAAAAGAAGAAAATCGTTGGGTAATCATGTCAAAAATCATTCCGTGGGAGGAATTTGAAGAAGAATATGCAAAACAATTTTCAGAAAATAAAGGAGCGATAGCCAAACCATTTAGGATGGCATTAGGGTCATTAATAATAAAAGAAATATTGAGAATAAGTGACAGAGAAACAGTAGAACAAATAAAAGAAAACCCTTACTTACAATATTTTATAGGACTAGAAGTATATGAAAATGAGGAGGCATTTGATGCGTCACTGTTAGTACATTTCCGTCAAAGAATAGGAATGGACTTGGTGAATCAAATAAATAAAGCAATGGTAAAAAAAGAAGAAGAAATATCATCAGAAGTAAAAGAAAAAAGTGAAGGGGAAAATCAGAATAGAGGAAAGCTATTAATAGATGCAACCTGTGCACCAGCAGACATCAAATATCCAACAGATATAGGAATCTTGAATGAAGCAAGAGAAAAAACCGAAAAAATAATAGACAACTTGTATAAAAAAACTAAAAAAAAGGAAAAAAACCAAGAACCTATAGAATAAGAGCCAGAAAAGATTACTTAAAATTGTCAAAAAAACGCCGTCCGTCGAGAAAAGAAAGGAGAAAGGGCATAAAAAAACAAATCCAATATATCAAAAGAAACCTTTCCCATATAGAAAAATTAAGAGAAGATAAAGAGGTCGCGAAATTAAGTAAAAAAGACGAAAAGATACTGTCGATAATAGAAAAAGCCTATGAGCAACAAGTAGAAATGTATGAAAATAAAGAAAATAAGGTAGAAAATAGAATTGTGAGTTTGACTCAACCTCATGTTCGTCCCATTGTTAGAGGAAAAGCGGGAACGCCAGTAGAGTTTGGTGCAAAACTATCAGCAAGTTATGTGAATGGATATCTTTATTTATACCGATTAAGTTGGGATAATTATAATGAATCAGGCGACTTCAAAGGACAAATAGAAGAGTTTAAACGTGAGACAGGCTACTATCCCCAGTCTGTTCATGCTGATGCAATCTATCGCACAAGGGAAAGTCGCGCTTTTTGTAAGGAGAAGGGAATTCGATTGAGTGGCCCACCCTTGGGAAGACGACCCACAAATATTAGTCCAGAAAAAAAGAAAGAAGCTCTTCAAGATGAAAGAGACCGTAATGCTATTGAAGGCAAATTTGGTCAAGCAAAGAGACGATTTAGCCTCAATCGAGTTATGACAAAACTTCCTGATACCTCTGAAACCGCTATTGCTATCACCTTTTTAGTCATCAATCTTTTTGCCCTGCTTCGGCAGGTTTTACGTTTTTTTTGTCTTTTTCGGAAGAAGAGATTATTTCTCCGTCTTTTTATTAATTCAGCTTATGTTTTGTGTTGATAAAATATTCAATACTTATGTTTTACTCTCCTTAGATTCATAAATTAATGCCCTCTCCCTGTTTTTTGACTTTTTCAGCAAGCCCTAAATAAGTACAAGGGAGCCGTCAAAAATCCCATACAGTTGATAATCATTGCTTTCACTACCTGACCTGCGCTCACTTTTTTTCTACCTGTAAATAATTAGTTGATGATTAGGTAAAATGAAGAGAAAACAAAAAAACAGATTGTCTTAAAAAAAGGAGTAAAAAGGATGAAAGTGACGGTAGAATTCGTGATTCGTAACGAAATGGGAAATATTCTCAGCCAAAACAGCCCATTTGCAATGGAAATAGGAACCCAAAGCTTACATGACATAGAAGGAGGTGTAGAACAGATGAAACAGAAAGTATTGCCTGAAATAGAGGCAGCCTTACTGGCGCAGGCACAAAACGAGTTCACGGAAAAAGTAAAAAAAACTAAACTTGTGGTGTAATGGTACGAGAAAAATCTGTATAAAAACATTACACGGTCAGTTTGAGTTTTACTTAGAGCTTGCTGAAAAAAGCTGAAAGCCTTATAAGAAAAGAGATGAGGGGATTTAGAGAGCAAAAAAAGTGCAAAAAAAAGGTCTAAAATGAGTGAAAAGGCTTGCACCCCTCCCCTTCCAGAGCATTGAACGATGTACCCCAAAAAAGAATCCGAAAAATCGACTGTTGAAAACTTCAAAATACCAAGTGAGTGGAAGCCAAAAGAAGAAAATCGTTGGGTAATCATGTCAAAAATAATTCCGTGGGAGGAATTTGAAGAAGAATATGCAAAACAATTTTCAGAAAATAAAGGAGCGACAGCCAAACCATTTAGGATGGCATTAGGGTCATTAATAATAAAAGAAATATTGAGAATAAGTGACCGAGAAACAGTAGAACAAATAAAAGAAAACCCTTACTTACAATATTTTATAGGACTAGAAGTATATGAAAATGAGGAGGCATTTGATGCGTCACTGTTAGTACATTTCCGTCAAAGAATAGGAATGGACTTGGTGAATCAAATAAATAAAGCAATGGTAAAAAAAGAAGAAGAAATATTATCAGAAGTAAAAGAAAAAAGTGAAGGGGAAAATCAGAATAGAGGAAAGCTATTAATAGATGCAACCTGTGCACCAGCAGACATCAAATATCCAACAGATATAGGAATCTTGAATGAGGCAAGAGAAAAAACCGAAAAAATAATAGACAACTTGTATAAAAAAACTAAAAAAAAAGGAAAAAAACCAAGAACCTATAGAATAAGAGCCAGAAAAGATTACTTAAAATTGTCAAAAAAACGCCGTCCGTCGAGAAAAGAAAGGAGAAAGGGCATAAAAAAACAAATCCAATATATCAAAAGAAACCTTTCCCATATAGAAAAATTAAGAGAAGATAAAGAGGTCGCAAAATTAAGTAAAAAAGACGAAAAGATACTGTCGATAATACAAAAAGCCTATGAGCAACAAGTAGGAATGTATGAAAATAAAGAAAATAAGGTAGAAAATAGAATTGTGAGTTTGACTCAACCTCATGTTCGTCCCATTGTTAGAGGAAAAGCGGGAACGCCAGTAGAGTTTGGTGCAAAACTATCAGCAAGTTATGTGAATGGATATCTTTATTTATACCGATTAAGTTGGGATAATTATAATGAATCAGGCGACTTCAAAGGACAAATAGAAGAGTTTAAACGTGAGACAGGCTACTATCCCCAGTCTGTTCATGCTGATGCAATCTATCGCACAAGGGAAAATCGCGCTTTTTGTAAGGAGAAGGGAATTCGATTGAGTGGCCCACCCTTGGGAAGACGACCCACAAATATTAGTCCAGAAAAAAAGAAAGAAGCTCTTCAAGATGAAAGAGACCGTAATGCTATTGAAGGCAAATTTGGTCAAGCAAAGAGACGATTTAGCCTCAATCGAGTTATGACAAAACTTCCTGATACCTCTGAAACCGCTATTGCTATCACCTTTTTAGTCATCAATCTTTTTGCCCTGCTTCGGCAGGTTTTACGTTTTTTTTGTCTTTTTCGGAAGAAGAGCTTATTTTTCTGCCCTCTTATTAGCCCAGCTTATGCTTTGTGTTGACAATTCATTTAACCCTTATGTTTTACTCGCCTTAAATTCATAAATTAATCCCCTCTTCCTGTTTTTTGACTTTTTCAGCAAGCCCTATCTATACCGCTTTGTTCCATCCTCGAAAATTAGACAATGAAAAGATGGCAGGAACCAATCCCGCCAATCCTTTAGGATCTCAATCAAGGTAAGATTTTGTGCAGAAAAAATGAAAGGAATCAGAATATTTGCCTTGAAATTTTAGCCATCATTCTTAATAGCAAAACAACAAGTGTTTTAGCGGAGTATTCTTAATCAAAATAAGGTTGTCGAACTACTCTTAGAAAACTCTTCTCCATAGCCCTCTTCTCCATGTTCACTGATATCCATGCCCTGGAGTTCATCACCAGGCTTGATCCGCAGACCCCAAATTGCATCGACAATTTTCAGGATAATATACGTCCCCAAACAGGCCCATATAATCGTGATTCCAACTCCTCCAATTTGAATCAGTAATTGAAAAGGATTGCCTGCGATTAAGCCTTCTTTTCCTGCGCTATTAACGGTTGTTGTGGCAAAAATCCCTGTGAGAATTGCACCCACTGCACCACCCACTCCATGAACGGGAAATGTATCCAGGCTATCATCAATACCGAGTTGAATTTTGAGGGTAATCGCAAAAAAACAGCAAACTGAGGCGATTATGCCAATCACAAGAGCCGACATCGGAGTGACAAAACCCGCTCCAGGGGTAACACCGACTAAGCCGACAACGACCCCCGTAGCAGCTCCCACAGTGGTGGGTTTTCCTCTTAAAAATTGTTCTAATAAGAGCCAAGTTAACATGGCGGATGCTGCACTAGTATTCGTCGCCACAAAAGCACTGGTTGCTAAGGCTCCAGAAGAAAGTGCGCTACCTGCATTAAAACCGAACCAACCATACCAGAGTAATCCTGAGCCTAGCAAAATAAATGGTATGTTATGGGGCGCGGAAATTTGATTCGGGTAGGCCCTACGGGGCAATGACGATCGCAGCAACCAGAGCAGAAAAACCTGAAGCAGTATGAACAACTGTTCCACCTGCAAAATCTAGAGTGTTGATACCGCCATTTACCCCTAAGAAACCGCCTTTTCCCCAAACCATGTGGGCCATAGGACAGTAAACAAAAATTAACCAGAGAACCAGAAATAAACAATAGGATCTGAAGGGAACTCGTTCGACGATCGCCCCTGAAATCAGGGCAGGGGTAATAATGGCAAACATTGCCTGGTAGATCATGAAAGTTTGATGGGGGATGGTGGGGGCATAGGAGACCATTTCATCAGGTAAACTTCCCTGGAGATATCCTGTGGTTTCTAGCCCTACTCCATTTAAAAAAGCCCACTGTATGCCGCCAATCACGGGAAATCCAGGAGCAAAAGCTAAACTATAACCCACTAAAACCCAAGTGACTGCCACAATTCCCAAGGCAATAAAACTCATCATCAAGGTGTTGAGTACATTTTTCTTGGCAACAAATCCACCATAAAAAAAAGCGAGTCCCACTGTCATTAACAAAACGAGTCCACTGGAATTGAGCATAAAACCAGTGTCTGCCGAGATTTGAGCCGTCATAGCGTCTGTTTCAGCGAATGCCTGTGCCACTGGAAGCGTTAGAAATGCCCCCAGGCTCAGTATGGCGATCGCTAAGTTTTTCCGAAATCCTGACATTATAAATAACCTCCCCACAAAATAAAGGATTGATGCCGTAGTACCATTAAGATTTCATCAAGTTTACTCAGATCTTTTTGTCTTCTAGATCACGAATAGAGCATCAATTCGTTCTAAATTTTGCAGAACAACAACTATTTTATGAGAGATTTTTTCAAGATCGTTTTTTCGCGAATGAGTCTTTTCATCTCCATTTTCTGACGCAACTGTGGCAAAATGGGCATAGATATTAACCCGAAACTGATCTATCATCCTTCCCATGACTGCCAACCTTCCCCCCCAATACGACCCAACTCTTACTGAATCAAAATGGCAAGCCGCGTGGGAAAAAGAACAGGTTTTCAAAGCCGATCCAGACCACCAGGGAGAACCCTATTGCATCGTTATTCCCCCTCCCAATGTGACGGGAAGCTTGCACATGGGTCACGCCTTTGAGAGTGCCTTAATTGATACTCTGATTCGTTACCACCGTATGAAGGGCGACAATACCCTGTGGTTGCCTGGTACCGATCATGCCAGCATTGCCGTACAAACAATTCTCGAAAAACAACTCAAGGCAGAAGGCAAAAATCGGGATGATTTGGGACGGGAAAAATTTTTAGAACGAGCTTGGCAATGGAAAGAAGAATCGGGCGGAACCATTGTTAATCAACTGCGATCGCTGGGTGTATCAGTCGATTGGTCACGGGAACGGTTTACCTTGGATGAGGGGCTTTCTCATTCAGTAAAAACCGCCTTTATTCAACTCTATGAAGAAGGATTGATTTATCGGGGTAATTATTTAGTCAATTGGTGTCCGTCTTCCCAGTCGGCGGTGTCGGATTTGGAAATCGAAAATGAAGAAGTGAATGGCCATCTCTGGTATTTGCGCTATCCCTTAACTGATGGTACGGGGGAACTGGTTGTGGCGACGACTCGACCTGAAACCATGCTAGGCGATACGGGGGTTGCGGTTAATCCGAACGATGAGCGTTATCAGGCTTTTATTGGAAAAACCGTTACTTTACCCATTGTGGGTCGTGAAATTCCGATTTTTGCTGATGAATTAGTTGATCCCGCCTTTGGAACGGGTTGCGTCAAAGTTACGCCCGCCCATGATCCCAATGATTTCGAGATGGGTAAACGTCATCAATTACCTTTTATTAATATTCTCAATAAAGACGGCACAGTAAACGAAAATGGCGGAATTTTCGCAGGACAAGATCGTTTTGATGTGCGAAAAAATTTGGTTAAAACCCTTGATGACACAGGATTTTTGGTTAAAGTCGAAGATTACAAACATACCGTTCCCTACAGCGATCGCGGAAAAGTTCCCGTTGAGCCTTTATTGTCAACGCAATGGTTTGTCAAAATTGAACCGTTAGCGAGTAAGGCCTTGCAATGTTTAGATCAAGAAAATTCTCCTCGCTTTGTTCCCGAACGCTGGTCAAAAGTTTATCGAGATTGGTTAATTAAGCTCAAAGATTGGTGTATTTCCCGTCAATTGTGGTGGGGACATCAAATTCCCGCTTGGTACGTGGTCAGTGAAACCGAGGGACAAATTACCGACCACACACCTTTTATTGTGGCGAATAGTGAGTTTGAAGCCTTAGAACAAGCCAAAGCAAAATATGGCGATCGCTGTCAATTAGAACAAGATCCTGATGTTTTAGATACCTGGTTTTCGTCGGGACTGTGGCCTTTTTCTACAATGGGTTGGCCTGATGAAACGAAAGACTTAGCAACCTATTATCCCAATGCAACCTTGGTAACAGGCTTTGATATTATCTTTTTCTGGGTCGCGCGGATGACCATGATGGCGGGTCATTTTACAGGCGAGATGCCCTTTAAGGATGTCTATATTCATGGGTTAGTACGGGATGAAAAGGGCAAAAAAATGTCTAAATCGGCTAATAATGGCATTGATCCCCTGATTTTAATCCGTAAATATGGAACCGATGCCCTGCGTTATACCCTCATTCGGGAAGTGGCGGGAGCGGGTCAGGATATTAGTCTGCAATATAGTCGTAAAACTGATGAATCGGAGTCGGTGGAAGCTTCTCGAAATTTTGCCAATAAACTCTGGAATGCTACCCGATTTGTGATGATGAATCTGGAGGAAAAAACGCCTGAGCAGTTGGGCAGTCCTAATTTAGCAGAATTGGAATTAGGCGATCGCTGGATTTTGTCCCGTTTAAATCAGGTGATTAAACAAACCAGGGAAAATCTGGAAACCTATGGATTAGGAGAAGCGGCTAAGGGTTTATACGAATTTATTTGGGGTGATTTTTGTGATTGGTATATCGAGTTAATTAAACCCCGTCTTTGGAAAGAAAGTGGTGATCTTTCTCGTTTAGTGGCTCAACAAACATTGGCTCAAGTATTAGAAAATATCTTGAAATTACTCCATCCTTTTATGCCCCACATTACCGAAGAATTGTGGCAGACTTTAACTCAAAAAGAAGGACAGTTTTTAGCATTACAAACCTATCCCCAGATTAACGCCGAACTGATTGATCCAAGCCTAGAAGAAACTTTTGTTAATTTAATTGAAACGATTCGCACCATTCGTAATCTGCGAGCCGAAGCGGAAATTAAACCAGGAATTAAAGCTTCCGTTATTCTTCAGAGTGCTAGTGAAAAAGAACGAGCAATGTTAGCCGCAGGGCAAAGCTATTTAGAAAATTTGGGGAAAGTCGAAGGTTTAACGATTACAGAAACCTTAGATAATGAAAATATTCAATGTATTGCAGGGGTCGTCGGTACAACTCAAGTACTCATTCCCCTATCAGGTTTGATTGATATTGGCACTCTAAAGGCTAAGCTAGAGAAAAAACTTGCTAAAATTGAAAAAGAAGCGGAATCTATTTCAAGCCGTTTAAATAATCCTACTTTTGTGGGTAAAGCTCCCGAATCGGTCATTGCAGGAGCTAAAGCAAATCTCGCCGAAGCCGAAACCCAAGCTGAAATTCTGCGATCGCGACTAAAAAGACTCCAATAATCAAGACAATTTTTTTCATTAAATCATTAGCATTTTAAAGGTGCTTAGTTATGCTGTACCTTGCACAAGTTACTAAAAATCCCTATTTAAGTGAACTAGAATTGCAATTGATTGTCAAAGAAACCCATGAGCATCTTTGGCAAAAAACTTCTGGCACTCTTTATATGGAGAATAGGGAAACCTTACAAAGGTTTAATGAGGGAGTATTGGTTTTAGTAGAAGTGGATGAAAACAAACAAATTTTGCAGATTAATAGTGCAACAAACTGGATACTAGATATTGTTGAAGAATTTTTAAGTGAACTTAAATTAACACCTGAATTTATTCAACAAGAAGAAGCACGCATTGAACAAGCTCGTCAGGAAATAACTTCAAAAAATTTAGATTTAACCCGTCGTCAATTGGAAATAGAAACCCAACGAGAACAGATTCAAGCCGTAGAATCCAGTCTTTCTAGATCTTAATCAATATTTATTTCTTCTTAGATTTTGAGATTTTGGAAGATTTTTTAGATTGTTGCGATCGCCCTGCGGCACTGCGTGATCGCGTTTTTTGAGTTTGGTTTCGTTTATAGGCTGATCCGATCCAATCACTGATGGAATGACTCATTGCGCCCAATTCCAATCCGATGATCAGGGCTAATAATGCTTGGGTATCTGTTTGATTCCAAACAGGAAATAGTTTTTGTGAATTAATGACCGATTGAAAATTAACATAACCGAAAAAATAGGCGATCGCGGCAATCATCCCCGACAAAATCAAAATGATCAAACTGATATAAATTAATCGTAGGATCGTACCAATAAGCAAACCATGAGACAGTTGGGAACGGTGACGAATCGCTGAACGATAGGGAATCCAAATCCACCGAAACCAACCCCACCGTTTATATTGCACAGAATAAATATCCAAATCGGGGCCAAACATCAAACCACTAAACAAAAAACCACCCGTTAGAATTAAAGCTAATTTACCGTTTTGGGTCAAAAAATAGCCAATTCCTGAAACGAGAGGAACCGTCCAAAGGGTTATGCGATCGTGGGTTTGACCAGAGGGCATAGAGTTTAAAAAATAAATTTGCGATCGGGGTGATCTAAGAATTGCATTTATGTTATAGTAAGTTTGCGTTAATTTGGGCTGTTAGCTCAGTTGGTAGAGCGCCTGCCTTACAAGCAGGATGTCACTGGTTCGAGTCCAGTACGGCCCATTCTTGATATATTACTGTTGTTCTGCGGATAGATATTTGCACGGCAAAAATTATCAAATCTAGTGAGTAAACTATGTGGCGAGTGAATATTCGGTGTGATGAAGCGGCGTGGAAAGCCTTTGGTGCAGATTTTAAATCCATGACCGCAACCTATCCCTGTGAATTAATCGGTTCCCAAAAAATGCCCGATGGTTCACGCATTATGGGCTACAAGATTGAGAGCGTGGACGAAGCCGAAACCTTTCAGGAAATGTGCGAAAAGTTTGCAGGCTTTACGACGGATTACGAATCTCTCTAGGCAGGGAAAATCGGGACTGATTTTTTGGTAGGATAGCGACATCCAGAGGGGAAGGTTTCCTATGCCAAAACAACAGCCATCAGCAAAAACTGAGATGATCGAACAACTACAACGCACTATTGAGCAGTTGCAAACGGTTGTGGAGTCATTACAAACGGACTCAGTGGACAGATTGCCGCCTCAAAATGCTGTTGATAATCTAGTCAGAACCAGCGATCGTTTGCCCTTTCCCTCTCGCCCGAACTTGCGTCAGATGCAGAAAATATTTCCTCACCCCAAACTAGACCTTTAAGAACTTCAGCCAACGCGCCCTCTGATGATTCCTGGGTAACGGAGGAAGAGGAAGAAGACATTGAGGGTTTAGACCGATTATTGCCGACCTTTGGCGGGTTACAAAATTGGTGGGACGGCGTATTGGTCGGGATTCGGAAATTTTTACCGCGAAAAGTGAATAATAATCTTTCTGATTGGGGATTAACGAGTTTTCTTGCTATTTTAGTGGTGATAGCTCTGATTAGTTCGGTTTTACTCTTGCCCATCAATCCCCCTGAATTTCCTAAAGATATTGCCGAAAATTTAATCAATCAATTGGATGACACGGAAGAATTTCCCCCCGATCTTTCCTCACCCGATGCGATCGCCAATCCGCCCGAATTAGTTGCCCCTGAACCTGCCCAACCGATTGAACTGAACGAGCCGCCCGCATCGCCTCTGACCCCCGAACAGAGCTTAATTGGAGCGATTCAACAAGAGGTCAAGGATTTAACTATTCAATATCCCGATGGCTTGATTTTGGCGATCGCACCCAATTTTTTGGCGAGTCAATTAACAGTTACTTTGAGCAATGATTGGTATGACCTAAGCCCCCAACGACAAGATAATTTTGCTGATACCATTTGGCAACGTTCCCAAAAACTAGCCTTTCGCAAACTGAATCTCCTTGGCCCAACGGGAGGCTTGCTGGCTCGTAATCCTGTGGTTGGGGATAAAGTGATTGTCCTGGAGCGACAAGTTCCCAGTCTTGATCGCCCAACCTTGTAGAGAGGACTGCGATCGCTTTTTTGTCCATGCCAGAAAAATGAGACAATATTGTTAAATTTTGTAAAAAAATATTGCGGTAGGTTACTGTATTCTGGCTTGATTAAAGGAGAGAATTAGTCGTTATTTTGAATTTGAAATAACCGTTGGCTAGATTCGGTCAGTTATCGTCTTT
The DNA here is from genome assembly GCA_963807635.1 of uncultured cyanobacterium. Taxonomy (GTDB): domain Bacteria; phylum Cyanobacteriota; class Cyanobacteriia; order Cyanobacteriales; family Microcystaceae; genus Snowella. The sequence continues at coordinate 40,649 of CAWEDJ010000039.1, forward strand.
TTCATTCTTGTTATCTATTCAAACATTAAAAATCGAGGGAAAACTTGTCCATGTTCAAAAAATTATTTGGTGGGAAGAAAAACGAATTTTTTATAGAGTTAGACGAATCCAAGGCTCCCAAGGCAGAATCTCCTGCCCCTGCGGAAGTTGCTCCCGCTACTGCGGTGAAAGCTGAACCCGTTGCAGCAACCGAAAAGCCCGCTTCAAAGAAAACTTCGGTTAAAAGCAAAGGAAAAACAACCCCAAAAGTAGAAGCCGCTCCCGTCAAGGTTGCGCCCGCCCCCGTTAAGGTTGAACCCACTGAGGTCAAATTTGCAACCCAAACTTTTGCACCCAGCCTGAGTCGTCGTAATCCTGGCCCTAGTTTGGATAAATTCAAAGCAATGGCTCGTGAGTCCAAAAGTGTTCGATAAATTATCACTTTTATTAGGTAAGTAAATGATTTTTTGACCCAGGATTCGTTTTCTGGGTTTATTTTTTTGTCAACTGCTTTTCTCTATTTTTGCTCCTCTGATGCGATCCCCGACTTGTTAGGAAGCTGACTTTTACCGTCAAGTCTGAAAACGATGACAAAATAAGGTTTTTAAACTCTCCGATGTTTTCAATAAGCGAGTTTTAATGATAATAGTCGACGAGAGAATAAGACTTTGAGATAGAGAGAAATCAAGGATCGCTCAAACAAAAAGATAACGGGAACAGTCAGATTGTTCAATATTTTACAAATCATTTTGTGAACAGGAGAACCTAATGACATAAAATATAATTACTTCTACATTATTGCAATTATTCGTACAATGAAAGCCACCGAAGCTAATTTACTAGATTTTATTAGAAAATCATCTCAGTTTATTATTCCAATCTACCAACGCACATACTCTTGGACGGACAAAGAGTGTAAACAGTTATGGGATGATATTATTCGTACTGGCTTAAATGACGAGATTAAAGCGCACTTTGTTGGTTCGATTGTCTATATTGAAAAAGGAATATATCATGTATCAAGTCAGTCTCAACTGTTGGTGATTGATGGCCAACAGCGTTTAACGACTATTACATTGCTTATTGCGGCATTGGCTAATGCAATCGGCGATCAAGAAATTGCAGAAGGATTTTCAAGAAGAAAGTTAAGGAATTATTATTTACTAAATCCTGAAGAAGAAGGAGAAATGCACTTTAAGTTAATTCTCTCACAAACTGATAAAAATTCTTTGATTTCTATTCTTAGAAGATCTTGAAAAACCAAAAGATTTTTCTATTCGTATCTTGGAAAATTTTAATTTATTTTAATCTCTAATTAGTAATCGAAAAGATGATTTAAGAATTATCTGTAAAGGGTTAGCAAAATTACTAGTTGTTGATATTGCATTAAGCCGTGATCAAGATAATCCTCAGCTTATTTTTGAGAGTATGAATTCTACAGGTCGTGAACTTAGTCAAGCTGACTTAATTCGTAACTATATTTTGATGGGTCTTGAGCCTCAACTTCAAACAGAACTATATGAAAAATACTGGCGACCAATGGAAATAGAATTTGGTCAAGAAGCCTATGGTAGCCAATTTGACGGATTTATGCGCCATTATTTAACGGTAAAAACAGGCACTATTCCTAATTTAGGACAAGTCTATGAAGCATTCAAGGAATATGCCAGATATTCTGTTGTTGAGCAAGCTGGAATCGAAAAATTGGTAAGTGATATTCGTACATTTTCTCGTTATTTTTGTGCAATGGCTATCGGTCTTGAGCCAGAAAATGATCTCAAGTTAGCCTTTCAAGATTTAAGAGAATTAAAAGTCGATGTAGCTTATCCTTTGCTTTTAGAACTTTATCATGATTATAAAAATCAAATACTTTCTAAAGGAGATTTCTTACAAGCTATTCGATTGGTTGAATCCTATGTATTTCGGCGTGCGGTTTGTGCAATTCCCACAAATTCGATGAACAAAACATTTAATACATTAACAAAATCTCTTAAGAAAGAGCGTTATCTCGAAAGCATAGGTGCTTATTTGCTTTTGTTACCATCCTATCGCCGTTTTCCACGTGATGAAGAGTTTAAAAAGGATTTACAGACAAAAGATCTTTATAAATTTCGTAGCCGTAGCTATTGGATTCGTCGGTTAGAAAATTACAATAGAAAGGAACGTGTTTCAATTGATGAATATACGATTGAACATATTATGCCTCAAAATGAAAATTTACCTTCAGCTTGGAAATTAGAATTAGGAGTAGATTGGAAAAGAATTCATGGAACTTATTTACATACGCTCGGAAATTTAACGCTTACAGGCTATAACTCTGAATACAGCGATAAATCCTTTATCGACAAACGAGATATGAAGAATGGCTTTAAGGATAGTCCTCTTAATCTTAACCAAGGACTTGGGCAGATAGAACAATGGAACGAAGGAAGCATTCGCCAACGAGCAGATCAACTTTCGAGCTTGGCACTAGATGTCTGGCCTGCACCTCAACTAACAGAAAATATTCTGAATTCTTTTAGGACAACTCCCATATCAGTCAGTTATTCAATTAATGAACATCCTCATTTACTGTCAGGAAAAATGCGAGAGGTGTTTGAAGCATTCCGAAAAGAAGTTTTAGCTCTTGATTCTTGCATTACGGAAGAATTCCTTAAGCTTTATGTTGCCTATAAAGCAGAAACTAATTTTGTGGATGTCGTCCCACAAGCTAAACGATTACGTCTTTCTGTTAATATTCCTTTTATAGAGATAGATGATCCAAAAAATCTCTGTAAAGATGCTACTAAATTAGGACGTTGGGGGAATGGTGATGTTGAAATTGGATTGTCGTCCCTGGATGAATTGCCCTACGTTATGGGAATAGTTCGTCAAGCTCTTGAAAGACAGATGGGTGATATAGAATAAGAATGATTTGTGATCGCATTTTTGTTTCTAGATTTGAAACTGCGATCGCCTACCACTGAATAATTTAGAAAGAAATGTAAAATTGATTAAATTTTTCTCTAGAGATTTGCTATTTTAGAGAATCGAGCGTCAATCTTCATTCCTAATTTGTCCCTGCATAAACGCCCATGTCCCTAATTGTCCAAAAATACGGTGGAACCTCAGTCGGAACCGTCGAACGCATCCAAGCGGTTGCCCAACGAGTTCAGAAAACAGTACGCGATGGTCATTCTGTGGTTGTCGTTGTCTCTGCGATGGGAAAAACCACCGATACCCTCGTCAATTTGGCCCAGGCGATTTCACCCAATCCCAGTCGTCGGGAAATGGATATGCTAGTTTCGACGGGAGAACAGGTTTCCATTGCTCTTTTAAGTATGGCTCTTCAAGAATTAGGACAGGCGGCCATTTCCCTCACGGGCGCGCAAGTGGGCATTGTCACGGAAGCAGAACATAGCCGAGCGCGGATTTTAGAAATTAAACCCGATCGCCTCAAACACCATCTGGATGAAGGCAAGGTGATTGTGGTGGCAGGTTTTCAGGGAATAAGTAGTATTGATCACCTAGAAATTACCACCCTGGGACGAGGCGGATCGGATACCTCGGCGGTGGCATTGGCGGCGGCATTAAAAGCGGATTTGTGCGAAATTTATACCGATGTGCCTGGCATTTTGACCACCGATCCCCGTTTAGTTCCCGAAGCTCAGTTACTCGAAGAAATTACCTGTGATGAAATGCTGGAACTGGCGAGTTTGGGCGCGAATGTGTTGCATCCGAGAGCCGTTGAGATTGCCCGTAATTTTGGGGTTTTGTTAGTGGTGCGCTCTAGTTGGAGTGATGCCCCAGGTACCAGGGTTGTTGCACCGCCCCCGAAACCGCGATCGCTGGTGGGTTTAGAAATTACTAAGGCCGTTGATTCCGTTGAATTTGATCATGATCAGGCAAAAGTGGCTTTACTCAGGATTCCCGATCGCCCAGGGATTGCGGCCAAATTATTTGGAGAAATTTCCCATCAACGGGTAGATGTGGATCTGATTATTCAGTCAATCCACGAAGGAAATAGTAACGATATCGCCTTTACCGTTGTTAAAAAGATGCTGACCAAGGCGGAATCTGTTACCGAAGCGATCGCCCCTGCCCTACGAGAACATCCCAGTAATACCCAGGAAGCCGAAGTCATTGTGGAAAAACAGGTCGCCAAAGTCGCGATCGCGGGAGCAGGTATTATCGGGCGGCCAGGCATTGCGGCCAAAATGTTCAAAACCCTAGCCGATGCCAAAATTAACATCGAAATGATTTCTACCTCCGAAGTCAAGGTGAGTTGTCTGATCGATGAATCTCAGGGAGATTTGGCCATTGAGGCTCTGTGTAAAGCCTTTGGAGTCAATCAAGCTCCCCCAACCAACGCCAGTCTGTTCGCCCATTTACCGCCCGTTCGCGGTGTTGCTCTAGATTTAAAACGCGCCCAAGTGGGGATTCGTCATATTCCCGATCGCCCTGGCATGGCTGCACAAATTTTCATGGCTTTAGCAGATCACAATATCAGTGTGGATATGATCATCCAATCCCAACGATGTCGCATTATTGAAGAGGTTCCTCGACGGGATATTGCCTTTACCATCGCCGAAAATGATATACACACAACTCGAACGGTATTAGAAAAATTAGCAATTAAATTAGGTTTAGGGGAAGTCGTGATTAATGAAGAGGTCGCCAAAGTGAGCATTGTGGGATCAGGAATGGTCGGTCATCCAGGGGTTGCCGCTAAATTCTTTAACGCCTTAGCTAAGGAAAAAATTAATATCGAAATGATTGCAACCTCGGAAATTAAAGTGAGTTGCATTGTGTCTCAAGCAGATGCGGTCAGAGCCTTAAAATGTATCCACGAGACCTTTGGTTTGGCGGGGAAAGAGGTGGTTAATGTTCCTGCTTAATCCATTTCTGTTGAATTTGTTTGACGTGATTTCTGCGATCGCTTTTTTGACCGTTGAGGAGAATTAAATGCCTCAATTTAAATTTAAGTATGTCGTTATTTTGGGCTTATTCATTTTCATTCCTTTGTCGATCGCATCGGATTTTTTGCATTGGAATGAGACTGCTATTTTTATTTTATCTGCCCTGGCAATTATTCCCCTCTCGATCATTTTAAGTACAGCAACAGAAAAAGTCGCTGTGGTAACAGGGCCTTTCCCTGGGCGGTTTAATTAATGCGGTTTTCGGCAGTGCAACGGTTTTAATTATTACCCTAGTTGCCCTGAGAGAAGGTTTAGTCGATATCGTAAAAGCCAGTATTACAGGTAGTATTCTCAGTGATTTATTGCTTTTTTTAGGATTAGCAATGTTTACGGGCGGCATTCGTTATAAAGAACAGGAATTCCAACCGATTCTCGCCAGAGTCAATGGTTTATCGATGACCCTCGCTGTCATTGCGATCGCTTTACCGACCTTGGTAATTAATACCTCCAATATGATCGATGCCAGTATTGTTAAACAGTTGTCCATTGTGGTGGCAACGGTTTTAATTATTGTGTATGGATTAACGTTATTATTTTCCCTGAAAACCCATAGCTATCTCTACGATGTAAGTTTAGCCATTAAACCCGAAGCAACCGAAGAAAAAGAAGCAATTATTAATAATAATTCCTACTATTTAGCCGCCTGGGTCGTAATTTTAATTCTCACAACCATTGCCGTTGCTTTTGAGTCTGAATTATTTGTGGATGTGGTGGATGTGGTCGTCAAAGGTTACGGATTAACCCCCCTTTTTACAGGGGTCATTTTATTGCCCTTAATTAGTGATGTTGCTGGGGTTGTAACCGTTATTCAACTCTCTCTTAAAGATAAAATGGATCTGGTGGTCGCCACTGCCACAGGGGATAGTTTATTAATCTCTTTATTGGTTGCGCCGATGTTAGTTTTTGCGGGATTAATCATGAATCAAAATATGGATCTTAATTTTAATCCCTTTGAAGTGGTCGCTTTAGCTGTATCGGTTACGGTTACTAATTTGATTAGTTTTAGTGGGCGTTCTAATTGGTTAGATGGAACCTTACTGTTAGCAACCTATACGATTTTAGGCGTTGCTTTTTTCTATCATCCCGCCTAACTTTTCTCTAAATTTTTATGGCACTGGGTTCATTCATCGCCGCAATAATCCGATGACAGCCCGAATTCGGTTTCGCCCAATGGTATTGATATTCCTGGGGATTGCCCCGACAGAGTCCCAAAAAAAGTTCCGTTTGCGCCGCGTCAATTTCTGCCCATTCGGTTTCTGCGATTAATTCCAACAAAGAATCCGCACTAATCGGGCGACGATGATGGGCTGTGAGCCAAAATTCCATGCCCCTTGTCCTTTCTTCCCAAAATGCTAATACCGCAGCTTTGGCATTGATTAAGATTTCCTTGTCTCCCTCAACGGGGATCAATTGATTATGCAATTCGGGATAGTGGAGGGAATGGTTTTGAAATCGACATTCTCGCCAAATAATGCCCGATACGTTATGCGATCGCTGATATTCATGAATCTGTCGTCGAAAATCCTGATAAGCAAAGACTTTCCCCACTTTCTGCATATCGATCGCCTTAGCCACAACGACATTATCAAGCCGTTCAGCCGAAGATAAGAGAACACGCTTTCCCTGCCAAGTCGCCCGTAGTTCTTGGTCAAGAATGGTAATCAGTTCTTGGGTGGTATAGGTCATGTCGTTACCCATCAAAATACACAATCTTAATGACTATGATAAGCTTATCGGTTAGTTCTGATGGGATCATTGATCAAAACCGATTTTCTGAGTTTTATTATTAACAGAATCATTATGCAATCTAAATTTGTGACAGCTTAGTAATGTTTCTCTACCCAATGATCGCCCCTTTCCCTTTCATGACAAAATGATAACCTTCTAGATCACAATAAAAAGCGATCGCCTTTTTTCCATATCACTTTTAATGCGGTTAAAATAGGGGAAGGTATTTCTGGATTAAAATTATGACGCAAATTACAGTTGAACTTCCTGATGAATTGGCAATACAGATTCAATCACAAATTGCTCAGGGAGAGTTCAGTAACCTGGGCGAGTATGTTGTGTATCTATTGCAAAAAGAGCAATCACAGCTTCGTTCTACTCAGTTAGAAAAAATGTTTTTAGAAGGTCTAGATAGTGGAGAATTAATTGAAATAACCGATCAATGGTGGGAACAAAAACGCCAAGAGATTTTATCATGAATCACCGAATTTTAAGAATCCTGCGTTATTGAGACTATTTTTTCATAATTAAAGTAGTTTATCTCTTTTAGACACAAGTAATACTATTCAATTCAATAATGAGCCTGAGCAGAAGTCCATTTTAACCTAACGAGATCGCCCCTTTCCTCTTCACTTCTTAAAAAGCGATCGCCTTTTAACTTTACAAAAAGTTCACAGATTAAGGTGTTCAATTTTTTTAGGGATAGCGTAACACACAAAATTGTATGCTCTTGTAAATAATCAAAAGGTGCATGGCATTTCATTAATGTCTTCTACAAGATTTGACCGACAAATAAGCGCATCTTAACAATATTGAAAATCTGATCTATCATTCTTGTTCAGAAGATGTGAAAAATTGAGACTCAGCAAGGGTATTTTCCTCATACCAATTATTCCATTTTTGTTCTTCTTTTTTGTATAAATCAGAATTAATAATTCGAGGACGTATCAACTGTATTTTATTATTGATTTCGTTTGAAAAAACAAACCGATGAGCATTTTCGACAATAAATCTTTGGAAATAAATGGCTGTATCTATCGAAATAATAGTCCCACGTAATGGAGGTCTATAACCAATCTGAGTGTACATTAAATGTTGAGGACTAAGAGGGATAAAAATTTCGGTTCCCTTACTTCCCCATCCTCCATTAAAATCATATTCACATTTTTGATTTTTTCCATAGTAATTAAGACGAGTGACTGGATTGTCACTAGTTAAAAAACTGAAGTTTTTAGGACTTTTAAGAATTGTCCATTTTTGTTGATGAAGAGCTGATTTAGTATACGTAAGTAGACGCTGAATCGCAAATAGCCAAGCACTTCTTCCGATCAGAGCTTCATAGTGAACTAAAACATTATCATCCTGATTTTCAGTTTTATTTATGCGAATAGGGATTAATTCTTGATATTTTAAACTTTTATCAGATTCTTTAATTAAGTTTTTTTGAATATCGTTAGACATTTTTTTTATATTATCAAATGAATCATCTAGAGTTTTCATTAGATCAATACATCTCACTGGTGTTCGGACATCCTGAGCAGCTACAAAATCAATTAACTCTATCCAATCAAGCTCAGAAAGATGTTGATCATTAACAGCCTTCGATATTGCTTTCTCTGCTGGAGCTTCAAACTCTGATGCGAACCATTTTTCAATTTCATCTGACTCTATAGAGTTGATATTTTTAGTATAAAAATTATGATAAATTGGAATTTTTGATATTGCTATTTGTTGCCAAATGGGAACTTTTTTGTGTGAAACAAGTATCCTATATGTCCATATTTTTTTATGTTGATTACTCCATTTTTTTTAGTACATTTTTGGGACGTAATGATTTTTTCTTTGAAGCATAATAACTTTCCAAAATTGTCGATTATAAAGTCTATGCGTCTATTCTAACAAATACTCATAATTAATATAACCAGAAGCAATATTAGCATTTGTAAAAATAATAAATACAAGTGAGTAGGATAAAAGCGTGATTTTTTTTCATATTCATATTTCAAAAACTAAACAATCATAAACTAATATTTCCAATACTCTTAACAGAGGATGCAATGAATATCAAGAAGAAATTACCTCAACTGATATTAAAAGTATATCCTCATCAAGGCTGATCGCCGATTCTTCTTACTTACCAAAACCTTATTCATAGAAATTTTGCCTCTTTTAAAACCTGATCTTTAATAAAACGACTTAACCCCTTCTCTGTAACAATATCAACTTTACAACCTAAAAAATCCTGTAAATCCATCAGCAATCCACCAGGAAACTAAGGAGAAATTCCACCTGTAAATAATTAGTTGATGATTAACAAGATTGAGCAGGAAACCAAAGAGAAGTCCAGCAATGATTAAGTTCAGCTACCTTGAGAAAGCTTAAAGCCTTGCTACCATTCATGCTCCAACTTACACCCTTTTTTTTCTGACGATGACCAACGACCAAATCTACGCCTTTTTCAATGCGACCACTACCAATACTTTTACCGACTTTTCGCCGACCTTCGTAGTTGATGATTTCTGAGTGATGTTTCTCCAAATAACCAATAAGTTCCAACAAGACCTTGTTATTGCGAGCAACAACCTGATGTTTTAAGTAGTTGAGGGCAATATCAGTCTGACCATGCCATAATTGTGAGAGTAAAAACTTGACATGATTGGATTTTTCTTCTTTGTTGAAAGCAATCATAGACATCAGATTTCGCACTTTTTTGCATAGGTGATACCAGTCTAAAATCACAACAGGTAAAACACCAAAGATAGCCAAGAGGCGATGGCGAATGACTTTTGCCCCATCGGTGATAGCAACAATATTCAACGGTTTTGATTCCTTTTGATAGAGGTCGAGAATTCTCGCTCTAACGACTGTCGCAAGACTTATCGGTTCTTCTACCTCAGTATCAAAAGGAGAAACGAGATATTCAAATCCCCCTTTGGGTGTTTGCAACATTACTACATCGGTAATGACGGCGGGAGTCTTATTCTTGGTGGTATCTGGACTTGGAGTATGGGCAGTAGATTCATTACGCGAATTACGCTCAGGCTTTTGTCCTTTGACTTGAATACCATCGTCAAATAGGAGAATTTCTGACTCCTCTACGTTATAAATCTCTACGCTTTTCTTTATCTGAATCTGCTCAGATGTGGTCGATTCTAATGATTCTTGTACAGTTTGTCGGATTTGCTGGCTATAGGTTTCGGCTTTCCCTTTCACTATTCCCCAAATGGTCTGGTCACTCAATAAGTTTTCTCCTGTTACTCGCTCCACTAATCCAGCCAAATTCTCATAACTGAGCCGATTGGCGTAATAACCGCATAATTCCTCTAATCTCTGACTCACAAATCTTTCCTGCAATTGCTCCGATAACTGAAAATAGTTAACTTCTTTTTTATTCGTTTGATACTTTTGTAAGTAAAACTCAAACTGACCGTGTAATGTTTTTATACAGATTTTTCTCGTACCATTACACCACAAGTTTAGTTTTTTTTACTTTTTCCGTGAACTCGTTTTGTGCCTGCGCCAGTAAGGCTGCCTCTATTTCAGGCAATACTTTCTGTTTCATCTGTTCTACACCTCCTTCTATGTCATGTAAGCTTTGGGTTCCTATTTCCATTGCAAATGGGCTGTTTTGGCTGAGAATATTTCCCATTTCGTTACGAATCACGAATTCTACCGTCACTTTCATCCTTTTTACTCCTTTTTTTAAGACAATCTGTTTTTTTGCTTTCTCTTCATTTTACCTAATCATCAACTAATTATTTACAGGTAGGAGAAATTTGTTTTAGATCATAATCAATTAAAAAATCAACATCACTAGCTTCAGTTTCTTCTCCCCTCGCTACCGAGCCAAAAACTCTTACATTAAAAGCTCCATGCTTGGCCGCGATCGCCAGAATATCCTGACGTTTTTCCTGTAGTAATTGACTCAGTTTCATTTAAGCAACCTCCACATATTCACAAAGAGAAACCGACTCAGGAATAGTCATCCCCTCTTCTTGCAATCCTTCTAAGTGAAATAGGATCGCTTCGGAAATTAACTCTTTTATCTCCTCCAACGATTCGCCAACCGCAACACATCCTGGCAAATCAGGAACATAAGCCCCATAGCTGGTTTCACCTTTTTCAATCACGATCGCATAACGCATAATTAAATTTCTCCTTGAATTTGAACTTGTTGCCAGATTCTTTTTAGTGTACCGATAGGAATATCAACACTTAATTTGCCTGATACTATCACCGTCCCTGATTTTAAAGAATGTTTATATTGACGATGACTGCCTCGCGTTCGAGCTAAGTACCAACCATCAGCTTCCAAAGTTTTGATAACCTCTTTTACTTTCGTTTTATTCAATAATCCAGTTAATTAGTCAAGTTATCATGCAAATTTGAATATCGTCAATACCGAAGATTAAGTTAAGAAGAAATAACCTCCACTTCCGCTAAAGGCACATCCTCCTTAACAGCGATCGTCTCTCAATTTTAAAAGCGATCACTGAAAAATATCAAGCAATAATTAATATTGAATCAGAATTATTAGAAAAATCCTCAATTCGTTCTTTATATTTTGTGATTAATCGCAAGAGAATATCACGATTACAATTCCCAATCCGAAGCCAGATTAATTTGGGTGGATGACCGTAAAGTAATGCCCGTTGATAAAAATCTGAATCTTTAGAAATCACAGTGAAATTATTATTTTTAGCATATTCCCAAATCCTTTCATTAGCAAATCCTTTCATCCCAATATCCCTGACGTGAAGACTATTAGGAAATTCATTGATCAGTAAACGCGGCAATTTGGGGGATAAATTTTCATCAAACAGTAATTTCATCGGGAATAATCATTAAATGGCGATCGCGGTCAGCAGCAAAAGCGAAACAGGCTTGTATATCTTCTAAAGTTAGATCGGGAAAATCGTCTAAAACGTCCTCAATGGTCATCCCTCCCCCCAAATAATCTAAAACATCATTAACGGTAATCCGAGTATTAACAATACAGGGCTTTCCACTACAAATGGAAGGATTAATTGTAATTCGTTGACGATAATTCATCGTTTTTTCCTCAAGAAATTAACATAGGAAATTAATTTTTGATCGCCCCTCAATTTAAAAAGCGATCACGTTTTTTTCTGCTTACCAAAAACTTATTTATAGGGATTTCGCCTCTTTTTAATTGTGAGTTACCAATTTTGAGCTATCAAGAAGATAAAACTTCCACTTCCACTAAAGGCACATCATCCTCAACCGCGATCGCGTCTTCTTGAACTTCCTCCTGCTTACCAAAAACCAAATGATTATCAACACAATCAATTAGAATTCTGTCCCCTGCCATAAACGCATTTTCCAGGATCTTCGTGGCAATAGGATTTTCTAACTCCCGTTGAATCGCCCGCTTTAACGGTCTGGCTCCATAGACAGGATCGTAACCCGCACTGACAATATGATCCAATGCTGATGCGGATAAAGATAAGGTGATCTTCTGCTCATCTAGAAGCTGTTCAATGCGTTTAATTTGTAAGACCACAATCCGACATAATTCATCCCGTTTTAAAGTATGGAAAATAATCAGATCATCAATACGATTTAGAAATTCAGGACGGAAATGTTTGCGGAGAGATTGCATCACTTGTTTCTGCATTTGATCATAATCCGAATCATCCCCTGCCATCCCTAAAATATGGTCACTGCCAATATTACTGGTCATCACAATAATCGTATTGCGAAAATCCACCACTCGACCTTGGGAATCCGTAATTCTGCCATCATCTAATACTTGCAAGAGAATATTAAACACATCTAAATGGGCTTTTTCCACCTCATCCAATAGCACCACCGAATAGGGACGACGACGCACGGCTTCCGATAATTGCCCCCCTTCTTCATAGCCCACATAACCTGGAGGCGCACCAATCAGACGGGAAACCGCGTGTTTTTCCATATATTCGGACATATCAATCCGCACCATCGCCTCTTCACTGTCAAAGAGAAAAGATGCTAATGCTCTCGCTAATTCCGTTTTGCCTACGCCCGTTGGCCCCATGAACAGAAAAGAACCAATGGGACGATTGGGATCTTTCATGCCTGCTCTGGCGCGACGAATGGCGGCGGAAACGGCGATTACGGCTTCCTGTTGACCGATAACCCTTTGATGTAAATGACCTTCGAGTTGCAGAAGTTTTTGTCGTTCGGAGGCTAGGAGGCGATTAAGGGGAATACCTGTCCAACCTGCCACAATTTCCGCAATATCGGATTCAGTGACTTGTTCGCGTAAAAGGGTTTTTCCTTCTGCTTGAATTTCTAATAGCTTGGTTTCCTTTTCTTCAATCGCCGTTTGCAGGACTTCGAGCTTACCGTATTTCAGTTGAGCCGCTTTATTGAGATCATAATCCCGCTCTGCTTTTTCCACTTGACGACGAATTTGTTCTTCTTCTTCTTTGAGAGTATTAATTTCCTCTAACATTTGTTTTTCCGAAAGCCATTGTCCCGAAAGTTCTTGTTGCTTGGTTTCTAATTCTTCAATTTCTGATTGAATTTTTTCGAGACGTTCCTTAGACGATTTATCCGTTCCTAAGCCTGAGCGTTTTTCTTCTCCTTCTAGGGATAATTTCTCCATTTGCAGTTGCATTAGTCGCCGATCAATATCTTCTAATTCAACGGGCTTGGAGGTAATTTCCATTTTTAAACGGGCCGCCGCTTCATCGACTAAATCGATCGCCTTATCGGGCAAAAAGCGATCGCTGATATAACGATGGGACAAAGTTGCCGCCGCGACTAACGCAGAATCGGTAATTTTTACGCCATGATGGACTTCGTAACGTTCCTTAAGTCCCCGTAAAATAGAGATAGCATCTTCTACACTGGGTTGTTTGACATAAACTTGCTGAAAACGACGCTCTAGGGCAGGATCTTTCTCAATATTTTTACGATATTCATCTAAAGTGGTTGCACCGATACAACGCAATTCACCCCGTGCCAACATCGGTTTCAGCAAATTACCCGCATCCATCGAGCCTTCACGACCACCCGCCCCAACAACGGTATGGACTTCATCAATGAATAGAATAATCTGTCCATCGGAATTCGTGACTTCCTTCATCACCGATCGCAGTCTTTCTTCAAATTCCCCCCGATATTTTGCCCCCGCAATCAAACTGCCCATATCGAGGGAAATTAACTGCCGATTTTTCAAGGATTCAGGCACATCCCCATTAATAATCCTTTGAGCCAATCCTTCCGCGATCGCCGTTTTACCGACTCCTGGTTCCCCAATCAAGACAGGATTATTTTTAGAACGACGAGACAACACCTGGATCACCCGCCGAATCTCTTCATCTCTGCCAATCACCGGATCTAATTTTCCCTGTCTCGCCTGTTCGGTCAGATCTCGCCCATATTTTTCCAACGCCTCATATTTTTCTTCCTGATTAGGTTCCGTGACTTTTTGACTACCCCGAATGGCTTTAATCGCCACTTCCAAATCCTGGGGATCGAGATTAAAGGTGAGCAAAAGTTTACGTCCCACCCGCTCATCTTCGGCAAATCCGACCAATATATGTTCAACGGAAATGAATTTGTCATCCCAGCTTTCCTTAGCCGCATCCGCGCGATCGAGCATCACATCCAAACTGCGACCCAAATAGAGTTGATCAATAAAACTCTGTTTCGCCTGACGATTAGTAAATGCCTCTAGTTGTTGCTGAAAACTGGTCACATCAATGGTTGCCTTCTGGAAAATCCGCAAAGCTAACCCCTTTTCCTGTTCGAGGAGAGCCAGGACAACGTGTTCTACTTCTAGGGTTTGATTTTTGAAACGACGGGCGACTTCTTGGGATTTTACGATCGCGTCCCAGGCTTGTTCGGTAAATTTGCTTGGATCGGTGGGTTGCATTGGGATTGGTCTAAGACTTAGGCGTTAGGTAATCTACTCCTAACATTGTAGAAGGGGTCGGAGTCATTTTTCTCGGATCGGGGATTCCTTAGCCGCTATTAAAAAAAGTTTCATGGAGACTTGCTATCGTCCTTAAAAGACGCTACAATGTCCTTGTAGTTAACTAGGTTATATTCAAGGTCTATGCTGAGTTATATTTTTTGGAATAATAAGGGTGGTACGGGTAAAACAAGTTTGGCATTTCAATCTATTTGTCGATATGCATATAAACACCCTGACAAACGAATACTTGCCATTGATGTGTGTCCTCAAGCCAATCTATCAGAACTTTTTCTAGGTGGATTGACTGGCAATGGTAGTCGAAACTTATTGGAACGTCAGGGACATATTACTCGCTGTAGTATTGGCGGTTATTTTCAGTTACGTCTTCCGGCTCCATTTTCTGTGCCAACGTTTTCTGTACGAGATTTTTTTACAAAACCAGTCATTTACAATGCAAATATTCCAAATAATATAGATTTGTTTGCTGGTGACCCTTTACTTGAGCTACAAGCCAATGCCATTAACACTTTGGCCAATACACAGATACCTGGTACTGATACGTGGATTGAAATTATTGATTGGATTAATGATGCACTTGATCAAGTAAGAAATGAGTATGACACTGTTTTTATTGATGCAAATCCCAGTTTCTCTATTTACACACAGATTGCAATTTCGACAGCTGATCGTATTATACTTCCCGTAATGGCTGATGATTCTTCTCGAAGAGCTATTCAAAACGCGTTTTCATTAATATACGGGTTGAAGTTACCCTCAGACATATATTCAAAATATGCGTTTGCAACTAAGTTAAAGTCTGCTAATCGCTCACTTCCTCAAGCTCATATTGTTGTCAAAAATCGTATTACTCAATATATGGGCCCTGCCTCTGCGTACTCTGCCGTTTTACGTTCGATAGAACAAGACGTATCAGATTTAATTCATTCAAATCCAACTATCTTTACCTTTAGTCAGATTAACAAAGGAGTCGTAGAAGTCCGAGATTTTCAAACTACTGGTGTTGTCGCATTTGCCAGAGGATGTCCTTTCTATAATCAGGTTAGTGGCAAATTAGATATTGGTGGTCATCGGGTTCAAGTTAAAGAAGAGTACCGAATAAATTGTATTAAATCTGTTGATAATCTCGTTGATAAACTATAAATTTTATAGCTGATTAGATCGCCTACTTTTAGGTCTGCTCACTTTCGGGTGCGTTAAGCATAATCACTTTGGAATAGGTGATCGCGTTGCAAGAGTTGATCTTTTGACGAGCGCGATCGCCTTTATATTGGGATAAAGTGCGATCACTTTCAGTCATCATGTAAAATAATTACATAACAATCATCTATAAAAAATAAACCATGATTCAATCTGTTGAAGCAATTATTGATCCAGAAGGAAACGTACATTTGCTCGAATCGGTTAAACTTTCCACATCGAAAAAGGCGATCGTCACCATTCTTGAAGACAATCCGATAATTTCTATCTCCGAAACAGCCCTATTAAGTGAAGCAAGTTTGGCAGAAGATTGGTTAAGACCTGAAGAGGATGAGGCATGGTCGCACCTACAACTAGCTCAATAATTTTAATACCCTTTCCTTTTTCTGACCTCTCACAATCTAAACTCCGTCCCGCCGTTGTGTTAGCTAATGCAGGAAAAGAAGACTGGATACTCTGTCAAATAACTAGCAAATCCTATGCCGATTTACAATCTATTAAACTAACCGATGATGATTTTGCTAATGGTTCTTTAAAATTAGTTAGCTATGCTCGTCCAGGTAAATTATTTACAGCAAACAGTAGCCTAATCGTATCTAAAGTTGGTGAATTGAAACAAGAAAAATTGCTGGAAATTATTAACACAGTGGTGAGCTTATTGAGAAGATGCTTATAAAAAAACTCTTATCTCTAAGGCGATCGCGTTTTAGTCTTATTGTAAAATAGCAATATTAAAAGTATTTTGTAAATCCATCATGACAGAACTAATAGAACAAGCAATTTCAAAGCTCAAAACCCTGCCATCCGACCAACAAGAAGCGATCGCGTCCATCATTCTAGAAGAAATTGAAGAGGAAAAACGATGGGATCAATCCTTTGCTCGTTCACCTGATTTATTAGCCAAACTTGCCGCAGAAGCCATGACTGAATACCGAGAAGGCAAAACTCAAGAACTCGATCCAGAAACCTTGTGAAATCCCAAACAACTATTCAGTTTCGTAAACAATTTGCCGCTCTTCCTAAACAAACTCAAGAGCAAACCCGCAAAGCATATCGGCAATTTAAAAATGCTCCCAATCATCCTAGTTTACGATTTAAAAAAGTCCATCCTCAATTACCTATTTATTCCGCTCGAATTAACAAAGATTATCGAGTGGTTGGTCAATTAGAGAAAAATACTGTAATCTGGTTTTGGATTGGCTCCCATGCTGAATATGATTTACTCTTGAATCAGTTTTAAGGCGATCGCGTTTGTATTGCGTTAAAGTGCGATCGCCGATTTTATGAATCCAATTCACGACCCATCACAATGGCTTTAGATTGGAAGACTGGGAGTGAAAATGATAGGGGAGAAGTATAGAAGCGATCGCAATTTTTTCAATTCTTGGACAGATTTATTAAGAATCCCAGACGAAAAGTCAGTGAAATCCCCAAAAGCAAGTTACCCTATAGGGGAAATAATCTTGCCAACTAGCCAAATTAGGAATTTATGACAAAACGAACTTTTGGTGTTATTGGGCTGGCCGTCATGGGAGAAAACCTAGCCCTGAACGTGGAAAGTCGGGGATTTCCCATTGCGGTCTATAATCGCTCTCCTGACAAAACCGAAAAATTTATGGCGACCCGCGCCCAGGGCAAAGATGTTAAAGCGGCCTATAGCCTCGAAGAATTTGTCCAAGCTCTAGAGCGTCCCCGCAAAATTTTAGTCATGGTCAAAGCCGGCGCACCCGTTGATGCCGTTATTGAGCAACTAAAACCCCTCCTCGAAGAAGGAGACATGATTATTGATGGTGGCAACTCTCTCTATGAAGATACGGAACGTCGGACAAAATACCTCGAACCCACTGGGCTAGGATTTGTCGGCATGGGAGTGAGCGGCGGAGAAGAGGGTGCGTTAAAAGGGCCTAGTTTGATGCCTGGAGGTACTAAAAGCGCATATCACGAATTAGAACCCATTTTAGTTAAAATTGCGGCTCAAGTGGATGATGGCTCCTGTGTTACCTATGTGGGGCCAGGCGGTGCGGGTCATTACGTCAAAATGGTTCATAACGGTATTGAATACGGCGATATGCAGTTAATTGCAGAAGCCTATGATGTCTTAAAAAATGGACTAGGACTCAGTAACGAAAAATTGCATTCTGTTTTTTCTGAGTGGAATAAAACCGATGAGTTAAATTCCTTTTTGATTGAAATTACGGCTGATATTTTTGGCTATATTGAACCGGAAACACAACAGCATTTAATTGATCTGATCGTGGATTCTGCGGGGCAAAAAGGAACGGGACGCTGGACAATCATGAGTTCCCTGGAGTTAGGAGTTCCCATTCCCACCATGTATGCGGCGGTCAATGCCAGGGTGATGTCTTCCTATAAAGAGGAACGGGTTGCGGCTTCTACCCAATTACCTGGCCCTTCTACTACCTTTGAGGGAGATGTGGATGCTTTCGTGGATAAAGTACGAGATGCTCTCTATTGCTCTAAAATGTGTTCCTATGCTCAAGGAATGGCATTAATCGCTAAGGCATCGGCAGAATATTACAATGGCGAAGTGAGTTTGCCTGAGTCGGCTCGGATCTGGAAAGGCGGCTGTATTATTCGCGCGGGTTTTCTCGATAAAATCAAAAAAGCCTTTAATGATAATCCTGCTTTACCGAACTTGCTCCTTGCTCCTGAATTTAAACAGAGTATTCTCGACCGTCAAGCGGCTTGGCGAGAAGTTTTGATGTTGGCCAATGAGTTGGGGATTCCTGTCCCTGCGTTTAGTGCGTCTCTGGATTATTTTGATAGTTATCGTCGGGAAAGTCTTCCCCAGAATTTAACCCAAGCTCAACGGGATTATTTCGGGGCGCACACCTACGAACGGACGGATAAACCCAGGGGTGAATTTTTCCACACGGAATGGATGGCTAAGGACTAGAATTTAAAAAACTAGACATAAAATAGAACAGGGTTGGGTTTTACTCACCCTTTTTTTTGCCTAAACCGATTCAATGGGAGGTAAGGGCTTGTTGGATTGCAGTAGAGAGGCGATCGCATCGGGAGATAGAGGAGAGGAAAAATAATAACCCTGGGCGAGTGAACAATCGAGAGTCATTAAGGTATCAATTTGGTCAAGTCTTTCTACCCCTTCGGCGACGACTTCCAGTCCTAAATCCTTGGCTAATCTGAAAATCGCCCTAGCAATTTTTCCCTGGGGAGAATTTTGATTAATTTCACGGACAAAGCAAATATCAATTTTTAAAATATCAATGGGGAATTGGTGCAAATAACTAAGACTGGAATAACCCTGCCCAAAATCATCAATACAAATTTTAATATGACGAGATTGTAATTGTTTTAACAGTTCATTAATGGAATTTTCATCATTCAAGTAGCAACTTTCAGTAATCTCTAATCGCAAATATTTTCCGTCTAATCCTGTTTTTTCTAAAATAGTATCTACTTTTTTTAATAAATCAGCAATATTTAATTGTTTTACCGATAAATTAACATTAACTGTTAGATTTTCATACCGATTAGGGTCTATTTTTTTCCATTCAGATAATTGCCTACAAGCTTCTTCTAAGATCCAGAAACCGATAGGAATAATTAATCCTGTTTCTTCAGCGATCGCAATAAATTCTCCAGGAGAAATAAATCCTTTTTGGGGATGTTGCCAGCGTAATAATGCTTCAAATCCTAGCAATTCTCTTGTTTCTAAGTGAACAATTGGTTGATAATGTAATCTAAATTCCTCATGGGCGATCGCCTGCCGTAAATCTGTTTCCCATTGCAATAAATCAACGGCTTTTTGGTGCATTGTCGGATTAAAAATTTGATAACCTCCCTTACTCACATTTTTAGCTTGATAAAGAGCGGTATCCGCATCACGCATTAGATCTTCGACTGTCAGGGCTTCATTGATTTTTTCATCAATAAATAAAATCCCCATACTAACTCCTGCAAAGACTTGATTTTGTTTGAGTTGAAATGGTGATCGAAAAGACTTTTTAATGCGGTCTGCTACCTGGGTCGCCTGCTCTAAGGATTCAATATTCGGTAACAAAATAATAAATTCATCCCCCCCTAAGCGAGCAATCAAATCCTGTTCTCGGAGACAATTCTTGAGACGTTCGGCGATCGCCATTAATAGTTGATCTCCGACCATGTGACCGAGGCTATCATTGACTAACTTAAAACGGTCTAAATCGAGAAAAAATAAAGCAAAAGATTGATGATACTGTTTTGCTTCTTGGAGAATTTCTCCCAAATATTCCATAAACATCGCCCGATTCGGTAAGCCCGTCAAAGTATCATAAAAAGCTTTCCATTGGAGTTCTTCCTTGGCTTGTTTATAGTCACTAATATCTTCAACAGTGCCTTCGTAATAAAGCAATTCTCCTTGCCCATTACGAACGGCTCGTGCATTTTCAGAAATCCAAATGACTTTGCCATCTTTACGGTAAATTTGTGATTGAAAATTAGAGACAAAATCATTTTCCTGCAAAAGACGGACAAACTCAGACCGACGATAGGGGACAATATACAGTTGATGTTCAATATCCGTCAAGGATTCCATTAATTCCGTCGGTGATTCATAGCCATAAATTTTTGCTAGGGCAAGATTTGCACTCAGATAATGACCGTCTGGTGTGGTCTGAAAGATGCCATCTAGAGAATTTTCAAAAATGCTACGATATTTCGCCTCAGAAATTCGTAATGCCTCTTCTATTCTTTTGAGTTCACTAATCTCGGTAATAAAACCCTCAATTCCTAAAAAATTACCGCCCTCATCAAAGATGCCATGGCCTTTTTCCCAGACCCATTTTTCCTGCCCTTGTTTTGTTAAAATACGATACTCTAGGACATAAGAATCGGGTGTATTTCTAACTTTTTGTAAATTCGCTAAAACCTTGGGTAAATCTTGGGCATGGGTAATATTATTGAATCCATAAAGGGGGTTATTGAGCATTTCATTGCTGGTGTATCCTGTCAGTTGTTCGCATCCTCGACTGATATAGCGCATGGGAAATCCTTCTTCATGACTCGTCCGAAAAAAAATCCCAGGAATCGCATTCATGAAACTGTCTAGTTGTCTTTGGCTTTCTTTTGCCGCTAATTCAGTGGAATGGCGATCGCTGATATCGGTGATAAAACCCTCAATAAACAGTAGCTCTCCTGAACTAGAATAAATCCCTGTTCCCTTCTCCCAAACCCACTTTTGTTGGCCCTCTGGGGTAATCAATCGATATTCTAGGTCATAGGGCTGAGATTGATTTAAAGCATTTTGTATCTGTTCATTGAGCAAAACTTGATCTTCATGAAATACAGATTGATGATAAATCTGACGCGATTTACCGATTAATTCAGATGGGTGACAACCTATTAAGGCAATAGACCCCTCACTCATAAATTCAATCGTCAATTGAGCATCACATTTACAGCGATAGGCAATACCAGGCAAACTATTAATTAAGGTAGAAACTTGGTAAATTTCTGATAGCATTTCATTGGGATAGTGTTGCTCTATCTCTTCTTTTAGTAATCGAATAACAGAGTCTACATCTTGATAGATTGATGCCATAATAAAGGGGAAATCTTAGGTACAATATAAATCTTTAAATTTTTAAAATAACAGCTTTTTTCTATGATCACAAAATTGTTAAGCTATTACAAATTTAGATTGCATAACGATTTTGTTGAAAGTTTTGTAACAAGGGGCTTAAGCCCCTTGCCTGTGTGCGTTTTAGATAATTAACAGCTTATCCAACTAAATAAACATAGTAAAATAATATTAATTTCCCAGTATTTTAGACTCATCAAGACAATATGGATCAATAAAACGCCTATCTTCTCGGATAAATATGAAAAAGTTGTTAGGACTCAAAAAATAACTGTCTATGGAGAAAATAATCTGAAAAACCTCAAAATACTGTATCTATTTTTGCAATTTTCCCACTTGATCTTGTTGTTGGTCTAACTTAGGTGATAGCCTATCTAAACAATGAGGGGTTAGTCATTGTTCAGCAAAATATGATGGAAATATTTGAAATCACTTTCTAGCTAAGTTACAAGGGGAAAAAAGGTATATTAAGCCAATAATCTTGTTTTATTCTGATTAAATTTTTACAGATGTTTCATTACATTTTGTTTTATAAGCCCTATGGGGTGCTTTGCCAATTTACGGATAATAATGGGGAAACACCCCGCAAAACGCTCAAGGATTACATTAATCTTCCTGAAATTTATCCCGTTAGCCTGCCTAGATTACGATAGCGAGGGGTTACTGCTGTTAACCAACCATGGCCGTCTCCAACATCGTTTGGCCCATCGTCAATTTGCCCATCCCCGCACCTATTGGGTACAGGTTGAAGGGATTCCTGATGATGCCGATCTCCAGCCCCTGCGTCGGGGAATTCCGATTCAGGATTATCAAACTCGTCCCGCGATCGCGAAAAAATTAGAAGCAGAGCCAGAGTTGCCGCCCCGTGATCCCCCCATTCGCTATCGAAAAAATATCCCGACCTGTTGGCTAGAAATTACCCTCACCGAAGGGCGCAATCGCCAGGTGAGACGGATGACGGCGGCGATTGGATTTCCGACCCTGCGTTTAGTCAGAACCGCGATCGCGACAGGAAAAGACAAACACTCTCCTAACCTGAACTTAACGGGACTTGCCCCTGGTCAGTGGCGAGAACTGCAACTGCTAGAACGACAACAGATTGAAAATTTATTAAAAAATTGAAAAATTATCCAGAAATAAATTCACAAAAATGTTTATTCCAAGGTAATTTCGGGAATACTAAAACCAGATAGCTCTATAGTCGCCATTAAAGTCTCTAAAACCAGGACAATCTTTCTCTTAATTGCCGTTAGTAATCTAAAGTAATTTAGCTTAGTGATGTCGGCTGGTGTTAACCTAATATGCTTAATATTGGAATAAAACGAAGATTTACGATGCATGCACACTCCATTGACCTTGGGATAGGAGACAGTCCGATTGACACGGGTAGCCGTCTCTCCTGTCGATTAGATGGACTCTCTTCGACGATTCGTGAACAAAACCGAGTCGCCAGTCTGAAAGATCTCGGTTTGTTGGAAATGGACACGATTCCCATTTTTGATGAAGCAACCCAGATGGCGGCGCGTTTTCTCGAATCTCCCATCTGTATTTTGACTCTTATGGTCTTTGATCAGGTGTGGATTAAATCGGCGATCGGTTTATCTCGGTTAGGTTTGATGAATCGGTTAGCAACTGACCGTAAACTTGATCGACTAGAAGCTTTTTGTACCTATGTTGTCGATAGTCAGCAACCCCTACTCATTGAAGACACCTTATCTGAATCCGTTTTTTCCCATAGTGTTTTAACCCAGAATTATGGCATTCGTAGTTATGTGGGTGCGCCTCTAATTACCGCCGCAGGCCAATGTATTGGGAGCTTAAGTATCCTGGATTTAACGGCTCGGCGTTTCACCAATAGGGAAATAGAATTTTTGTGTGTGACTGCTCGCTGGTGTATGGGCGAATTTGAACGGGATTATTTGATCAAAAAACAAGCGGAAGTCGTCGCAAGAATCCTTTGTTCTGCCCAAGACCGTCTTCTCCCTTGGAGGCGATCGCCCCTTCCCTCCATAATGCTCTAACACCGCCCCCCAAAAATCCGATTTTTCGCGATCGCTGGCCGACCTAAAGCTGAAACTAGTCAATCAACTAGCCCAGGAACTCCGATCTCCCTTGACGGCAGTAATCGGAATGTCTAGCGTCTTGAAAGGAGAAGTCTTTGGGACATTAACCCAAAAACAAAAAGACTATATAGAAATCATCCACCATAGTGGGGAAAATTTGAACGGGCTGGTGGAAGAAATATTGAAAATTGGCTCTATAGAAGAATACCCTACCGAATTAGCCTTAATGCCCGTCAATATCGAAATGTTGACTCAAAAATGTCTCAATAGTCTATCCGCCATTGCCAAACAAAAACGTCAAGAGATTCGACTATCCATTGACCCAGGTAAACGAGTGTGGCTGTTAGATAAAGAAAAAGTTAAACAAGCGGTCTATTACCTCCTCGATCAGCATCATTGAAGCCTCCGAGCCTGGAGGAGAAATTCGCATTCATATTTCCCATCGGACTCAAACCTTAAATATTTCCCTCTGGATGTATCACCCTTGGATTGGAGATGGTCTGCCCCATGTTCATTTACAGCCTCCTGTGATGAGCGATTCAGACCATATTTCCCATTCCCAGCCGTCTATCGAACTTCTCAAAGAAAGTCTGGCAACAGAAGACCCCAATGGAATGAGTAGGGATAGCAATCATCAGGCTTTAACGGTTGCGTCTTTAGAGGAGATTATCCATCAACTAACCCATTCCTCAGACTCAGGGGAAAAAAGACCCCACAATCTTTTGGGGCTATTACTGGGATGTTATTTGGCAGATAGTCATCACGGAAAAGTGGTACTTCAGGGGAGTGCCGATTCAGGTTATCGTTATGTGTTGATGCTACCGAAAAGATCAGCCCTTGAAGCTTGATTGGATAATTATCCGTACCGTAGAGATTCCTGTTAATCTTAAAATGAGTTGTTGCCTTCATTGAAAAAACGGTTCTCACCTTTCGATGTCAATTTCTAGCCGCCCCTACAAAAGTCGTCTTTTTAATTTCGTCAATCGTCGATCGCTGCAATTCCGCGATCGCATCGGGGAAACCTTTCGTCATCTCAAAGTCGCGGCGGAGTGGGGAGCGCAACTGTTGATTTCTCCCTTACATTGGATTTTTCAACCGAGGAACTGGACAGGGGAAGTCTTAGGAACAGCCTCTTCTAACAAAGCCTTACCCCCAGCCGAAATCTATTTATCCGATCCGCCTGTGGATCAACCCCTCGAAAAAATCTTGACCGCGATCGTCACACGGTTTGAATTGCCCGATTCTTCGTCTTTTACGGCAACTTTACACGACCTTAAGCCAGAGAATTTACCCCGAAAAAAAGAAATTGTCCTTTCCTCCCAGTTTTTTCAACAAATCCAGCAAGACCTAGAAAATCCTGCTCTCTCTCAAAATTTAGCCCTTCCTCCCGCGATCGCACAGCGCCACTTCGTGATCGCGCCCAAGTCTCTAAACTCCCATCCTTTGGGAAATCTGGTCAGCCAGATAAAAAATGTCTTTTCTCCCACCAAGGATCTGGTGATTCGGGGGATTTCTTGCGTCATTGAAAATCGTCAATTAGTTCTGACTACCGCCGACAACGAGATTCTAGATGTCTTGTCCCTAGATCAACAAAATCTTCTGAAGCAATCTATTCGGGCAGAAATGGCTAATTATTGGTATGAAAGACGCTTGCAATGGTCAATCTCCCAAAAAATGCTCGGATTTATTCCTTTGGTGAATGAGCAAACGGAAAAAGTGTTGCCCCCTGTCCAATTACTCTGGCAGACCTTACATTGGTTAGAAAGTCAAAGTTTTCGACCGAAATTACCCCAATTAACTCAATCTGCTTTGGTTCCTGCGACCTCTTTGACCATTGGGGGCAATGCTCTTATTCAAAAATTAGACCAACGGGTTGCCGCCTTAGAAAGTCAGGAAAATAAATTCGGTCAGCAACTTTTTCAGCAATTTAATCAGGGGTTACAGATCGTCCGCCATTCTGCTGTGGTTGAATCTTCCCTCGAAAAAACGGGACAAATTATCCAAAAAATTGATTTTCCTCATCAATTACAGAAATTAAACGATTCTCCCCAACTAAGCCAGCTAAAACGCCTCAATGCCGAATTTTTAGAACGCATTTCAGGACAATTAACCCCAACGAATCTCGGTAACGCGCTCACGTCCTTTAAAAACCCAGAAAATTCATTAGTCACGCCCAACGCCATTGAATCCATTCCCCCCGATCCCTTTCAAATTCAAGTTTTGATTCAAGCCGCGATCGCCTACTTCTTTGGACAAAAATCGGCTAATGCCCATCTGTCAGGACAAAACGGCCAATCTTTTGTCGGTTCAAGGGATAGCATTGATGATCCCTGGCTCACTTGGGAAGATCTATTTGTCGAAAGAAGTACGGAAATTAATGTAGTAACTTCACCCGAAACAAGCCCATCGCTTCCTTTAAGAGAGCTACCAAAACGGACTGCTCTTAAATCCAGTCAATCGAGTAAAAATCAGAAAAAATCTCAGAAAAAATCCAAAATTACTCGTTCAACAACTTCAAAATCTTCTAAACTCTCCTTAAAAACTTCAACTCTCACCGAGACTTCGGTTTCCTCTCAGTTAGATACAATCCTTGAAGAAGCGATCGAAACAGTTTTAATGACCACCAATTCCCAGGAAACGGGCTTAGAAGCGGCTCCTGAGTGGATTGAAACAGAAGCCAGGGTAATGGGTTATCACAAGCACCCTTTAGAGCAAATTTTGGAATTGTTAGATATATTCGTACTTTGGCTGGAAGAAAATCTCAAAAAAATTTGGTCTTGGCTACGGAACCGTTTAGAGAGTATTTGAAGAGTCAATCTTAATACTTACAATTTAGAGTCTTAGGCTTTGAATTTTTTTCATTAAAATCACTGCAATTCCTATTGCTTGAGGCAAAACTTTTCAAACAGCTTCTAAAGTTTCATTAATTAAAATTGTATTATCACAAATTTCTAATACTTGTTACAGCAAATTTCGTTCAAACCCGCTACAAGTATGGTAACATGAAAAAAACTTAAAAAAATTAATGAGATATGGCAGCATATTCGCTAGATTTACGCCAAAGAATACTAACGGCATGGCAAAACCAAGAAAATACTCAAAGAGGTTTAGCAAAACGATTTAAGGTTAGCTTATCTTTCGTTCGCGATTTTTTACGTCGGTATCGACAAACAAATGAAATAGCACCCAAACCCCAAGGGGGAGATTGCCGTTCAAAGATAAAGGGTGAAGACGAAGAATTATTAAAAAAAATAGTTGCAGAACAAAATGATATATATTTACGAGAAATCCAAGAAAAATTGCAACAAGAGAAAGGAATAGAAGTAAGTATATCGGGGGTAAGTCGAACTCTTACACGTTTAGAATTAGGGCGTAAAAAAAAAACATTAGTAGCAAGTGAGCAAGGCACAGAAAAGGTTAAAGAATCGCGTTATGAATTTAGACGTTGGCTAGAGACGATAGATATAAGAAACCTGATATTCATTGATGAGACGGGTCTTAATCTAGCGATGGTAAGACTCTATGCGCGTTGTCTGGGAGGAGAAAGGGTTTATGATGAGCGTCCAGGAAATAAAGGACAAAACATCACTTTAATTGGGGCGATGAGTGATGAAGGTTTGATTGCCTCAATGACCTTTCCTGGCAGTCTAAATACCGATAGTTTTTTAGTCTTTATTGAGCAAGTATTATTACCTCAGTTATGGGCAGGGGCAATTGTCGTGATGGATAATTTGTCTGTACATTACGCTACCGTCACTACAAATCTGATTGAATCTGTTGGAGCCAAGGTTAAATTTTTACCTTCCTATTCGCCAGATTTATCACCAATTGAGTTGTGTTGGTCTAAATTAAAAGAAATTATTCGCTCTGCTAAAGCTCGAACAATCGAGGCTCTTGACGAAGCTATTACTAATGCGATCAATACCATTACTGATGAAAATGCTCTTGATTGGTTCCAACATTGTGGTCTCTACTTTGAGCCTTTGAGATAGCTTTTTCGTGGTGCGTTTGATCGGAAATTGCTGTAACAAGGGGCTTAAGCCCCTTGCCCAGATGAATGTTAGATTACAAACACATTATTAACCTTCCCTAACTTTTACCACCAATTTCAGGGGCTTTGAAAGCAATCTCCTTCCATTTAGAAGGTGAAGTGGTATTCGCTAAACTCGGTACTGAATTGCGTAAGAGTGCGGTCAATTTTTCCGTACTCGCATCATAAATCTGAGTTACTAACTTAGGATACAAACCAACCCCAATAATGGGAATTAATAAACAAGCGATAATGAAAACTTCACGGGGTTCCGCATCAATTAAGGGATGTTTTTTGGTCAATTCGGTATTTTCTTGACCATAGAGGATTTCCCGTAACATCGAGAGTAGATAGATGGGGGTGAGAATAACACCGACTCCCATTAAGACAATGATAATTGAGCGAAATATGAGATTGTAAGCATCGCTAGTGGCAAAACCCACAAAAACCATTAATTCTGCCACAAAACCACTCATTCCAGGTAAGGCAAGAGACGCGAAGGAACAGACCGTCCACATAGCAAAAACTTTTTTCATCTTTTGCCCAATACCCCCCATTTCATCCAACATCAGGGTGTGGGTGCGGTCGTAGGTACAGCCCACCATGAAGAACAAACTGGCTCCGATGAGTCCGTGAGAAATCATTTGTAACATCGCGCCACTGGTTCCTAAATCAGTAAAAGACGCTAAACCGATAAGGACAAAGCCCATGTGGGAAATAGAAGAGTAGGCGATTTTTCGTTTGAGATTGCGCTGGGCAAAGGAGGTTAACGCGGCATAGATAATATTGACAACCCCTAAAATGACGAGGACAGGGGCAAAAATCGCATGGGCATCGGGTAACATTCCTGCATTCATCCGAAAGAGTGCGTATCCTCCCATTTTTAAGAGAATTCCCGCGAGTAACATATGGGCAGGGGCGGTGGCTTCTCCGTGAGCATCGGGCAACCAGGTATGCAGGGGGAAAATGGGCAGTTTTACGCCATAGGCTATCAGAAAACCTGCGTATAACAGTAATTGCAGATTCACAGGAAAGTTTTTTGCCGCGATCGCAGACATATCAAAGGTGGCTGTATCTCCATAAAAAGCCATCGTCAAGGCTCCAATGAGGATAAACAGGGAACCGCCTGCGGTGTAGAGAATAAACTTGGTCGCGGCATAAAGACGACGTTTTCCGCCCCAAATGGAGAGAATTAGGTAAACAGGTACTAATTCTAATTCCCAAACGAGGAAGAATAACAGCATATCCTGCACGGCAAACACCGCAATCTGTCCGCCATACATGGCCAACATCAGAAAGTAAAAGAGTTTGGGTTTGAGGGTGACAGGCCAAGCCGCCATTGTCGCCAGAGTGGTAATAAATCCTGTGAGAATGACGAGGGGCATAGACAGTCCATCGACTCCCACTGACCACTTCAGATCAATTTGCGGCAACCAGGTATAGCTCTCAACTAGTTGTAAATCGGGATTGCTCAGATCGTAGTTGGTATAAAAAGCGTAAATCAGAAAAACAAAATTGATGAGTCCAACAATCAGGGCGTACCATCTAACGGTTTTACCGTCTTTGTCGGGAATGAGGGGAATAAAGAGGGCGGCGACAATGGGAAAAAGAATGATGATAGTCAGCCAAGGCAAATTTGTGATGTCCATAGAGTATTTTGTAAGCGTAAATTCAAGTATAAAACGCGATCTACTGGGGGATACAAGTAGTAATGATGAGAAAGCACCTATACTGAGTCATAACGACGCACGATAAGCGGGGTGATACTTTACAAAAATAATCTAGCAGTCTTTATCAAGAGAAGCCATAGAGAAAATGTTAATTTTCATGTCAATTAGACATTATAGACTCGAAAATTTTTATTGAAATTTTACATCTAAGCAAAAGATAACTAACGCTGCGATCGCATTATCAAGCAATGATTTTTCCTTTTTTTTAAACTCAATTTTAATCATTTTTTCTAAATTTAGTAGGGTCAAGAAATTTTAGAATAAAATATATTATTAAAAAACTTGAGTAATCGTCTAAATAAATCATTAAAATAACAACTGATTTTGAACTTAAAATTTAGATTATCATTAAATCTCAGATTCGCTATAATTAAAAAATACTAGATTAGTTTCCATAAAGCATCAAAAATAAATTATGTCCGTAACAAAGACTATTTCGGCAATTACTAACGACTGGGAAGAACTCCGTCGGGGATTTTTCAAGCTTGCCACGATTAATATTCTTTCTAATTTGATGGTTCCCTTGTCAGGGTTTATTAATATTGCTTTTTTGGGGCATTTAACGGAAGTTAATTACCTCGCGGGTGTAACTCTCGCCACTATTTTATTTAACTATCTTTATCGTACCCTGGGTTTTTTACGCATGAGTACCACAGGGGTTACTGCCCAGGCAGTGGGACGCAATGATCCAGAGGCAACGCTTTTAGTCGGCCTACGAAATGGGATTTTTGCTTTATTTTTAGGGTTTATCCTGCTTTTCTTGCAATATCCCCTCCAAAATCTCGGATTCGCCCTTCTGAGTGCCACCCCAGAAGTCAAGGCCGCAGGACAAGCCTATTACGA
Source organism: uncultured cyanobacterium (assembly GCA_963807635.1). GTDB lineage: Bacteria > Cyanobacteriota > Cyanobacteriia > Cyanobacteriales > Microcystaceae > Snowella. Next base: position 70,730 of record CAWEDJ010000039.1, read on the forward strand.
TGCCCGCATTTGGGCCTTACCTGCAACCTTAATTAATTTTGTGATCGTGGGCTGGTTTTTAGGACGGACTCAAAGTAATAAGGTTTTATGGTTATCGATTATCGGGAATGGGATCAATATTATTTTTGATTACTATTTCATTATTCGATTAGGTTGGGAAAGTCGAGGGGCTGGTATCGCGACAGCCTTGAGTCAATATTCCATGTTATTGGTAGGAATTATTTTATTAGTTAAAGAAATTAATTGGAAGGAAGTTAAGGCAGTAGCTAATCAGATTTTTGAATCTTCTGCATTGCTCGAAATATTAACGCTAAATCGTGATATCTTTATTCGGACATTAGCCTTTTTAACCACTTTTTCTTTATTTATTAATTTTAGTTCGGCGATCGATACTTCTGTGTTAGCTGAAAATGCTTTGATGTTACAGGTGATTACCTTAACGGTTTATTTGATTGATGGACTGGCTTTTGCGACGGAAAGTTTAGTCGGTATTTTAAAGGGAAAAGATGCCCAAGAAGAACTTTTAGCGATTCTTAAAGTGGCAACCCAGACGAGTTTAGCCCTTGGTTTAGGCATCGCAACCGTATTTATGCTTTTCCCCGATCGCCTATTTGGATTGTTAACTAATCATGATGAAATTCTAGAGAGTCTGAGATTTTACGTTCCTTGGCTACTGCCTGTCCTGGGATTTGGGGCGATCGCCTTTATGTTAGACGGTTATTTTTTAGGTTTAGCAGAAGGGGTTATTCTTCGTAATACTGCTTTATTTGCTACGCTGATCGGCTTTTTACCGTTAGGAATCTGGGCTTGGAAATTAGAAAATCCGAGTTTATTGTGGTTAGCATTAACCCTATTTATGATTATTCGTGTTATTGGTCTAGGCATTCAAGTTCCAAGAACGCTAAGAGAAAATTTTCAAAGTAAAGAAGCTTAAATGAAATTATAATTTAACTATAAATTTAACCAAAATCTATAATATTCTTCCATTAAATGAGCTACAGGCAAAGAGTTTAAAACTCTCGGTAATAACCCATCCAAAGTGATTGAATAAAATTTTTGTGAAAAATTTGTAAACTGATAATATTTTGGTCTGTTGTGATAGCCTTCTATCGTCTTTAATTTTCTATTTCTATATTAGTTAGCTTAATTAGCGATTAGACTTTAACCGTTAGAGATTAGTATTCATAAATTTGAGAACTAATTTACAGAAAATAGTAAGGATATTTTTATAAAAAACTTTAAAATTTAACAAACTACCATGCTGATCGAGTATCTTAAGAAAATATAACTCTTGACTTTAATAGCTTTAATCCTAACTTAAACCTTGATTCAAACTGAAACCTTAGCCCTCCTCGAATGGGAACGCCTCTGTCAACATCTCTCTACTTTTGCTGAGACAAAATTGGGTGCGATCGCGGCCAACCAACTTTTGCCCCCTGATACCCAAGCCGCCAGTCTCGAATTATTGAGTCAAACCCAGGAAATTGAACAAATCGAACAAAGTTTGGATGCGGGTTGGAAATTTACAGGTATTACCGATATTCGAGAAGGATTAGCCCGTGCCGAATTGGGCGGAATGCTGGCGGGGCAGGAATTGCTCAATCTAGCGACAACCTTGGCGGGAGTCCGACGCTTACGGCGGGTGATTGATAGTAAGGAAAATTTGCCCGTTTTGACAGCATTAGTGGCCGATGTCCGCACCTATCCCGAATTAGAGCAGGAAATCCATCATTGTATTGATGAAGACGGTAAAGTTGCTGAACGGGCCAGTCCCAAATTAGGAGAAATTCGTCAGCGACTCAAGGAAATTCGCGGGCGCATTTATCAGAAACTACAAAGTATTTTGCAACGTCAGGGGGGAGCCGTCCAAGAAGCGGTGATTACTCAACGGGGCGATCGCTTTGTAATTCCTGTAAAAACGCCACAAAAAGACCAAATTCCTGGCATTATTCACGATAGTTCCAGTAGTGGGGCGACCATTTATGTAGAACCCCAGGCGATCGTCGAATGGGGCAATAAACTTCGCCAGTGTCGTCGCCAGGAGCAAACCGAAGAAGAAATCATTCTCAGAAGATTAACGGAAAAAGTTGCCGAAGTTCAGGAAGATTTAGCCCATTTATTAACTGTAGCGACTTGTTTGGATTTGGCAACGGCCAGATTGCGCTATAGTCTCTGGTTAGGGGGAAATCCGCCTAAATTTGTTGATTTTAGTGAAAAAGAGCCGATTATATTGCGGCAATTGCGTCATCCCCTTTTGGTGTGGCAACAAAAGCAGGAACAGGGCATGGAAGTAGTGCCAATTACGGTACACATTGATCCTAAAATTCGAGTCGTTGCCATTACGGGGCCAAATACGGGCGGAAAAACTGTTACGCTCAAAACCCTGGGACTCGCGGCACTGATGGCAAAAGTGGGGTTATATGTTCCCGCTAAAGCCCCTGTTGAAATCCCTTGGTTTGAGCAAATTTTAGCCGATATTGGGGATGAACAGTCTTTAGAGCAAAGCTTATCCACTTTTTCAGGACATATTCGCCGTATCACCCGCATTATTGAGGCTTTAAATTCTCCTAACCAATTTTCTAATTCCCTAGTGTTATTAGATGAAGTGGGCGCAGGAACCGATCCCGTTGAAGGAAGTGCTTTGGCGATCGCGCTTTTAAATTATTTGGCGGATCATGCCCTTTTAACGATGGCAACCACTCACTATGGCGAATTGAAAGCTCTGAAATATCAGGATGAACGGTTTGAAAATGCGTCCGTTGAATTCGATGATCAGACCCTATCCCCGACCTATCGACTATTGTGGGGAATTCCTGGTCGTTCCAATGCCTTGACCATTGCTCAACGTCTGGGTTTACCGCCAGAGATTGTGGAAACGGCGAAAACTCGTATGGGCGGATTGTCTGAGGATATTAATCAGGTGATTGCGGGATTGGAGTTGCAACGTCGCGAACAGGAGCGCAAAGCTAAGGAAGCCCAACAATTACTCCAGCAAACCGAGCAATTTTATAATGAAGTGTCGGAAAAAGCTTCTTCTCTCCACAGCAGGGAACGGGATTTGCGCCAATATCAGGAACAGGAAATCCAAAGGGCGATCGCAGAGGCACGGGCAGAAATTGCTAAGGTGATCCGTGAGTTGCAACGGGAAAAACCAACAGCCCAACAAGCTCAACACGCGACCGAAATTCTCAAACGGATTCAAGAAAGGGAGTTAGCCAAAAACCCGATTAAAGCGATCGCCTATCAACCGCAAATCGGAGAAAAAATTAAAATTCCCAGTTTAGGGCAAACCGCCGAAGTTCTCAATTTTTCGGAATCGGCTGGGGAAGTGACGGTTAAATTTGGCTTGATGAAAATGACGGTTGCTGTCACAGAAATTGAGTCCCTAGATGGCAAAAAAGTGGAAGTTCCCGTTGCTAAGACCCCTAAAGTTGTGACTCCCCCTCCTCTTGAGCCTAAAACCCCTGTGTTGGTCAGGACTTCTAATAATACGATTGATTTAAGGGGCGATCGCGTGGAAGCGGCGGAATCCAAGTTAGAAAAAGCCATTAATCAAGCGACGGAATCAGGAATGCTCTGGATTATTCATGGCAAGGGAACGGGAAAATTGCGATCGGGTGTTCATGAATTTTTAAGTTACCATCCCCAGGTTGATCGCTTTGAGTTGGCTCCACAAAACGAAGGGGGTTCGGGAGTGACCTTGGCCTATCTCAAGTAAATGCGATCGGGAAAAAGACTAAACTAAAAGCATCAACTTAAGGGTTTCTTCTTGCTTGGAGAGATTCATTGTCTATGATCGTCACCTTTAGTTATCTTAAATGCGATCGCTAAGTTAAAATAAATTATCTTTTTTTAGGAGAAAAATTAATGAGTTTTAAAGAATTAATTAAAGCAGAATTAGAATTGATTCCAGAACAGGAACTCCAAAAATTTTATGACATCATTAAAGATTGGCGTAAAACAAATCAAGATTATCAAGATGACTTAGGCGATTTATTAGCTAAGTGTGAAATGAGTACAGGTATTCCTGATCTTTCTTATCAGCATGACCATTATCAACACGGCACTCCAAAACGAGAAATAGAGTAAATGAAAAAAGTCTTTGTTGACACGGCGGCTTGGATTGCCTTGCTTACAGCAATTTCCGATCAAACGCACCACGAAAAAGCTATCTCAAAGGCTCAAAGTAGAGACCACAATGTTGGAACCAATCAAGAGCATTTTCATTAGTAATGGTATTGATCGCATTAGTAATAGCTTCGTCAAGAGCCTCGATTGTTCGAGCTTTAGCAGAGCGAATAATTTCTTTTAATTTAGACCAACACAACTCAATTGGTGATAAATCTGGCGAATAGGAAGGTAAAAATTTAACCTTGGCTCCAACAGATTCAATCAGATTTGTAGTGACGGTAGCGTAATGTACAGACAAATTATCCATCACGACAATTGCCCCTGCCCATAACTGAGGTAATAATACTTGCTCAATAAAGACTAAAAAACTATCGGTATTTAGACTGCCAGGAAAGGTCATTGAGGCAATCAAACCTTCATCACTCATCGCCCCAATTAAAGTGATGTTTTGTCCTTTATTTCCTGGACGCTCATCATAAACCCTTTCTCCTCCCAGACAACGCGCATAGAGTCTTACCATCGCTAGATTAAGACCCGTCTCATCAATGAATATCAGGTTTCTTATATCTATCGTCTCTAGCCAACGTCTAAATTCATAACGCGATTCTTTAACCTTTTCTGTGCCTTGCTCACTTGCTACTAATGTTTTTTTTTTACGCCCTAATTCTAAACGTGTAAGAGTTCGACTTACCCCCGATATACTTACTTCTATTCCTTTCTCTTGTTGCAATTTTTCTTGGATTTCTCGTAAATATATATCATTTTGTTCTGCAACTATTTTTTTTAATAATTCTTCGTCTTCACCCTTTATCTTTGAACGGCGATCTCCCCCTTGGGGTTTGGGTGCTATTTCATTTGTTTGTCGATACCGACGTAAAAAATCGCGAACGAAAGATAAGCTAACCTTAAATCGTTTTGCTAAACCTCTTTGAGTATTTTCTTGGTTTTGCCATGCCGTTAGTATTCTTTGGCGTAAATCTAGCGAATATGCTGCCATATCTCATTAATTTTTTTAAGTTTTTTTCATGTTACCATACTTGTAGCGGGTTTGAACGAAATTTGCTGTAATATTGATGATCTTTGGCATCAGCAGGCTAAAAAAATACGCCTAGAATTGCTCAAAAACAATTATATCTTCATAACGACAGAATTTATTTTGTTGGAAGTAGGAGATGCTTTATGCTCCCAAAATATAAGAAGAAATACAGCTAATTTTCTGCATAATATTTATCAATTAAACTCTATTATCGTTATTTCCTTTAGTCAAGATCTATTACAGTCAGGTCTGAGCTTATACGACCAGAGATTAGACAAAGACTGGGGATTAACCGATTGCATTAGTTTTATCGTCATGCAAAGAGAAAATATTCAAGAAGCCTTTACTTCAGATAAGCATTTTGAACAAGCAGGATTCATTCGTTTACTCCAGCGATCGCCTGATTAAGACGCAGAAGCATAGGAACCAAAGCCTAAAACGGATTCATAATAAGTTACCAACTGTTTGGTTGCCGCACTCCAGCCCCATTTTTCTGCTTCTTGGCGGGCATTCTGGCGTAATAATTCCCGTTCTTCTGTCGCCGCTAACAATTTTTGAGTGGCAACAACGGCCCCGCGAGCATCCACTGGATCAAAGAGATAGCCATTGACTCCATCGGTGACAATATCAGGAATCCCGCCCGATCGCGCCGCCACCACAGGACAGCCCGCCGCCATTGCTTCTAATAACACTAATCCCAGGGTTTCGGTACGAGACGGAAAGATAAACGCATCGGAAGACGCAAAAGCTGCCGCTAATTCCAAGCCATGAAGATAACCGACAAAATGGGTATTCGTTTCCGCAAAATGGGTTTCCATTGCTTCTCGGTGGGGGCCATCTCCCACGATCGCCAAACGAGCATCGGGAATCGCTTCTAGAACGGGTTTAATTTCATCGATTTGTTTCTCGGCTGAAACTCGTCCGACATAAAGCAATAATGGCGCATCGGGATTACCCTGGGAAAGACGCGATCGCATTTTTGAGCAAACCAAATGGGGCTGAAACATTTCCGTATCCACCCCCCGTTGCCAGAGATCCACCCGTTCGATATCATGATCAATCAAAGTTTCGACCATTGCCGTCGAAGTACAAAGATTTAATTGGGCTTGATTATGGCCTAATTTCAATAGTTCCCATAACAAACCTTCTAACGCGCCTAAGCCGTAATGCTGTAAATATTGGGGTAAATGGGTGTGATAGGAAGCAACTAGGGGAATATTAAGAGTTTTCGCGTAATAAATTCCCCCCAATCCTAAAACAGCAGGATTAACCACATGAATTAAATCTGGCTTAAACTTTTCTAAAACCAGCTTCAGAGACGGTCGAGGAATGGCTAATTTCAATTCAGGATAAAGGGGCAGAGGAATGCCCGACACCCCATACACTTTAGCTCCTTTGTATTCCTTGATTCCCCCATCGGGAGAGATGACTAAAACCTGATGTCCCTCCCGTTGTAGATGTTCAACCGTATGCTTTAAACGAGTAACAATACCGTCGATCTTCGGTAAAAAAGTTTCAGTAAAAAGAGCAATTCTCATGCGGGTTAATGGGTTAAATTATCTACGCCAAGATACTTTGGGTAAAATCTGCTGATAATCCACACGATCTTGATACTTTTTAGCAAAATTCAAGAGAGAATCTAGCAGGGAATCGGACAAGAAATGGGGTTGGAGTCCTAAATCAAGCAAGTTAGTATTTTTAGCATTGAAATAGTGTTCTTCCAATTCAATTCTGGGATTTTCTAAATGATCAATCCCGACCTTTAAGCCCAGGGTGCTACCTGCTTTTTGTACCATCAATGCCAAATCTCCAATACTAAAGAGTTCGGTAAACTGGTTAAAGACTCGGAATTTTCCTGCTTCGGCGGGATTGGCGATCGCTAGTTCAATACAGCGCACCGTATCCCGAATATCCAAGAAACCGCGAGTTTGGCCACCTTTTCCATAGACCGTGAGGGGATGACCGATCGCCGCTTGGATACAAAACCGATTGAGAGCCGTCCCAAAAACGCCGTCATAGTCCAGACGATTAATCAGCATTTCATCCATGCCCGTTTCGTCGGTCAGTACACCATAAACCACCCCTTGATTGAGGTCAGTGGCGCGGAGTCCCCACATCTTGCACGCAAAGTGAATATTGTGGCTATCGTGGACTTTACTGAGGTGATAAAAACTGCCAGGTTGCTTGGGGTAGGGTAGGGTATCTTTGCGCCCGTTATGCTCAATGGTGATGTAGCCTTCTTCAATATCAATATTGGGCGTACCGTATTCACCCATCGTTCCTAATTTGACGAGATGACTATCGGGGAAATCCTCTTTCATTGCGTAGAGAAGATTCAGGTTCCCAACGACGTTATTCACCTGGGTTAGTACCGCGTGTTCTCGGTCAATCATGGAAAAAGGAGCCGACCGTTGTTCGCCAAAGTGAACGATACTATCGGGCTGGAATTGCCGCATGGATTGGCTGAGAAACGCATAATCCGTGATATCACCGATAAACAAATCAATGGATTTACCCGTTAAATCTTTCCAGCGTTGAATGCGTTGCTGGATCGATGCAATGGGAGTCAGGGTATCAGCCCCCAACTGGGAATCCCAGAAACGACGCACCAAACTGTCTAAAATCCCGACTTCATGACCTTTTTGGGAAAGGTGGAGCGCAGTTGCCCAACCACAATAGCCATCGCCACCAATAACCAGAACTCGCATACTAAACTCTATAAATTTTTGTCACTGACATTACAATAATTTATCAGGTCTGGGGACTCTCGGTAACATTGATGACCATCTTTATTTTGAGACTCGGTTCCATTCGTTGAATTTCGTTAATGAGCCGTTAATGGCTAATTAAGGAGACGTTAAGGCAGAATCGCGATCGCAATGTGACCCACTGCTTAAAGGTTCAGACGACCCATCGACAAAAATAGTGTCATCTTGTTTGTAGTCTTCGTGTGGCATCGATTTCGCGATCGCCGTCTCAACTCTTATCAAAAAGCGATTGTTTTTTACCATTCAGTCTAAACCAAGATCAATGAGGCTTAGAGTTTTAACAATTGCAATTACAAACTTACGGGAAAACTCGATAAATTTCTCGACGGTGGGCTACCCTCTGACAGATAATTTACTAATTTTTAGAATCAAATGTCATGCCAATTCTATAATCGCCAACTCGAATTTTATATTTGTCATTATATCCTTTCATTTTACTAATATAACCCAGGGCAAAAGGATTGTCTGAGTTGAGTTCTTCAAACACAATAACTTCTACCCGACTCTGAATACTTTTAGGTAGTGCGGCTAACTCCTTCAAAAATCGTTTAGTATACTTAATTTCCCACATTTTGTGATTTTAAAGACTGATAATAGGAGTAAGCAATATCTCCAGAGAGTTGTTCATCATTTTCAACTTCTTCCATCAATTTTGCTAATCCAAAATCTTCTAAAATTTTTTCGATTTGGTTATAAATGGCAATAGGAATCTGAACTGCTAAGGGCTTTTGTTCTTCATCTAAAACGTACTGCTTAGGAATTGGAAGCATTTGTATAATCTCAACTATTGTTTTAAGTTAACTTAAATTATTATTATAAAGCTGTTCAAAATAACTAACTGATTGTAACATATCTCGCTAAAATCTAAATCTAATAAAACATTCGTATCAAATAAGACCTTCATTCCTTTTGCAAAAGCCTTGCTTCTAAAAGGGATTTAACCTCTTCATCCGTAGGTGCAGGCGCATCAGTCTTCGCAATGCCCACTAAACTTGACGCGATACCTTTATGTTGGATCGCTAATGAAGGTTTTGAGCGCAGGGATTTCATTAAGATATTGATTAATTCCCAACGATCATCTTCCGAAAGCGTTAATACTTGTTCGTGAAGTTTTTGAAAATTCATACCGTTTAAGCCATAGGATAAACTTACATGGGATTGTAACAAATTGTCTTATGTCACCTCAAGCGATAATGATGATATTGCGCTGAAACTTAGCGATCGCAGTTTTGTTATTGATAATTGAAAAGCGATCGCTGAAAGTACGACCATGCAGATCGCCCTCATTGTCGGTTAAGTCGAGAAATCTGAATGTTATCCGAGTTAGGGTCAATCAATTTTTGTCAAAAGGGATGCTGGTAATGTTTTAGACCTGTGGCTCGTATTTCTGGAAGACAGCTAGTCTATTCGTTTTGAGGTGTCTTATCCACGGATTCAGGACACTACAAAATAACAATACCCGCATCTATGGCTGTGCGATCCATGTTGACATTATTGGTGACAAAATATGGATACAACATGACGGCACCGAAGACGCGATCGCCGATGAGCTTATAGCCAAGGGGTACCTAGTAAAGATGTCATTCTTGCCTACCATTCTCCATACCTCCGTCAATATACAGAATTTGCTGTAGGATAACAACCATGAGAATCGACCGATTAGAGATAAAAAACTTCAAAAAGTTCTCTAACTATAGCCTTGACCTACACCCCCAATTCACCTTGCTAATTGGAGATAATGGTACAGGTAAAACCTCTATTCTCGATGCCCTGGCGATCGCCGCAGGAGTTTGGCTGGTCAACTCTCCTGACACTACCCTCAACTATAGCCGACGTAATATTTTACGTTCAGAAATCCGTTTAGAGGCTATCTCTATCGATAGCATTACCCAATTTATCGAACGCACACCCACCGAAATTAAAGCGATCGGCACAATCAACGATCAACCTGTGCAATGGTTGCGACAAATTAAAGAGAATAGTTCTCGAACTTCCAATACAGAAGCAAAAGAATCTCTAGATATCATCTCTAAGTTGTTTAAACAGGTCGCAGCAGGCGATCAAATCTGGCTACCTGTCATGGCTTACTACGGAGCAGGGCGAGCGGGGCTACCCTCCAATCAACGCGCTGCTATAACCTACACCAGTCCATCTCGCCGTTGGGATGCTTTTTATGATTGTTTTGAAGAACGGATTAGCACCTCTCGCCTAAATACTTGGTTTCAAAAAGAAGCGATCGCCTCAGTCAAAAAATAGGGACAAATGCGATCAGGTTACAAGGTTGTGAAGTTCGCCATCTTGCGCTGCATTCCTAACGCTAATGATCTTTGGTTTGATGGCGATCGTGGTGAAATTGCCATTGCGATCAATGGTCAGCCCCAACCCTTTAGCAATCTGAGTGCAGGACAAAAAATGATGGTAGCGCTAATCGCCGATCTCGCCATCAAGATTGTTACTCAAAATGCTGCTTTTCTGCCCGAAGAAATAGATACAGACAATCAAGCATTACCGCAAATCTTGCAGCAAACATCGGGATTAGTGATGATTGATGAAATTGATGTGCATCTACATCCCAAATGGCAACGTCAAGTCGTAGACGATCTCAAAACCACTTTTCCCGCGATCCAGTTTGTCTGTACTACCCATTCACCGATAATTACTAGTGAAGTTGAAGCTAAATCTATTAGATTTCTTGGATATGAGGCAGAAAATGGTGACATTATTTCTACGATTCCATCAGAGTCTTATGGTCTAGATGCAAATCGAGTCTTAGACGAGCTAATGGGAGCGTCAGAACGAAACAAAGAAGTCACACAAAATCTTCATAAAATGTTTCAGCTAATTGATGATGAAGATTTTGATATGGCTCGGCAAGCGATGATTCCACTGATCACAAAAATTGGCGATCGTGACCCTGAAATTACTCGCGCTCAAACTTTGATCAAATTTTTGGAAGGCAAAGAATGAGAAATATTCAAAAAACTACAGAGCCGCAATCATTACAGCAAATTTCGTTCAAACCCGCTACAAGTATGGTAACATGAAAAAAACTTAAAAAAATTAATGAGATATGGCAGCATATTCGCTAGATTTACGCCAAAGAATACTAACGGCATGGCAAAACCAAGAAAATACTCAAAGAGGTTTAGCAAAACGATTTAAGGTTAGCTTATCTTTCGTTCGCGATTTTTTACGTCGGTATCGACAAACAAATGAAATAGCACCCAAACCCCAAGGGGGAGATCGCCGTTCAAAGATAAAGGGTGAAGACGAAGAATTATTAAAAAAAATAGTTGCAGAACAAAATGATATATATTTACGAGAAATCCAAGAAAAATTGCAACAAGAGAAAGGAATAGAAGTAAGTATATCGGGGGTAAGTCGAACTCTTACACGTTTAGAATTAGGGCGTAAAAAAAAAACATTAGTAGCAAGTGAGCAAGGCACAGAAAAGGTTAAAGAATCGCGTTATGAATTTAGACGTTGGCTAGAGACGATAGATATAAGAAACCTGATATTCATTGATGAGACGGGTCTTAATCTAGCGATGGTAAGACTCTATGCGCGTTGTCTGGGAGGAGAAAGGGTTTATGATGAGCGTCCAGGAAATAAAGGACAAAACATCACTTTAATTGGGGCGATGAGTGATGAAGGTTTGATTGCCTCAATGACCTTTCCTGGCAGTCTAAATACCGATAGTTTTTTAGTCTTTATTGAGCAAGTATTATTACCTCAGTTATGGGCAGGGGCAATTGTCGTGATGGATAATTTGTCTGTACATTACGCTACCGTCACTACAAATCTGATTGAATCTGTTGGAGCCAAGGTTAAATTTTTACCTTCCTATTCGCCAGATTTATCACCAATTGAGTTGTGTTGGTCTAAATTAAAAGAAATTATTCGCTCTGCTAAAGCTCGAACAATCGAGGCTCTTGACGAAGCTATTACTAATGCGATCAATACCATTACTGATGAAAATGCTCTTGATTGGTTCCAACATTGTGGTCTCTACTTTGAGCCTTTGAGATAGCTTTTTCGTGGTGCGTTTGATCGGAAATTGCTGTAACCCAGCATCGATGCAATACCGATTCTAATTACGAAAATTATGCTAAGAAGGATGATCTACGAAAAAGTTTAGTAGCTGAACAACGTGGAATTTGTTGTTACTGTATGCAGAGGATTCGTCCTAATCTAGAAAGTATGAAAATCGAGCATTGGCAATGTCAAGATAAATATCCAAAACGACAGTTAGACTATGATAATCTGCTGGGAGCTTGTCCCGGCGGTACAGGAAAATCCAAACGTGATCAGCATTGTGACACCAGAAAAGGAAATGATGACATATCATTCAATCCAGCAGATCCATTTCATGATGTTGAAAGCAAATTACAGTTTCTAGGAGATGGAACCATTAAATCAAATGATGTGCAATTCGATCAAGAGATTAATGATGTTCTGAACTTAAATGAAAGGTCGTTAAATCGCAACCGTAAAGCAGTATTAAATGCTCTACAGCAAAGCTTTATGAGAGGCAATCCTTCAAAGATAGCTATAGAAAAAGAACTTCGCAAATGGAATGGTGACAGTGGAGAAGAACTTGAACCATTTTGTCAAGTTGTTATTTATTACCTCCGTAAGAAACTCAAGAGAATGTCATGAATAGAACCTCTGAACAAGCCTTTGAAAATGCGATCGCCGATGTTTTATTAGTGCGATCACCGATCTTATAGGTTAGTTTGATAACAGGAAACCCAACGTTCCAAAGGTAAAAATGAGCGCGATCTATTTGTGATGGAAAAGGATGATCGCAGTTTGTTGTTTGTAATTAAAAAGGGCGATCGCCGCTTAATTTTGAGTCAATTTGAAGGAGAAATAAAAAGGGCTTATGGTATTAAGCCCCTGCAAAAATTTAAGCAGTCAGTAACTCATTAGAAAGATGCTTGAAACTTAAACGTTCAGCTTCAACATCCACAAAAATTGTGTCGCCCTGTTTATATTGCCCGCGTAAAATTGATTTCGCGATCGCGGTTTCGAGATAACGTTGAATAGCCCGTTTTAAAGGCCGCGCACCATAGATAGGATCATAACCAATTTCTGCAAGGAAATCTAAGGCACTTTCTGATAATTTGAGGGATAACTTTTGTTCCGTTAAACGAGATTCCAAACGTTGAACTTGAATTTTAACAATCTCCCGTAATTGCGTTTTTTGTAACCCATGAAAAATAATCGTTTCATCCACCCGATTGAGGAATTCAGGACGGAAATTTGCCTGCATCACTTCCATGACTCGCGATCGCATTTCCTCATATTTAGAATCATCCCCCGCCACATCTAAAATGTATTGGGAACCGAGATTACTGGTCATAATAATAATGGTATTTTTGAAATCCACCACATGACCCTGGGCATCGGTTAAACGCCCATCATCGAGGATTTGCAACATCACATTAAAGACATCTCCGTGAGCTTTTTCAATTTCATCAAAGAGAATAACCGAATAGGGACGACGACGAATCGCTTCCGTTAATTGCCCGCCTTCTTCATAGCCCACATATCCTGGAGGCGCACCCATTAAGCGAGAAACAGTATGTTTTTCCATGTATTCAGACATATCAATGCGGACGATCGCCTCTTCCGTATCAAAGAGATTTTGGGCTAAAGCCTTGGCTAATTCCGTTTTCCCGACCCCCGTTGGGCCTAGGAAAATAAAACTTGCTGTCGGACGATTTGGATCGGATAAACCCGCCCGCGATCGTTGGATGGCTTCAGCAACGGCGGTAACCGCTTCTTCTTGGCCAATAACGCGATCGTGTAATTCATCCTCTAAATGTAAGAGTTTTTCCTTCTCAGATTCCACTAATTTACTAATAGGAATACCCGTCCATTTAGCAATAATTTCGGCAATATCTGACTCTAGAACTTCTTCTCGTAAAAGAGATTTTCCAGAGGTTTGTTTATCTGCTAATTGGATTTCAAATTCCTTAACTTTTCGTTGGAGATCCGTTAAAGTTCCATAGCGTAATTCTGCCGCTTTATTGAGGTCATAATCCCGTTCGGCTTGTTGAATTTCTAGATTGACTTGATCGATTTTTTCTTTGACAGTACGAATTTGATCAATGACTTCTTTTTCCGATTGCCATTGTCCATTCAATTTTGACTGTTCTTCCTTGAGATTCGCTAGTTCTTGTTCAATTTTTTCTAGCCGTTCCTGAGAAGCCACATCATTATCTTTTTGTAAAGACAAACGCTCCATTTCTAATTGGAGAACTTTACGGTCAACTTCATCCAATTCCTCTGGTTTAGAGGTGATTTCCATCTTTAATTTAGCCGCAGATTCATCCACTAAATCAATGGCTTTATCGGGCAAAAAGCGATCGCTGATATATCGATTGGATAAAACGGCAGCCGCCACTAAGGCACTATCGGCAATTTTAACCCCGTGATGAACTTCATAGCGTTCCTTCAACCCCCGCAGGATCGAGATAGTATCAATCACATTGGGTTCATCCACTAAAACTGGTTGAAAACGCCGTTCTAGGGCCGCATCTTTTTCGATATATTTGCGATATTCATCCAAGGTTGTTGCGCCAATACAATGCAGTTCTCCCCGCGCTAACATGGGTTTTAATAAATTACCTGCATCCATTGCACCTTCGGCCGCACCCGCCCCCACAACGGTATGAATTTCATCAATAAAGAGAATAATATTGCCCTGACTTTCGGTAACTTCTTTAAGGACGGCTTTCAGTCTTTCTTCAAATTCACCGCGATATTTTGCTCCCGCAATTAAAGCTCCCATATCTAAAGCAATTAGTTTGCGATCGCGTAAAGAATCGGGGACATCACGGTTAATAATTCGTTGGGCTAAACCTTCCACAATCGCAGTTTTACCGACTCCAGGTTCCCCAATTAAAACAGGATTATTTTTGGTACGGCGAGACAAAATTTGAATAGTACGGCGAATTTCATCATCCCGCCCAATCACGGGATCAACCTTTCCTTCACGGGCCATTTGGGTTAAGTCCCGCCCATATTTTTCAAGGGATTCATATTTACCTTCGGGATTTTGATCAGTCACTTTTTGACTACCTCTTACTTGTGTAATAATATTTTTTAATTGAATTTCTGTGAGTCCAAATTCTTGAAATAAATTTTTTCCAAAGTGATCATCTTTAGCATAGGCTAAAATGAGGTGTTCAATGGAAATAAAATCATCTTTAAACTCTTTACGAAAAGCTTCGGCTCGGTCTAATAGCGTGTCTAAACTACGGCCTAAATAAATCGATTCACTCGGATTCGCGATTTTGGGTTGACTGTTGATAAACGCTTCTACGCGATCGCGGAATTTGGGAACACTGACATTGGCTTTATTGAGGATACTAATGGCCAGCCCCTCTTCTTCTAATAGGGCTTTGAGGAGGTGTTCGCTTTCAATTTGTTGTTGTTTATGTTGTTTCGCAATGTCGGGAGTCCGTACAAGGGCTTCCCAAGCTTTTTCGGTGAATTGGTTGGGATTGGTGGGTTGCATAGGATTTTCGTATAGGTGACTACAACTCCCATTGTAGGGGTGAAGTTTACAGGGAGGGGATGGGGTTTTCCCGATATCATGGTGCGGTTTTCCAGTTTGGAGTGATCGGAGCATGAACTGCTAGGTAATTCCAAGAGATTGCTTCATTAAGCTGGAAAGAATTTGAATTAAAATACCAATGGGAACGGCTCCTCCCCCTTTTTCTTCAATTTTTTTCATTGCATTTTTCCAACGACTTTCATCTCTTGAAGCATCTAAAAAATCATGCCCTTCCATCGTTAATCGATCAACAACAAATCCTCCGTCTAAATCTCGAACTTTTGCAAGATTTTGATCACCAAGAAGTAATACATGTTCTCGTACCTTATTGAATTCTTGATCACTGATTTCTCGAGATAGTGATTTCCACCATAAGTTGCTTTATATTTTTCGTTTATAAAAACAACAGGAAGTGCTTCTTCACAGGATTCCACATCAATTAAAATAGAACGTAATAAATCCCAATCTCTTTTCATACTTTTGAATCTTTAAAGAAAAACAAGAAAATAAAAATAGCTCAGCGCGTAGGTTGAGT
>CAWEDJ010000040.1:0-104732 GCA_963807635.1 uncultured cyanobacterium
AAGCAGGTTTTTATATTTGGTTCACATTTAGACTACATTTTTCAACGAACTCTAATGCGTGAAAGGCTTGTCTTATAAGAACTTCGATAACTAAAGATGTTATCTCAATCCTTTGATTGTTAAACCAAATTTAAAATATTGATTTTTACCGCTAAGGGGCCGCGCAGTACTGAAAAAAAAGTGGATTCCTCCTTGATCGGAGGTGATTTAGTAGCCATAACTGTGGTAAACCCACACCACTTAATGCTGGGTGCAACCTTATTCCCGTCCGAAAACAGCAGCTTCAGGGTGTACAGCTACTAGGGTCAGAAAGCAAAACTGTCTTCCAACAGTCAAACTAACCCGTTTCTCACCGATCAGAGGTTTACGAAGAAACATGACCGATGGTGCTTTTAATTAATTCTATTATATTGTCAAGGTTCAGTGTTGTAACATTTTCATGAATGAATTCGGGCATGGTAGGCCGCGATCGCCATTACCTTTGCCTCTTCTTGGGGACTACCGCGAATCACTTGCTTTTCCTCTTCAATGACGATGCCGAATTTAGTAGCTTGGGCAGTAATATTTTGGATTAATCTGCCATAGCTCCATTTGTGGATATTCATTCGATATTCTTTGGCATAAGCTTTTTGAGCTTCGATGGAACCAGCAATTTTTTCTTCTGCTCTGACTTGGATTTCTGATTGAACAATTTCTCGAATATTAGTTAATTTGGGTACAACAATGCTTCCCGCATGATAAACCTGAGCTAACTGAACAATAGCTTGGGCTAAAAGGCGATCTATCTGTTGACCTAACTCTGACTCGCCAAACTGAGAAGAGGCTCCTTTCCTTTGAGCTTTATGGCGATCATGCGTATGAGCTTGCTTCTGTTGTCTTTGAAGATTCAGTAAATTATAATTTTTCCCCAGTAATTGTTTGATACTCCGATAGGCGATCGCTTTCCCTGTGATGCCATCGACTAGGGCAACTGTTGCAGGTTTTTCTAAACCAAAGGCGACTCCAAGCAGAATATGGGAATGTCCTTGATACAAAGGCTGACTCGGACGAGGAAAGGGATTCGCCATTCGGGTCAATGTCGAGTTTTTTCGTTGAACAAAGGATTGTTGTTGTTCGCTTAAATCTCCTTTTTCTTTCATTGTGGTGAGTATTTTAGCCACCTCACCCGCTTTTTCCTGACGCACTAAATCCGTTCCTTCTGCACTCCAGAAACGGGTATCGAGGGTACAATAAAGGGCTAAATGATGAAGATTCCAAGGATCTCCTTTCCCATTTCCCTCTTGCCATCCAATTCGTCCAGAACGGAGAGTAAATAAGGCACTGGAATGTTGATTTTTGCCCTCTCTTTTGATTTGCTGATCTTCAAGAAAACGATTAAACCACTTCAGTTGGCGTTGATCACAATAGATCTCAAAAAAATGCTCGCTTAATCCATTGAAATGAACACAGAGGCGACCTTTCTCGTTTTTACTCCAAATTAGGTCTTCATTGGTTACAAAATCTATGGGATAAGGAAGGACTTGGGAACGAGTCAGCAGTTTATCTTGCCAGGAACGAACTTGATTAGTGTCGGTAGTGGCTGTTTTACAAGCCACAATCAATGTTTCTAGCCACTGTTGCCCCGTTAAATCCCTCCCTTGAGGAAGGCTGCCTTCGAGTTGATCGGTAAGACGTTGAGTTTTGATTTCTGCTTTACGACGACGTTGCCTGAATTTTTTACTATCCTCTTTCTGGCTAGGTAATTTACAACCATTTTTTAACAAATAGGCGATCGCGGAACGAATTTGTACGTCTTCTGTTTTACGGTAAGCATCGAACAATAATTGAGATAAAGAGAGGTTTTCTTTACTTTCCCCCTTTTTCTTGGCTTTATTTACCTTCTTAATCGGCAGAGCTTCAGCTTGCGGTGTTAAGTTCGTCAAGATGTTCGAGGCTTTAGCCTGAATTTCCTCGAAGCTTAAATTACTGAGTTGGATCAATTCTTCATCACTTTTGAGAATTTCCAACCATTTTTTTTGCCCATCCACTTGAGATTGCAAGCGTCTCTGAATTTTAAGCCACGATTTGAAGATATATTCAACTAGATTAGTGGCTGAGGTATAAAATCTTGCGGGTTGACCGATAAAACGAGGATCTGCCTTTAGAGATTTTCCTAATGTAGTAATAATTCCTGCTTTGGGCTTGCCAACTTGCCGCCACTGTTCAAAGTCGGGATGTTCTCTCACCTGGGCTAAAAGCTCATTGATAAACGGGGTGTTCAGTTTGGTCATCAAGTCCCAAAGATATTGACGGGAGGCTTCTTGTGCAATGAGGCGACAGTGGATTGTAACTTGGCTCATTTTTTGAACAAAATTGTTTAATACAAACACAAGTGTATTTTAGCATTCTTTTATAAGATCGGCTATATGGAAAAAAGTTTTTTTAGCAGCAAGGAAGCCGCGATTTTAACGGAATGTACTTTGCGCCAGTTGCAATATTGGCGTGAAAGTGAAGTTATTGTGCCAGCAGTTGGTGCAACAGGGACGGGAAAGAGTATTTATTACTCCTATCGTGAGTTGGTTGAGTTGGCATTGATGAGATATGTATTATTTCTAGGGTTGAGCTTTGATGTGGCACGAAATATTTTGCGATCGCTCAAGGAAAAGGTTCCAGAATATGCAAATCCTGACATAAAGGTACGATTAATGTTAATTTGGGACAGTGGTTCGGGAATATTGGACTTGATAGAATTTGAACGTGAACAGGCGATCGCGTTTCTAGATAACGGTCAGCCGATTATTCCATTGTGGTTGGATCTTATCCATCAGAAATTACAGCAGCAATTGATAGAAAAAGATTCGGTTATGTCTAATAAATAGTAAATAGTCCAAAAATCCATTGTTTGGAGAATCAAAAGTAGGTTGGTAGCTTGAGTAACGAAACAGATGCCCGAATCATTATTGATGACCAATTGCGTCAAGCAGGGTGGAATCCTGCCGACAAGACTCATGTTCTAACTGAAGTCAAGACAGACAGGGGTAAACCTGACTATGTTTTGCTGGATCAAAGAGGGCGATCGCTGGCCGTTATTGAAGCAAAAAAAGATGCGATTGATCCCTATACAGCAAAACAGCAAGCTCTACCCTATGCCCAAAGTTTAAAGGCTCCCTTTATTTTCTTGACCAATGGAGAACTGATTTATTTTTGGGATTATCTCAATGACGATGCTCGGCTCGTTAACTCTTTCTTTTCGCGGCGAGACCTAGAGCGTTTGGTAGAAATGCGCTCAAATAGTAAGCCCTTAGCCACGATCGCCATTCCTGAATACTACCTAAGACAAGGGGAAACCCGTGAAGTCCGTCCCTACCAACAGGAAGCAATGCGGGCAATGGATCATGCTCTTGAGTTGGGTAAACGGCGTTTTTTGATTGAATTGCCAACGGGAACAGGAAAAACTGACCTCATTTGTTTACAGATCAAACGGTTGATTGATGCGGGTATTGCGGAAAAAATTCTGTTTTTAGTGGATCGGGAACAACTGGCCAAACAGGCGAGGGAATCTATCACAGATATTCTGCTGCAATACGATAGCTATTGGTTAAAGCCAGGAATTGTGCGGCAAGAAAAACAAATCACGATCGCCCTCTTGCAGACAATGATTGGGCGTTATCCCGAATTTACCAGTGGTTATTTTGACATTGTGATTGCTGATGAATGTCACCGTTCTATTTATGGGGTTTGGCAAACGGCCCCTCACCTACTTTGATGCGTTTCATTTGGGCTTGACAGCAACTCCCGCAGGCTACATTGACCGCAATACCTTTAATTTTTATCAATGTCGCAATGAACAGCCCGATTTTTCCTATCCCATCCAGGATGCCTTTAAAAGTGAGTATTTAGTCCGCTATACCTTTGCCAAGGGGATCACCGAAATTTTGGCTGACGGGGCAGAGAAAGATGGTGTGCAGTATGATCCAGCGCCTTTGAGCGCAAATGGACGAATGAAGATACCAATCGCTTGATGATGGAGGAATTTGATCGGTTGGCTTGGGGCAATTATTTGGAATTAGCTCCTGACCAGAAAATTGGCCCTGGTAAATCCATTGTTTTTGCCATCACGAAAAGTCATGCGGCCCGATTAACCCGTTATCTGAATGAACTCCATCCCGAATGTAAAGGGAAATATGCCGAGGTGATCACGAGTGATGCTGGCCAATGCCGATGACTTAATTCGTCGCTTCAAGTACGAGGATTATCCCCAGGTCGCGGTCAGTGTGGATATGCTCAGTACGGGTTTTGATTGTCGGGAAGTGTTGCATTTGGTCATGTGTTGTCGCATTCGTAGCCCGATTTTATATCAACAAGTGCGGGGACGGGGAACGAGGGTCGCGCCTCACATCGGTAAACAGCGATTCATGATCTATGACTTTTTTCGTAATCACCAACATTTCAACGATAGCGATGAGGATTTTTTTGCTGGTACGGGAAGAGGTAGCAGTTCGGGCGGTTCAGGTGGTGGCCCCCGTTCTCCCAGAGAATTAATCGAATTGGGAATCGGCGATCGCTGGAAGGAGGCTGTGCAGTATGTAGAAATCGGTAATGAGGGGGAACAACTCGATAAACGTCGCTATGTCACTATTTGGAAAGAAACCATCAATAATCAGGTATCAGAGGATTTAATTTTACAGAAAATTCGACTAGGTGAGTTCTTAACGGAAGAAGAAGAAAATCAAATAGAGCAGCAGCTTAACCAACCCAAATATTATTTCAATGAGGAGAATTTGCGCCGAGCTTACAACAATCCGCAGAGTAATCTGATTGATTTTATTAAAGCCGCTCTGAAACTGATTAAGATTAAGAGTATTGCTGAACAAAAAGAAGAAAATTTTAGGGCATGGCTGATTATATAATCTTTTACGCCAGAACAAGCCAAATATCTGTCCTTGCTCAAGAATCGAGGTATCGCTAAAGGAAAACTGAGTCTCGAAGATCTTTTTCAGCCGCCCTTATCCGTTTTGAATGCGGCAGGCTTAGGGATAGAATTGTTTGGAGAGCAGGGATTGAAGGATCTGTTCGATGACTTAAATCGTTCCGTTTTTCTCAACGACGCAACGGAAATGGCTAAGGAAGCAGTATAAAACTCATGGATCAAGATTTACGGCGCAAACTCGACGGTCTCACGGACACTCTCTGGGCAGGAGGGATTACCAATCCTGTTACCTACATCGAGCAAATTTCCTATCTAATTTATCTAAAATTGTTGGATGAGGAGGAGTCCCAGCGAGAATTACGCGCTCGTCTCACAGGGAAAGATGATGATACAAAATTATTGTTTCCTCAACAAGCAGAACGCTATCGGTGGTCAAAATGGCGATTTAAAAGCGGAATGGATCTGAGGGATTTTCTGCGGGATGAGGTGTTTCCCTACATGGCTAATTCCCTGATTAAAGATGCGCCCAAGGTAGCGGATTATTTTCGGGATGCGGTACTAGAGATTAATGATCCGAATGTACTAAAAACGGTGATTGATAAGTTGGATGCCCTCGAACTCAGTAAGTTGGGGCAAGACATTAAGGGGGAAATTTTTGAGTATTTACTGACTCATTTAGGACAATCGGCATTAAATGGTCAATTTCGCACTCCTCGTCAGATTCTCTCTTTCATGGTGGAGATGGTTGATCCAGAGTTTGGGGATAGCATCTGTGACCCTGCGATGGGGACAGGGGGCTTTTTAATTGATTCCTTGGATTATATTTTGGCAAAATATAGTGAAAATCCCGTTGAGATTCCCATTTATGGAGAGGATTGGCTGGATAAGCGGGGTCAAAGTCTGGCAGAGGCGAAAAAAGAATTACCGAATTTACAAACCTATCGCAAAGGGATTAGGGACAAGTTACCAGATTGGAAGCTGTTGGAATCTTCTATTTATGGCTTTGATGTATCGCGGCAAATGTTACGCATTGCGATGATGAATTTGGTTCTCCATGAGGCGAAGAATGCCAAAATCAAGCTGGCCAATGTTTTATCTGATCTGGGGGGATTGAGTGAGGATGATTTGCGTCGTCGCTATAAGGTGATGTTGGCAAATCCACCGTTTGCGGGAACATTGCCCAAGGATTCGATTCGAGCCCACGTTCCGCAGGTGCAAAAGAACTTTTAAACAATTTTAAAATCCTTACAGAACAAGGGTTGTGCGAATTACTGTCTTATTCATGGGCTTATACTAAACCGAAAAATAGGCTTATCGTGATAGTGAATCCAGCAAGTATCTTTTTTCTGATGACGAATGCTCTCATTTTGTTTGATGAAAAAATTAACAGTAGAGAGAAATATTTCTAGCCGAAAAGTCTTCAAAGCTTTATCACATAGGAAACGCAGCTTTTTCAGAAGTATTCCTGACCCAACAAACTAATCTACGGAAAGAAAAAGTAGTACAAATGTATTATCTTGTTCCTTGAGTCAACCTGCGGAATGTGGGTTATAGTCATTTTAGATAAGGATGAGACAATAAAAAAATGATGTATACTGGTTAAAAAACATAAAAGGATTGAAAAATATGCCTTACAGTCTAGACTTAAGAAAAAGAGTGATAGATTTTGTGGAAAAAGGAGGAAGTGCAACCCATGCAGCAAAAATCTATCAGGTAGGCAGGGCAACAATATATCGGTGGTTGGGAAGAGAAAATCTAGCACCAACAATAGTAGAACATCGTAATCGAAAATTAGATTGGAAAGCGTTAGAAAAAGATGTAAAAGAAAATCCCAATGACAGATTAGTAACGAGAGCAAAAAAGTTCGGAGTGCATTTAAGTGCAATATCCTATGCATTAAAAAAGATGGAAATCACCAGAAAAAAAAAGAATTACGTTACCAAGAAAGAAATAGAGAAGAGCGTATCAAGTATTATAGAATGCTGAGAGAACTGATTAAGATATACGGAAGTGGAAGTCTAGTATTTATAGATGAATCAGGATTTGAAGAATTTCAAGCTATTTTGTACGCTTGGTCAAAAAAAGGCAAGAAAATCTATGGAGAAAAGCAAGGAAAGAGAGGAAAGAGAGAAAATTTAGTAGCGGGAAGAAGAAAAGGGAAAAAAGATTTTATTGCACCAATGATATTTGAAGGAAGTTTAGATGCGTCGGGTTTTGAAGGTTGGTTAAGTCTATTTCTGCTACCTTCACTAGCTATACCATCAATACTAATTATGGATAATGCCCCGATTCATCGAAAGACGGTGATCAGACAGTTAGTAGAAGAAGCAGGGCATAACATCATATTTCTTCCCAAATATTCTCCTGATTTAAACGATATTGAACATGATTTTGGTGCGCTAAAACGAGCGAGGATGTATGCTGACCCTGGCACATCTCTCGACGAAATTATCCGTCAATACTGTACCGCATAGTGTCTCATTCTTATTTAAAATGACTATATATGCTATTTAAATGACTAATAGCTTAGGAGAATTTCAAATATTGAAACATTTACAAGAGAAAAAAGAAGAAATTGAGGAGATTAAGTTTGTTAATTGTACTCATTAATCTTTCTGCCCTGCTTCAGCATATTTTAGATTTTAAGCCATTTTATTTAAAATATCCTGAGCAGTTTGGGCAACTTGTTCAAAGGGATCTTGGGCTAATTCTGTTAACACCTTTTCTACCTTGTCTTTCTCAAATTGTCCTAACGCGATCGCCAATCGAAAACGAACTTGCCAATCTTCATCTTTCGCTAAAGGTAATAACAAAGGAATCGCCTCAGAAATTTGTAAATCCCCTAAAGCACTAATGGCCGCCGTCCGAATTAAACTATTTTCTGAATTTAAAGCAATTTTGAGTAAATCAAAACCCCTGGCATCGCCCATTTTCCCAAAGTTGCGATAATACTCATCTGCAACAGCCACTCTGGAGTCGTTTCATAAACTTTTTGTAAATCTTCATAGGCTTCCGTGAGCTTTAGCCCCCCAATCACATCGGCGGCAACGGATTTGACATCAACTTCTGGATCATTAAAAAGGCGATCGCGCAGTAAAACCAAGGCTTCCGAGGGATTTTCCTGACCTAAAGGATCGAGTTGACCAACGGCGGCGTAGCGAATTCGGGGATTAGAATCATTAATGAGGGGTTTCACCATCTCAAACGCCAATTTAGGCTCGATTTGTCTGAGTTGATTGAGACCACGCACGCGATCGCTGAAGGAATCAGAACTGAGTAATTGTTGAACGGATTCAGGGGTAACACTCATTTTTGATAAAATCTTAAAAATAAATATTGCCTATTGTCCCATTCAGACAGCCCAGAAAAACGCTTCGTAACTGAATATTAAGATTTAAGCCCGAAGTCGCATTTTTATTAATGACACCAATAATCAGTATTTTGCAATTTAATACATCACAAGAAAACCAAGCCTCGACGCTCAATTAAAAGTGCTTAACAAGTGCTTGACCGAAAAAATTGAGATTAATCATCCATCTGCCAGGGTTCTAACAGATTATTCTCATCAAAAATCCGTTTAGGTCGCAATACCACGATCGCCTGACCGATAATTTCGACCGTCGGAGCGGACTCAAACCAATCGACCTTGACGTTTTCTCCTTCCTCTACCAAGAAAAATCCATCTTCATCCCATTCCTTGGCCGCCCGATCAATGACGACGAGAACAGTTTCATTTTTGTTGGTTAATGCGTCCGATAATTCGCCACTTTGACAGAAAAATGCGATGGGATCAACCGCTTTTAGGACAATTTGCCAGCCAGGAAGCGGCACGACCGCTCCAGAGCCTGAATATTCCACCATGCCAAAGGGTTCAATAATATTTACTGCTTGAACCGCATTAATTTTCTCACGGGTTAGGGGCCAAGTTCCCGCGACAGGAACCAATCGCGACAGCTCCTCATCATTTTCGACACGATGGAGGGGAATCAATGGAGCCTTACGGGTTGGAGTGACGGACAAATCGCTCAATAATTGTTCGATCGCCGTTCTAGCAGAGGGAGAATGGGCAAATTTTAAACCCTTCGCAATCAAACGAGTTCGGGTTTGCAGGTTTTTAGTTTGTCGGGCAGATTTCCAACATTGATAGGCGATCGCATCTCCAGGATGGTCGGTAAATCCAGAGGGTAACTGGGAAAAACGAGTAAATTCCTGAATGGCTTTGGCTAATTCCTTGGCGACCTCATTATCTAGGTTTTTCTCATAGGCCGTTTCGGCGGCGGCGGCACGTCTTTTGTGATTGAGGACGCGAAATTCATACAGTACATCACTTTTCGGGCCAAGAAAATAGTTTAAAATCGTTTCTGACACATTAGAATTCACTAAACTTTCATAGACCTGGGAAGCAACAATAATTAAATTTTGCTGTACCTTCTGGAATCCTGTTTTTTCAAAGATTATTTCGGCAGAATAACCCGCTTTTTGGAGTTTTTGGCAACCTTTTCCCCATTCTACCCAGTTTCCTTCTTTGTGCAGTAGCGATCGCATTAATTCAGTAGCGACTTCTTCGGAGAGGACTTGCTGGGATTCGGGGAGATGCTCGTTCATGGAAAGAAATAACGGGGGGATTTCAGAAAAAAGCTTAACTAGCTCAACTTCAATTGTGCCATGATTCAGTAGCTCTCTTTCTGCAATTTCTACCTCAAAAGCAAGTGTTAATAAAAGTTTGTAGAAATCTTACCCAAAATAGATACAACTCTTTACGAATTCAGGAGTTTCGTAAAACTTTGCAAACACGTTCTTAATTCGCTGAAAGAATCTTAGTTAATGAAGACTTTAAATTAGGATACTGAAACTCAAAACCCGTTGATTGGGTTGCCTTGGGTAAAACTTCTTGTCCTTCTAAAACTACCTGGGCCGCTTCACCCAGCAGAAGTTCGATCGCAAAATCGGGAACGGGTAGCCAAGAAGGACGATTTAGAACACTGCCTAAGGTTTGACAAAGTTCGTTCATGCGGACGGGATTTGGAGAAGTCGCATTAAAAGTTCCCTCCATATTCGATTGTTTCAAAGCAAAAATAATCAAATTAACCAAATCATCCCGATCAATCCAGGAAAACCACTGACGACCATTGCCAATGGGGCCACCTGCAAACAGTTGAAAAGGCGGGATCATTTTGGCTAACGCTCCACCGTTACCAAGAACAATCCCGAAACGCAAAATGACGGAACGCACATTCAAGGCTTTAACCTTTTTTGCTTCTGCTTCCCATTCTTGGCAAACCTGAGCTAAAAAATCTTTGCCTGAAGGACTACTCTCTGTAAAAGTTTCCGTTTCACTAGAGCCGTAATAACCGATCGCCGACGCATTAATTAATACTGTCGGTTTAGATTCTGCTTGACTAATGGCTTCTACAATTTTTTGAGTGCCTAACTTACGACTTTCTAAAATCGCTTTTTTATATTCGGGTGTCCATCTTTCGGCGATCGCTTCTCCTGCTAAATTGATAACAGCATCACAACCAGAAATCGCTTTTTGCCACTCCCCCGATTGGGTCGCGTCATAGGCAACGACTTGGAGATTAGGATAGGCAGACATCGGGAAGAGACGTTGTGCTTTTTGAGGATTACGAGCCAAAATCACTAGGGAATGATTTTCACTGTTTAATTCTGCTACTAATTCTGTTCCGACGAACCCCGTCGCACCTGCAATTGCAATTTTCATGAAAGATATTACCCGATTGTTTGATTGATTTTATGATAAAAAATAGCTGAAAATACTGATTTTAGTTAGGGATAAAGTTATCTAAAATCAGCTTGAAAAAAGATTAAGCCTTATCTTGATAACCCATGCCATTGGCTTCTGCGTAACGATTCATGAAACGCATAAACCGTTCCCAATGGTCATCTTCATAGATTTCAAAGCCGCATTTAACCCCCTTTAGATCATCTCCATCATCTCCTCCGAAAATAAACTTTAAAGAAGAGGGTTCCGCACTGATTTCACCCTCAGAATCCTTAAGACGGATTGAGCCATGAAATTCGTTAGTAAAACTCTGGAATTTTTTGATCGCTTTCAGATTTTGGAAGGTAAATAAAACCGTGCGATCACCTGTTTGTTTATTTTTCCGTAAACTCACATTACTTAAGGTTTCGGGTAATCCCGCAAAAAATTCGATAGTCGGTTCAATGCTTGGTTCAATGATTGTTTCAATGGCTGGTTCAATGGTTTCTTCAACGGAAGGAGTTGTATCTGACATGATAAAAACCTCAATTTATACAAGTTGATTAAAAGTTTTAAGAAAAAATTATAAAAAAAAGTGATTACATTACCAAAATGTAGGGGCGTATTGCGTACACCCTTGGATTAATCTATCGATTAATTAACGTTTTTTGGGTACAATCCCCCCGATCAACTAAAGATTTTGGGCGCAAGCCTTGCGCCCCTACGGTTGAATAAATATATATTTGTTTGACAATTTTTAAAAGCTAATTAGAAAGAAATAATTTAAAAATTATTCTGATAATTTGAGATGAAGAATGAAGAAAAATTTCTCTCTCCATTCTGTCTCAATTAGGGAAAAATTACTCTTCGCCGCCTTGTAATTTGAGGATCAACAATCCCCAGGCTAAACCCACCAAAGTGAGAACGATAAGAAGGATTGCACCGTTAAATAACATACTTTCTGCGGTCATGTTTATGTCTCCTGGAATAAGAAATTAAGGTTTTTAGGTAAAAAATTGAAGAAGGATTATTTTTCGATGGTGAGTTTATTAACGGTTGAGGATAACCATTATTGCTATTGTAGAACAACTAGGCTCTCCAAATCTGACTATGGCTCCATCCCTTCCTCGTCTTGCTCTCACCCTGGGCGATCCCTCTGGCATCGGTACAGAAGTTATTCTCAAAGCGTTGGCGGATTCCGCGATCGCCCAATTGGCTCACCTTACCCTCGTCGGTACACGATCGCTGTTAAACCGTTCCTATCTCAGGCTCAAACAACAGGGGCTAGAGGTTGCTGATCCTGAAAAATTCTCCCTTTTGGAAGTTAGTTTAGACAAAAATACGGAAGCTCAACTCCAATTAGGCCAGGGGAATGGGGCCAGTGGTGCGGCTAGTTTTGCCTATCTAGAGACCGCGATCGCCCAAACCTTGGCGGGAAATTTTCAGGGAATTGTCACGGCTCCGATCGCTAAATCAGCTTGGAAAATGGCGGGTTATGATTTCCCTGGACAGACAGAAGTTTTAGCAGAACGTTCTCAGATCAAAAAATTCGGGATGCTTTTTGTGGCGCGATCACCTTATACAGGTTGGACAATGCGTACCCTGTTAGCAACCACCCATATTCCCCTAAATCAAGTTTCGGCAACCCTTACGCCTGAGTTGATGAGTCTTAAACTAGAGTTATTGGTGCAAACTTTGCAAGATGATTTTGGTCTTGCCTATCCGACCATTGCGATCGCGGGTTTAAATCCCCACAGTGGCGAACAGGGACAAATTGGCACAGAAGAACAGGATTGGTTAATGCCTTGGTTAGAGCAAGCCCGTCAACACTTTCCCAAGGTGAAATTGATTGGCCCCGTTCCCCCTGATACGCTCTGGGTTAAGCCTGGGCAAGCTTGGTTTAAGGATGGTAATATTCAATCAGCAGATGGTTATTTAGCTCTTTATCATGACCAGGGTTTGATTCCCGTAAAATTAATGGCTTTTGATCAAGCGATTAATACAACCATTGGTTTACCGTTTATTCGCACCTCTCCTGATCATGGCACTGCTTTTGATATTGCCGCTCAAGGAATTGCTAGGGCTGATAGTATGAAAGCCGCGATCGCATTGGCCGCAGAATTAGCCCAATCCCGATTTTGCAATTAAATGAAAAAATATTAAAATACGTTTAAATCCATGACATGGAGATTGAAATATGCCCGTCAAAATTGCGATCGCTCAAATTCAAGTAGCCCCTGGTCAACGGCTGATATTGGAGAATATTAGCTGGCAAGAGTTTGAAGAGATTTTAGACGATTTAGGAGAACATCGTCATTCCCATATTGCCTATTACCGAGGAATTTTCGAATTTCGGATGCCATTACCAGGACATGAACGAGCTAAAGTCTTGATTGGAGACTTATTGAAAATCATCCTAGATGAACTAGGGCGTGTCATCAATTAGGGGGGTTGACATTAGTGGCAAATAATGCGCAGAGTATGAAATGACACAATATACGTTGAAGAGAGGTGTGAATATGACGAGGCGTTATGCGTTGCGGGATGACCAATGGGAAAGAATCAAAGAGCTATTACCTGGAAAAGAGGGAGATGTGGGAGTAACAGCCAAAGATAATCGTTTGTTTGTTGAAGCCGTATTATATC
This sequence comes from uncultured cyanobacterium, assembly GCA_963807635.1. Lineage (GTDB taxonomy): Bacteria > Cyanobacteriota > Cyanobacteriia > Cyanobacteriales > Microcystaceae > Snowella. The sequence goes on from CAWEDJ010000040.1 coordinate 13,278, forward strand.
GATATAGAGCGGGCATTCCTTGGAGAGACTTACCCGAAAGGTTTGGAGATTTTCGAGTGATTCACACGCGTTTTACGCGATGGACGAAATCAGGGGTGTGGGAAAAGGTATTCAAGCACTTAGCGCAGGACGCTGATAATGAATACGCAATGATAGATGCAACGATTGTGAGAGCGCATCAACACAGTGCAGGAGCAAAAAACAGTAGCGCAGAGGAAGAAGATATAGGAAGGAGTACAGGAGGATTAAGTACGAAAATCCATGCCGTAGTAGACGCATTAGGGAATCCAGTCTCTTTTTTCCTAACGCCAGGTCAAGCGTGTGATTTAGACGGAGCCGATGTGCTATTGCCTGATGTAGAAGCAGAAGCGGTGCTAGGGGACAAAGCCTATGACGCAGACGATAGAGTCATTAAGGTTCTAGAAAAAAGAGGGATAGTGCCTGTGATACCCTCGAAAAGTAATCGAAAAGAACCTCGCCCTTATGATACATTTTTGTATAAAGCGCGTCATTTAGTCGAAAACTTCTTTGCGAAACTCAAACAATATCGTGCGCTTGCGACTCGTTACGAGAAGCGCTCAGCCAATTTTCTAGGCGGCATCTATCTGGCCGCATCAGTTATATGGTTAGCGTAGCCCAGTTTGAACAGCATAATTATTCACTAATGTCAAGTGTGTTAATTGATGACACGCTCTAGGTCTAGAATGGGAATCTTTGGGTTCAACGACTTTTAAAAATCAAGCAATGCAAGCAGGAATTGAACCTGATGATTGTTTTTACATTCAGAATTATCAAACAATGATAGGGAAACAACGTCTCGATCTGACAGTTGATCCTGTTCCTGATTTAGCGATCGAAGTAGATTTTACATCCCTTGCTCAGGTTAGTGCTTATCAAGCGTTAGGGGTCTCTGAAATCTGGTGTTATAAAAAAGGAAAGTTAGAAATTAGTGTCCTAGAAAATGGTCAATATGTGAATGCCTTAACGAGTAAAGTGTTTCCTGATTTACCTGTGCTTGAAGGAATTTCTCTCTTTCTGGAAAAAAGTGGAGAAGTGCCGATGAGTGCATTGCGACGAGAATTTCGTCAATGGTTAAGGGATTATCTGGTATAAAACAGGATTACATCGCATTTTATATACTTGAGAAACGCGTAAAGAAGAATTTTTTGTATTTATCGACAGTTTAAAATTAAAATAACTAAAAGTTTAACGTTTAACCGACGGGATTAGTCCTAGCTTGTCGAACCATCGCAATAAGGGTTTGATGGGCATCTTCGGAATCCGTTAGAGTATGATCAAATTCAATTCGCAATGTATCTTTTTTTTCCTGAATTTGAATCGATAAATTCATTCCCTGGGCATCAATAGATAACATTTGAGCCGTTTCTGTTTCAGGTTGATTGCCATAGACCTTGGCGTAAAGCGCGATCGCTTCGGCGTGGTCTTCGTTCATGTGTTTACAAATGCGATCGCTGATAGCGGGAGTGAGGAGGTCAGCCATAGATTTTGACAATATAAATTTTTACACTATAAAAAATTGCGATACCCATTAATATAACAGCCCTGGGGGAGAAAATTCGGCAATACAGAAGAAAGCGTGCAAGGAAACTCAGATTAGATTAGGATAGACTTAGGGCAATTTGTGGATTGGATAGTTAAACTTCCATTTAAAAATCATCCCAAAAACCTATAAAAATAATCGCGATTGGCAGAACATCAATGCAGAAACGACCTTCTTTTGATTCTTCTCAAGTTATGTACCGTTCCGAAGACCTCCTAAGAGCGGCTTCTAATCGTTACCACATAACGGTTTTGGTGGCTAATCGAGCTAAACGTCGTCGTTATGAAGATCTGGACAGCATTGATGATCCGATGATGAAACCCACGATCCGCGCCATTATCGAAATGTCCGATGAACTCACCCAGCCCGAAATTATTAGTGATTAAAAGTGGGCGTTAGCATAGGACAAATCTAAGCAAAAACTAGCAATCATGACCTTTCAATCTAAAACTCAAAAAATTATAGAGGTTCTGCTTGGTCAAAAGCAAAATTTAACGAGCAGGATTCTATCGTTTTTTTTGTTAGCCCTGCTTGGTCTAAGTTTAGTTTTGGGGTTAGGAACCCATCATAATTCCTCCGCGATCGCCCAAAATCCGCCCACCGTTCCTAATACCTCTTCAATTCGGGCAGAAGGAGCCGCCGCGATTGTTTATCAACAACTGCCGTACTTGCCCAAGGAAAACGAGTATCGTCGCAAGGAAACAGGAGAAATCGACCCCGAACATACCCTAATTAGTCGATTTATTCGTTATAATCAGGATTTAAAAAAGCGGACAAATCGCTATCGTTTTGACTGGAAACTCACCCTAGCGGATTATTTAGGGGTGAATGAAACGATTGATCCCCAAACCTATCCTGGGAGTGTCACCCTCGCCACCAATCCCTTTGAAACTGACGCTAAGGCCATTCAGGCATTAAATCGTCGTCAACGTCAAGAATTAGTGGATTTATTAGCTTTTATTTATAAACCTCAAGCCACAGAAAAACCTGCTAAAACCAAGATTTCCCCGACACCCCAATCCACTCCCAAGGATGAGTCAGGCAAGCCTTCTCTCGCTAAGCCTGGGGATGCTCAACTATTAATGCCTTAGTGTCTTTATTTATTCGCGCAGGTAGAAAATGGTATGAAAAGGTGTAAAACAAGAGAATGAAAAAGATTGGAAAGGATTCTAGTGATGAGTATAGCCGAGCGAGAAAAACAAATCCTGGTTAGTGTCTTTATTTATTCGCGCAGGTAGAAAATGGTATGAAAAGGTGTAAAACAAGAGAATAAAAAAGATTGGAAAGGATTCTAGTGATGAGTATAGCCGAGCGAGAAAAACAAATCCTGCGTGTGAGACAGCAAGGTTTTCATCCTCAACTAAACGAAGCTTTAACCTCAAAGTTAAAGACAGAAGTGGTGGATACGGTCAAAACGGTTTTAGAAAGTGCCTTGAAGGAAGAAGTGACAGAATTTATCAAGGCAAGAGAGAAAAAAACGTATCGCTCTGGGTACTATTATCGTGGAGTAAACACTCAATATGGACAGATAAGTGATTTAGCCGTCCCCAAATTAAGAGAGGGGAATAAAGAAAGAGAATGGCAGATTTTAGAAAGATATCAGCGAAGTCTGGGAAATTTATTGGATTGGATGTGTGTTCTCTATGTGATGGGGCTATCCTTACGAGATTTGCAGGAGGCTTTATATTTGATATTAGGAAAAGTACTATCGGTAAGTGCGGTGAACCAGATTACTCTTAATGTTCAGAAACAACTAGAAAGTAAAAGACAGGTTCCTCTGGTCAGAATCCCCAAGATGATTTTAGTGGATGGAGTCTGGGTAGAGATTCAGTACACAATGGCTGGGGAGTTCAAAGAAGACGAATCGGGACATTTAAGGCAATGTCGGCAAGTAGAAAAGCGTGTGGTGTTGGCAGTAATGGCAATCTGGGAAGATGGTTCGCAGGAATTAATCCACTACGAAGTAGCTGAAACGGAGAGTGAAGCCGCTTGGACAAAGGTATTTGAGAGCTTGATAAGACGGGGACTAAACCCGAATCATCTCGAATTACTAGGCAGTGACGGTAGTTTGGGATTACCCTCCGCCATGAAGAAATGTTTCCCTTTGGCTCAACAACAACTCTGTATTACTCACAAAATTAGAGGAATTGAGCGTCACCTTAACTATTACCATCTACCTTCGGTAACTGCTGCTGGCTGCTCTCTGAAACAGAAAGAGGCACGAAAACAACGTTCCTTCGAGAGCACTTCTGATGCTTACAAGATTTATCAAGCCCCTCAAGTCTCCGATGCTCAATCACTTTTAAAAGCCTTTGAGGAGAAATGGCAACCGATTGAACCAGATGCAGTTCGTACCTTTCTCAAAGATATTGAGTTGACCTTCACCTTCTACCAATTTGATGACTCTTTGCACCGGCATCTTCGCACGACTAACCATCTCGAACGCCTATTTCGAGAGTTTCGCACTAAGTCTGATGAAATTGGGGCTTTTCCTAACGAAACTAGTTGTCTAGCTCTCTTTTGGCTTGTTGTCGAGCGTGACCATGCTAAACATGACCGTAGAAACTACGCGAATAATTCATGACACTAACATTAATGCCTTAGTATGGAAAATCGGGTATTCAAAGAAGCAGACGGTTGGCGCATCGGGTTTAATCCTAATCCTGCAACTTACCAAGGATTGATCGGGGGTCAGGATTGGGCGATCGAATTGACCTTGGCGGAATGGCAAGATTTTTGTCGATTGGTCAGTCAATTAAGCGAAACAATGCAAGCGATCGCCGCTGAATTGATGGACGAAGAAAAAATCACCTGTGAAGCGGAAAGTGAGCTAATGTGGCTAGAAGTGACGGGTTATCCCCAATCCTATTCTCTACGGTTTATTTTGAATCAGGGACGTTGTTGTGAAGGGCAATGGCCGCATGGAGTTGTGCAAGATTTCATTCAATCTTTACAAACCCTGACTTTTTTTTAGTTTTAGAAGAGTGTTGAAAACCTGTACAGTAACTAATTATTTGTCATTGTAACGAACTCGTGTCATCGAAACAACAAAGCTCTAAAACTTTCAGCAATTCCAAATTCAAATGGTATAAACAAAAACAGAATGGTATTCGCATTTAGGGGTCTATGAACAAGAAGAGAAACTTTTGCTGGTTTTGTAGAGTGTGAAATGAAAGTAACCGACCTAAGTTTTGATGGAATCATGGAGTGTTTAAACGAGGTTATCGCAAAAATAGATGACCCGCGCTCAGCGAGTAACGCAACGAAATATAGTCTAAGAGAGGCGATACTGGGTGCATTTGCCGCCTTTTTTACGCAAAATGAGTCATTTTTAGAGTACCAACGTCAAATCAACAGTCGTTGTGGGCGAGATAATGCTCAAAGTTTGTTTGGACTAAACAAAATACCGACAGTAGAGCAGATTCGTAATATTGTGGATGGGATAACTGAGGTGGCCCCAATAGGCTGAACAAAAATAGCGGGGAGTGAAGCTCTGAAGTTAACGGACTCCCTAACTAAAAACGTTCTCTCAAGTCAAATTCAAACTTTGACCGTAGACTTGCTCTGGCGTTTGATATTCTAAGGCTTGATGGAAACGTTCCTTATTATAGAAATTAAACCATTTCTTTACCTCTTCTGTCAAGTGTTTTCCATCCTCAAAGGAATAAATATAAATTAATTCGTATTTCAGAGAACGCCACAATCTTTCAATAAAAATATTGTCGTAGCAACGTCCTCTTCCATCCATACTAATTTTGATGTTTTCTTGCTTTAAACATCCTGTAAATTCCTTTGAAGTAAATTGGCTTCCTTGATCACTATTAAAGATGTCTGGTTTGCCATAAATTAATAATGCTTCCTCCAAAGCTGACTTACAAAAATAAACATCCATCGTGTTACTCATCCTCCATGATAAGACTTTACGGCTAAACCAATCCATAATGGCGACTAGATAAAAGTGTCCTTTTCCTATTGGCAAATAGGTGATGTCGGTACACCACACTTGATTGGCTTTTTCAATGCTTAACTCTCGTAATAAGTAAGGATAAATTTGATGCTCAGGGTTTCGTATTGTTGTTCGTTTCTTTGGGTAAATTGCTTGTATCCCCAATTGATTCATCAATCGTATCACTCTTTTTCGATTTACCTCATAACCCAACGTATTGAGGTATACTGTCATTTTTCTACTCCCATAAAATGGTGTTTTCATATATTGCTCATCCAACAGTCTCAATAGCGTTAATTCTTCGGAACTTATTTCCTTCGGTTCGTAATAATAACTCGAACGACTTATTCCTAATAATTCACATTGACGTTGGATACACAATTCAGGATGCTTGGGGTCTACCAAGGTTTTTCGGTCGGCAGCCCCAATTGTACCGACCTGTCTACTAAAAAATCTCGCTCGACTTTTAGCTTTCCTATTTGTCGATATAGTTCATCTATCTGGGTTTCAGCTTTTTCTTTGATTTCTTTTCCTTGTTTTTCTGTCTCAAAGATTTGACTAGCTTCTTCCAATATTTTTCTTTTCCATCCATTAATCATTGTTGGATGAATTTCATATTGACTGGCTAATTCAGATACCGTTTTTTCTCCTCGAATTGCTTCTAAGGCGACTTTGGCTTTGAACTGGGCACCGTACTGTTTTTTCTTGTTGCTCATAGATCTCCTGGGTTTCGATTTAGAGCTTACACTACTGTCCAGTTTTGGGGGGCCACTTCAAACAGCGAGCAGTCTATTCCCATTGTTTGGGTTGATTTACCAAGCATTGAGAAACATGGGATTCCTAAAATCTTATGAGATATTGGGGGGAAATCTATTAGTGGCGATGGATGGAACAAATTATCACAGTTCAGGGAAAGTCAATTGTCCATGCTGTTCAACCAAAACGTCAAAACAGGGAAAAGTCACCTACTTTCATCAAGCATTATTACCAGTGATTGTTTCCCCAGACCATGAATCAGTTTTCTCCTTAGCTCCTGAATTTATCACTCCTCAAGACGGGTCGGAAAAACAGGATTGCGAGCAAAATGCGGCAAAACGCTGGATAAGTAATCATGCCAGTTTGTTTGCATGGCAGAAGATAACGCTACTAGGGGATGACTTGTTCAGTCGTCAGCCGACTTGTCAGCATAGTCTAGACCACGACTTCAACTTTATCTTCGTCTGTTTGCCGACTTCTCATCCCACACTTTATGAGTGGTTAGCCTATTTAGAAGCCAACGGGGAACTCAAAACTACTCAACACCGACGCTGGAATGGGAAGTATTTTGAGATTTGGCAATGTCGTTATCTCAATCAAATCCCCCTGCGAGAGCAACAGCCTGCTTTGTTGGTTAACTGGTGTGAACTAAAAGTCTACCGCGAATCCGATGCTCAACTCCTCCATCACAATAGTTGGATTACCAACCATTTTCTCACCCCTCAAGTCGTTCTTGATGTCTGTCGTGCTGGACGGACTCGTTGGCGCACGGAGAATGAGAATCACAATATTCTCAAAAATCGGGGCTATCATTTAGAACATAATTTTGGGCATGGAAAACAACACCTTGCCTCCGTTTTGCTCACTCTCAATCTACTGGCTTTTCTCTTCCACACGGTTTTGGGTTTGGTTGATGAACGTTACCAGAGGATTCGCGTCCAACGCTGTACTCGTAAGGGATTCTTCCAAGACTTTCTTTCTTTAACCAAATATCTACTCTTTGAAAGCTGGCATCATCTTTTAGATTTTATGCTTGATGACCCCCTTTCTCCTGCTGCTTCCAATTCTTCTTAATTTCTTACTTGGAAATCTTCAAGGTAAAACCCTTGCCAGTAAAAAGCTTGAGTTTTTTTTGTCTTTAGCTACATTCTGAATTTGGAATTGCTGGTCATCAATTAATACACTTGACATTAGTGGATAATTATGCTGTTCAAGCTGGGCTACGCTAACGATATAACTAAAAATGATGCCGCCTAGAAAATTGGCTGAGCGCTTGTCGTAACGAGTCGCAAGCGCACGATATTGTTTGAGTTTCGCAAAGAAGTTTTCGACTAAATGACGCGCTTTATACAAAAATGTATCATAAGGGCGAGGTTCTTTTCGATTACTTTTCGAGGGTATCACAGGCACTATCCCTCTTTTTTCTAGAACCTTAATGACTCTATCGTCTGCGTCATAGGCTTTGTCCCCTAGCACCGCTTCTGCTTCTACATCAGGCAATAGCACATCGGCTCCGTCTAAATCACACGCTTGACCTGGCGTTAGGAAAAAAGAGACTGGATTCCCTAATGCGTCCACTACGGCATGGATTTTCGTACTTAATCCTCCTGTACTCCTTCCTATATCTTCTTCCTCTGCGCTACTGTTTTTTGCTCCTGCGCTGTGTTGATGCGCTCTCACAATCGTTGCATCTATCATTGCGTATTCATTATCAGCATCCTGCGCTAAGTGCTTGAATACCTTTTCCCACACCCCTGATTTCGTCCATCGCGTAAAACGCGTGTGAATCACTCGAAAATCTCCAAACCTTTCGGGTAAGTCTCTCCAAGGAATGCCCGCTCTATATCGATATAATACGGCTTCAACAAACAAACGATTATCTTTGGCTGTTACTCCCACATCTCCCTCTTTTCCAGGTAATAGCTCTTTGATTCTTTCCCATTGGTCATCCCGCAACGCATAACGCCTCGTCATATTCACACCTCTCTTCAACGTATATTGTGTCATTTCATACTCTGCGCATTATTTGCCACTAATGTCAACCCCCCTAATTGATGACACGCCCTAAAATATTCTTAATAATTTATTAGCTACATTTTCTACAAGTGAGAATCTGGGCATTGGTTTAAAAGCTCATTGTATTAAAATATGGTCAAACACTCTTACTATTCTCTCTTATGTTGAACTTAATGACGATTCTACAAATAAACTTTATAAGTGTCTAATTAACTCTTTGGATACTCCACAGTGGTTTAACTTATCTGAGTCTATAAACAGATTTATCGTTTATCAAGTAAATAGGTATAGAAACAGCCCATCTGTTGAACATTTAGTAATTTTATGTGAACGACAGATTGAAAAATTAAATCAAAGTAATAATATTTCAATCAAAGAAGATGGAAGTCTATTTGCAAATCTTATACATTTAATTAAAGAGTCAAATACAGAAGGATCTAAAAATTTACAATTATTTGCAAGTAAAAATGGTAAAGAGATAGAAATTTTTATTTTGAAAGTTTCAGAAATGCAACTTAATCAGAGACTTCGTGTAATTAATAATTTTGTTTTTGTCATATATATGCTAATTGACGATGTAAATCTAAAAGAAAAGATTAAAAAATTGTTGATAGATACATATAACGAAATAAAAAGAGATGATGGATTTGAGAAGATATATATTTACGGTTTAGTTTTTTATGATTTGAAATTATTAGAGAAAGATGAGCTAACTTCTCTTTTAGAGAGACTAGAAAAAAGGTATTCTATCCAGGACTTATATGTCCATTAAAGAACAACTGTTAAGACTTCCAGAAGATATTCTTAACGACTATAAAGAACTAATTGAAAATGTCATAAAGCTAAGTGATAGGACAGAAAAATTTTTTAACCTAAAAGAATAAATTAGTATGGCATAGTAAGAGTTTTGTAACTTGATCAAATGCGATCGACTTTTTAGCTAAAAGATTATAATCTCAAAATAAGCTATTCAGTATTTTAGTTTACCCAAGGAAATATTATGACAACATCAACCAAAAACCCAGAAATCATTATACTTGATGGAAAACCTATCGCGGTAATTCTAGATATTGATATTTATGAAGAAATGCTAGAACAAATTGGAAGTATAGAAGACCTTGAATATTTAGAGAAAGTTCGTCAACAGCCTCTTGAATTTCGTTCTCTTGATGATTTTTTAAAACGAGAAAGCTATTGTTAAGTTATTCTCAGCGATCGCTAGATTCAAAGATGAAAATGATCTGAGTTAATTTTCGACAAAATATAATTTTTCAGTTATGTTAAAATCAGTTACTACCGAAGTTGGAGCAATAACTGCAATGCTAACAAAACAAAGAAGCGATCGCGTTGTTTTAAATCATTTGAGTTGGCAACAATTCCAAAATTTATTAGACGATTTAGGCGACAATCGTTCAGCGAGGATTGCCTATGATAATGGCTCCCTGGAAATTATGACACCATTACCCGAACACGAATATTACAAACAAGCCATTAGTATTGTAATCGAAGATATGGCTGAGGTATTAGAACAAGACTATGAGTGTCTAGGATTTAGTGCCTGGGAGCGAGAAGTCAAAAAAGCAGGTATCGAACCAGATAATTGTTTTTATTTCCAAAATGAATCATTAATTCGAGGTAAATTAGTCTTTGATTTAGATCATGATCCTCCTCCTGATCTGGCATTAGAAATTGGCTTGACTAGTAAATCTTTAGATCGTTTTCCGATCTATTCTCGTTTAGGTGTACCAGAAATTTGGTGTTATGATTCGGGCCTATTACAGCAATTTCCGATCAAACGCACCACGAAAAAGCTATCTCAAAGGCTCAAAGTAGAGACCACAATGTTGGAACCAATCAAGAGCATTTTCATCAGTAATGGTATTGATCGCATTAGTAATAGCTTCGTCAAGAGCCTCGATTGTTCGAGCTTTAGCAGAGCGAATAATTTCTTTTAATTTAGACCAACACAACTCAATTGGTGATAAATCTGGCGAATAGGAAGGTAAAAATTTAACCTTGGCTCCAACAGATTCAATCAGATTTGTAGTGACGGTAGCGTAATGTACAGACAAATTATCCATCACGACAATTGCCCCTGCCCATAACTGAGGTAATAATACTTGCTCAATAAAGACTAAAAAACTATCGGTATTTAGACTGCCAGGAAAGGTCATTGAGGCAATCAAACCTTCATCACTCATCGCCCCAATTAAAGTGATGTTTTGTCCTTTATTTCCTGGACGCTCATCATAAACCCTTTCTCCTCCCAGACAACGCGCATAGAGTCTTACCATCGCTAGATTAAGACCCGTCTCATCAATGAATATCAGGTTTCTTATATCTATCGTCTCTAGCCAACGTCTAAATTCATAACGCGATTCTTTAACCTTTTCTGTGCCTTGCTCACTTGCTACTAATGTTTTTTTTTTACGCCCTAATTCTAAACGTGTAAGAGTTCGACTTACCCCCGATATACTTACTTCTATTCCTTTCTCTTGTTGCAATTTTTCTTGGATTTCTCGTAAATATATATCATTTTGTTCTGCAACTATTTTTTTTAATAATTCTTCGTCTTCACCCTTTATCTTTGAACGGCGATCTCCCCCTTGGGGTTTGGGTGCTATTTCATTTGTTTGTCGATACCGACGTAAAAAATCGCGAACGAAAGATAAGCTAACCTTAAATCGTTTTGCTAAACCTCTTTGAGTATTTTCTTGGTTTTGCCATGCCGTTAGTATTCTTTGGCGTAAATCTAGCGAATATGCTGCCATATCTCATTAATTTTTTTAAGTTTTTTTCATGTTACCATACTTGTAGCGGGTTTGAACGAAATTTGCTGTAAAGATTTATCAACTTGAACAAGGAACATATTTAGAACATTCCCAAAGTCTAATTTTTCCTACCCTTAAAATTCAAGAAATACCTGATTTAATTGAAGCTTATCGTTATCTAGGGCGTAGAAAGTTTCGTCAAGCTGTTCGGAAATGGGTAAAAGAACAGAATCCAGATTAAAAAAAGCTAGAAACAAAAAAAGAGACAAGGAAAAATCCCTGCCTCAATGACATCAGCAAACTCAAAAAAATTAGAGCAATGATTGGGGTTGGCAAAATTGATAAACATCTGCGATCGCTTGTACCCAACCCTGGGCTAGAGACTCTAACAAACGATCGCCTTTTTCTTTCGTCGCAACAGTTGCATCGCCGATCACCCCACTTTTACTGAGTTCTCTGGTTAACCAGGCAAAGGGAAGCTGACCTTCTAGACTTAATAAACTGTTTTGGGGCAAATTTTGGGGATATTCTTTCAAGGCGCGGTCTAATTTGACCTGTTCGGGCAATAAACTCAGCATTAAACTGGTTTCCGCGTCCCCTGCATGAATCCCGTATTCCAATTCTTCTGGAGTTAGCAATTCAGCCGCAATGTGGGGAACTCGCCAGGTAAATAAGGGAAAAATTGAAAAATCAGGATATTTTTCGTGAATATCTCTCGCGGCAATTTCTAAAACCTGCGGCTGGCCACCATGAGAATTCATCCAAATTAATTTACGAAATCCTGAGCGATAAAGACTATCGGCAACTTCCGTTAATAAATTGAGCAGGGTGGTTGCAGTGAGGGAAATTGTTCCTGGAAAGCCAGAATGCTCGTTAGATTTTCCGTAATATAAACAGGGCAGAGCGTAGGCAGGAATCTCAGGCTCTAGTCTTTCTAAAGCTTTTGCTAAAACCCCCAGACTAATGGCCGAATCCACTGCGATCGGTAAATGGGGGCCATGTTGTTCGATCGCACCGATGGGCCTGAATAATAACGATATTTTGCTTATCGGGTAGATCCTGAATATCTGTCCAGGTCAGATAGGGAAAAAAACGATGGGGCGGAATAAAACCGTGCATCATTCTGGCGTTTTCCCATCCTTTTTCTTAGGGTCTGGATCAACGGGTAAGCTACTGAGAAAGGACTTCATAGAGGGATTGCTAAATAAAACCTGGGTATCTTGCAAAAGTTTCTCTCCCCAAAGATTTTCCTTCAAGAATTTTAAATCCTTGTAGCGACTATCTATTTTTAAAGCACTTTCTCCTAATTTTAAAGCCTGTTCCTGTTTACCCTGGGAATAGAGCGCGACGGCGATCGCGAGTTGGGGTTCAGCTTGTTCTTTGTCGATACTGGTGGCCGCTTGCCATTTTTTTAAGGCTCCTTCCACGTCTCCCTGTTCATATTTCACTAAACCCATATTATTAATCGCGGGCCAAAAAGTTTTGTCTCGTCCCGCCGCCTCTTCATAGGAATTAATCGCCTCTCCCCATTTTTGTAATTTTAGAAAAGAGTTTCCTAAATCAAATAAAGCGGCTGGAATTCCTGGCTTGATCTTTAATCCTGCCTCTAGGGACGCGATCGCGGCGTTGTAATCCCCTTTTTGGAAATACGCATTACCGAGGGTAAATTTAATGCCCGCTTCATCAGGAGCCATACCCTGGGCTTTAAGTAGAGATTGAAGTCCCTGATTTAGGTCGTCCTGTTGCAAAAATAATGTACCAAGAATAAACCAGGTTTGATATTTTTGGGGGGCTAACTGCGTCGCTAACTTGGCACGGGAGAGGGCCAAATCATACTGCTGAAAACGGACGAGCTGAATGACATCTTCCGTCAGAGCTAATCCCTGTTGTTCTAGCTGTTCATTATCCAAATTAGGGCTGTAGGGAAGCAAAGCCTGGGTTCGACCTGGTAAGGAAATATTCCAAACTCCCAAACCAACCAAAAGAAAAAGTAACCAATTACGTTTAGGCACTGTGTTGTCTCTCATCCATTGTCCACCGATCTAGTTTATCCTATCTCGGAATTTATCTGGATTACGAGAGCGATTCTCTCAAGAGCCGCCTAGACAAATCCTTACGAACTTTCTCTTGCGATCGTCATCTAGCTAAAGTATGAAGTCGTCTGCAAATTAACGAAAACCAATGCTATGATAAAAAGCGATTTGTTTTTGGGGTTGTAGCTCAGTCGGATAGAGCGAGTGCCTCCTAAGCGCTAGGCCGCCGGTTCGACCCCTGGCCAATCCCGTTTTTAGTGTTTAATCAGCTTTTTAACTAAACTTTTCAGGCAGTTTTGACCAGGCAGGCATCATTGTCTCTAGTTGGGCCGCTAAGGTGATTAGAGTGGCTTCATCCGCAGGTTTTCCAATTAACTGTACACCGATGGGTAACCCCAATTGATCCTGGCCAACGGGTAAGGCGATCGCGGGTAAACCTGACGCATTACAGGGGGGACAGTTTGCCACCCAGTCAATAATTTTTTGCACCGTCTCAGCAGGGGATAAATCAGCCCACTGCCCAATTTTGATCGGTTGATGACGATAAACGGGTAAAACTAACACATCAAATTGCTCAAAAAAGCCGACGATTTGCCGAGAAATAATTTGCATTTGTCGAACAGCTTGCAGATAATCCCCCGCCGAGAGGTTTTGTTCGCCTAACCAACGATTAACGGGACTGAGAATTTCTAAGGGAATCCCCGCCGCCATTACGCCCGATTGCCAAATTTTCGTAAAGGGTTCAATTAAATCCTGGGCATCAAAACAAGCAGGTTCCACCCGATGACCCAAAGATTCTAGGTGTTTAACTGTCGTGTTTACCCCTTCTTGGCAGACCAAATCTGCATCACTAAAAGGCGGCACGCTATAGGCAAAGGCAATGCGTAAACTGGGCAAAGACTGATTAACGGCTTCTGAAAAAGGAGATCTCTGGGTCAGGCAACCAATAGGGATCGCCCGTTGTATAACCTGACAGCACATCTAACAACGCCGCCGCATCCCTCACGGTTCTCGCTAGGGGGCCAATCACTGCGATCCCACTCTGATAATCTCCTACTGGTGCAAAGGAAATGCGGCCCCGACTGGGCTTAATGCCGACTAAACCGCAACAACTGGCTGCCGCGCACGGAACCACCGCCGTCTGACCCCTGGGCGACTGGACAAAATCCCGCCGCGATCGCTGCCGCCGTGCCACCACTAGAGCCTCCTGCGGTATAGTCTAAATTCCAAGGGTTTCGGGTGGGAGCAAACCCTGGGGTTTCGGTGTAGGGAAAGGAACCTAATTCAGAAGTGGCTGTTTTTCCGAGTAAAATAAAGCCCGCTTGTTTCATACGAGTGACGGCGGCCTCATCGTAGGTGCAAGGATTGTCTTTTAAGGCCGCAACACCATAGCTAATGGGCATTCCTGCAACGGCATTGAGATCCTTAATGGCAGTGGGAACCCCAAAGAAAGGCGGTAATTGATGGGGGTCTGAGGTTTTGACTAATTGTTCAGTTTTCGCTTTGGCATCGGCGATCGCGCTTTCTACAGCAACATGAAAAAAACTTCCGACCTGGGCATCGAAACGTTCAATACGTAAGAGAAAAAATTGGGTCAATTCTAGGGGCGAAATTTCACGTTTTTGGATTAGTCGAGCTAGTTCTAGGGCAGAGGTCAGAGCTAAATTAGTCATGGTAAACCAATAGGATTAAAGTGACGATTGTAAAGATTTTACAAGCATTTGATGACCACTATTCGATAAGAGGTGATCGCATTTCGCATTTTAGAGAAAAATTGGGTTATTGGTGTTTAAAGAATTTGGGAAGACGGAGGGTAAAAGTACTTCCTTCATTGAGGATACTATGGACTTCAATTTCTCCTTGATGCAAATCGACACATTTTTTGACGATCGCCAGGCCCAAACCTGTGCCTTGAATATTGCCCGTATTGGTTGCACGATGAAAAGTCGTAAAGAGTTTATTTAAGTCATCAACGGGAATGCCAATCCCCTTATCTTTGATTTCAAAAATTAGCTTCAATTCTTCAATTTTAAGATTAAGGTTGATATTCGATCCTGGAGGAGAATATTTGATAGCATTCGTCAGCAGATTGGTTAAAATTTGTCGCAGAAGTTTAGGATCAAATTCTACGATCAAGGGCTGATGGGAGTTGAGGTTTTCTGGAATGGTAAAAATAATAGGGTGTTCACTACTACTAAGTTGTAATTCGGCGATTAAATCTTGACAAAAATTCAAGAGATCCAAGGATTGGGGATTAAAGGCGATTTTTTCGGCTTCAGCCTTACTCATAGTCAGGACATCATCAAGCAATTCGGTCATGTGTTTGATACTGGACTGAATGCGTTTGAAGTGTTGTTGTTTTTTTTCTTCACTCAGGCGTTGGTAATAGCTTTCCATAATGCCTGTGGAGGAAGAAATAATCGCCAAGGGAGTACGAAATTCGTGGGAAGCCATTGAGACAAACCGCGATCGCAGATCACCGAGTTCTTTTTCTTTTTCGAGGGCATGGAGGATGTCCTGTTCTGCCTGTTTAATATGGGTAATATCTCGAATAACACTGGCAATATGGGACGGTTCACCCGTTTTAGGATTTCTAATGAGAAAGGCATTGCAAAGCACGGGAATTAATTGTTGGGTCTCAAAATGCCACAGGTTAACTTCTCCTTCCCACTGATCTTCTTGAAAGACAAGGCGTAACACCTCATTTTGAATAAAGGGGCGATCTTCTAATCGAAAAAAATCTAGAATCGTAAGTTGTTGAATATTTGTGCTGGATTCTATACCGACTAATTTTTGGCCTGCACGATTGATAAAAGTTATTTGTCCTGATAAATCCGCTATTCCTATGAATTCTGAACTATTTTCCACGACTAAATCTAGTTTTTGTCGCTCTGCTTCGATTTTTTTCCGTTGCTTAAGTTCAGATTGCAATTGTTCATACAGTTCCGATTGTTGAATTGCGATCGCCAGTTGAATAGCAATTTGTCGAAAAATATTAATTTCCTGTTCTTGCCATTGCCGAGGACTAGAACATTGATGGGCAATGATTAAACCCCAGAGTTTATTGTTTTGGATAATGGGAACGACTAATTTGGCTTGTACCTGAATGGTTTCCAGAAATTCTGCCAGACAGTCCAAAATAGGGCCATCCTTTCGGTCATTGAGGGCAAAAATTCTTCCTTGAGCATAACGCTCATAATTTTCTTCGGGGAAAACTTCGGCGGGAAACACAATATCCAATACTTTGATCCAATCTCCCGCTACGGATTCTGCGATCGCGGCTCCCGTTCCCCCCGGAAAAACCTGATAAATCAAAACGCGATCGGCTTGCAAAAATCGTCGCATTTCTTCTACGGTGGTATTCAGGACTTCTTTTAAATCCAAAGATTCCCGAATCCGTTGGGTAATTTTTTTAATTAAATCTTCCTGATTGGCCTTTTGCTGTAATAAAACTTCTGTTTGCTTTAAATCCTCAATATCTGTACAGGAACCGAGCCACATGGTAGATTCTCTGAGTTCATCCCAAATATCACAAATAGGAAGTACCTGAGCCAAATGCCAACGATAAACGCCATCTAAACGTTTTAGTCGATATTCCAAAGAATAGGATTCATACAGTAAGTCGGCAGTAAAGATGCTTTCTTGGACAATGGCACGGTCATCGGGATGGATGAACTCTAACCAACCATCCGTTTGAATCTCTGTTAAGGATTTTCCAAAATATTGCTGGGTACGTTGATTAACCTCCGTAATGGTGCCATTGCTATCCGTCAACCAAATAAGATTAGGAACGGCTTCGGCTAAAATTCGGTAACGTTGTTGACTCTGCCAAAGTTGGTTGTCTGCTCTTTTTCGCGCCGTAATATCTCTGAGAGAAACAAAATAACAGGATTGACAATCCCATAGAAATTGGGAGACCTGTACTTCCCCTACTCCGACTTCTCCATTGCGTCGAATAATTTCCATCTCAAATATGTCATTCAAGGAAATCGGAATGCCCAAGCTCACCCCAATTAATTGCTCGGCAGGAAGGTTAAACATTTGCCCTGCGGCAACATTGGCAAAAATAATTTCTCCCGATTTGCTCAAAATGACAATCCCCTCTGATACATTTGTCATGATGGTATCGAGAGAAAGCCCGCAAAATAGAAATTCTGATTCTTCTAGCTCTAAGGCTCCGCGATCGCTGGGAGTGATTAAATCGGTGATCATGGGGAATTGAGGCGATAGTTCTGGGATTAAATTCCTGGAATTGAAGCCTAAATCAAGACTTTCCCTAGCAATAATGCCAAAGAATTGATTCTCATGATCCAGAACAGGTAAATAACGGATTTGATATTTTTGAAAAAATTGAATCAGTTGGGACGAATTTTTCAGTAAATTTTCAGCTTGGGATAGGGGGAGCGCGATCTCTGGAAATTTTAAGACCTCATTGACGGTTGCAGTGTCCAAATCAATGCCGTCAGCGATCGCCTGCACCACATCCCGTTCCGTTAAAATTCCTGCTAGACGACCTTCCTCCAAAACAACGACATAGTGACTCTGACTAGCACTGTTGGCTATTAGCGCGATCGCTTCCCGCAAACTCGTCTCTCTCGCAATTTGGAGAGGAACTTTATCGATGATGGATTCTACTTGCGTGGAAAGCAGGTTCATTGTTGTTAATCTTTTTGTAGTTCATCTATTCCCAGTTTACGTTATCCCTTTACAAATTTAATAAAACGAAACTAAAGACGACTGTAACCGTCCTGGTAGCGTTAAAAACGATTCAGAATATCCTTAAAATGCTTATTCTAATAGGGGGCTTAATTGGGGATTTGGGAATTTCGTAGTTCATTGATCATTGCTTCAACGGCTTTTGCATCGCTTAGATTCCCCTCTTTTTCTAAAAATAAATAGGCTTGTTCAAAGTTTTTAATGGCTTCTGAATAGATGCCTAAATTTTTATAATAAGTGCCTCTTTGTAAAAAAGAAGATGCTAACCTTGAGTTTAATCCTAAAGATTTTTTAGAATTTTTAGCTATTAATTCATCGGAATAACTTTGATTATTTTTTAAGGTTTGGTCAGCATTAAAAATATCAGGAGTCTCCAAGGAAGTTTTATTCGCTAATGAATTATGATAATCTTCTAGGGTCTGTAAAGAATCTAAATAATCTTCTTGTAATAGCGATTTTTGAGTCGTCTTAGGTTTGGAAAATAGTTCTTTTTTAGCATTAGCGGCCTTAGATTGATTCTTGAGTAATATTTTTTGTTCGATAGATTTACTGATCAGATTATCTTTGTTTTCGGGCAGTTTTAATAGCTCGGTTTCTAAGGTTGTTTTAATATTAGCATTAATATCTTTGAGTAAATCTTTATTAGCTCTATAAAAAGATGAGACACGAGGGTTATCAAGTTCGAGCGCGATCGCCTTTAATAAATCTCGCTCCGATAGTTGCTCGTTGCCTAATACCTTATTCACCAATCTGCGATTAAGATAGGCATCCCCTAAATTAGGGTTAATCTGGATCGCTTTATTAAAATCCGTCAGCGCACCAAAATATTCTCCCTTCTTATAGCGTCGATAACCCCGCTCATTATAGGCCATAGCATCATCAGGATTATTAGAAATCGGAATACTGCTAACATTCGGTTGAAAATTTTCACGAGGTTTAGACTGGGGAAACTCTTGAACCAGAAAAATCAGGATCAAAACCCCCGCAAACCAAGGAAGACTTTTAAGAACAGGAGAAGCATATCGATTAAAGTTCATGAAAACTTGATAGCTCATATTTCTCTTAAATGAATAAGGATAGGGCATCATGGAGGGCGATTGCAGAGGATACTTTTTCAGATGGGGATATCTACGATTGGTCAGGTTTCTTCTGGGATAGGGAGAAACACCCGCCGAAGAGGCAGATTGACGAAACATATCCTTTCTAATCGGATTCGCCGCAACTTTAACTGGCGTTTTATCTCCAAAAATATCAAAATTTAATTCTTCTTGACGTTTACACCAATAACAAGAAGGATTACCCACATAATGAAAATGTCGGCTTTCTTGATCGCATTGTTTAAGCTCCTGAAGCGCAACTTGTAAGGATTGTTGCCACTCTTCCGCAGTCGGTCTTTGTCGAGTATTCTGATAACCTTCGGTAAAGCACCTGATAAAACAGTCTTTGAGACTAGGATGTAGGACACTCAAAGAAATGGTTAAGGGTGAGGGTCGAATAAATCCTTTAGTATCAAAGGCCCAGGAACCCTTACGAATTAATTCCGTTAATTCTGGTGAGTCCCCTAGCCCGATCCATTTCCCCTGAAAAGGATGGGAACCAAATAAAAGATAATAAATGACGACTCCTAAGCGAAAACGGTCATGAACTTCTGTTTGATTAATCTTGGAAAAATCTTGATTCAGTAATTCAGGGGGAGTGAACCCCTCTGAGCCGACTAGACATCGATAAATATGACCATTTTTAGGATTTGTTACTTGAAAGGAATCCGTATCAATAATCGATGGAACCGCTTGACTGTTAACTAAAATATTCTGGGGTTTAATATCTCCTAAAACATATCCTGCTTCATGGATGGAATGAATAATAGAAGCAATATTATGGGAAACCACATGGAGAAAATGCCAATCTATTTTAAGTCCAACCTTATTGCGTCTTCGAGGATTATAAACATCAATTAACTCCCTCCCTTCCTCTATTTTGGGCATCAAAAAACCCCTAATAACCCCATCTTTACTGATTAAGAGAGATTGGGGCAGGCAAAGGAAATATGATTTTTTCCTTGATTGGGGTCTTCGGGGGGATGTTGAAACATCACTTTTAATTTTTCTTGTCGTTGTGGCGTGGAAGCGTGATAAATTTTAGCTAAAATTTGAGAATCTTCTGTTGTCCAGATATGTCCTTCCCCGCTAGAAGCAATTTGTTGATGTAGAACAATTTTTTTGTCTGTTTTACTACAATACAAAAGAGTCATAGTTTATTAATTGTATAAGGATTTTATTATTTAAAAATGAATCCGAAAAATCATTAAATTCTGTTTTTTAAGAGATTTATAAATAGTCTTTTTGATTATTTTTTAACTAGTTGATGAATGGCAAGATTGAGATAAATATCTAGTTTATAAAAAAATGCGATCGCAAGATTCCTGTAGTATATCGAATTTTTTTTAGTAGAACACAGGAAAACTGATAAAACGTAGAGATGATCTAAGTTTTTGGCTCAAACCCAGGGCGATTAGAAGGGCATATCCTCATCATCAATTAGGGGGGGACGACCTTGAATCAGGGGTTTAGGCGGTTCAGAGATAGGCATGGTCGAGGGAGATACCATCATTTTCGTTTCAGGCTTAATCTTATCATTTTCGGCATTAAAGGACTGATCCAGGGAAATAATTTCCCCTTCAAAGGCTTTGGCGAGGCTTTCGGCTGCTTTTTTGAGGTCATTATTTGAGTAGGCTTCGGCGGAAACGGTCGGGCTTTCGACAATGGCAACAGCAGGAGTGGTCTTGGTTGTAACACCGTTTTTGGGGCTAGAAATGGGGCTAGAAAAAGTTTGAACTGTTTTCTGAGAAGCGGTAGAAGTTAAGCCAGGTTTAGGAGAAATCGTTGAATGATTACCGTTAGTAGGGGTTGGATTAATCGGAGGAGAAATGGGTTGGGAAACGGTCGGGCGTGGGGGGATGTTTTCGATTTGGGGCGATCGCGGAGGAGCCTGATTAACTGGGACATTTTGACTGACATTTTGAGACGTGGTTTGACTCGTCCCATTGCTTCCTGCATTGACGATTAACTTAACCCGAATGGTTTTCCCACACACTTGAGCAAAGGCCGTTTCTAATTCGGGGATTTTTCCGTGGGCAATTCTCAACAACGGTTCGGTTTTAATGCCGACCTGAGCCGAATTTTCCTCTAAACTCACCAAATGCCCATGCGATCGCACTAAGGATTGGGTCAAGTTACTGAGTTGAGCTAACATGGCTTGCCAAATATCGACAAGAGAAGCCGAGGGATCGAGGGAAACTGACTGAATGGGTTCTGGAGTGGGCGTTTCTGGACTCGGTGAGCTTTCATTCGGCTGGGGCTGAGAAATCGAGGGAGGGACGGGTTGAACAGAATGGGATACGACTTGACTAACAGGCGTAACAACAGGTGCGATCGTTTGACGGGGTTGAGCTTGGACAGATTGGACGGGAGACGATTGAACAACGGTTTGAACGGTACGACAGGCAGACGGCAAAAGGTTGAGTAAAGTAACTTCTAACCAAAGACGGGGTTGGGTGGTATTGCGTAATTGGGATTCGCTTTCCTTGAGTTGTTGTTGTCCCTGTAAAATAGTGCCTAATTCCCAGCTTGGAGCGATCGCCGTCAATTTTTGCCAGGTGGGAGCCGTCACTGCAACTAAATCAGAACGATTCGGGGCAGTTCTCGCAATCAATAAATTGAGATAAAATCCTGCTAAATTTTGTAAAACCACCAGGGGTTCCCGTCCCCGATTCATCAAGTGCCGACAGCAATCTAAAACGGTTTCTGCATTATCCGACGCGATCGCGTTGAGAAGTGACAATAAATCCTGTTCTGGAACTGCTCCTACCAAATCCCAAACCTTTTCAGGATCAACCGTTCCCGCTAACAAACTTAATTGGTCTAATAAACTTTCTGCATCCCGTAATCCCCCATTAGAAATTTGAGCAACTAGGGTAACAGCTTCATCATTAATATTAATACTTTCATTATCAGCAATCACCCGCAGATGGGACACCATTGAATGCAACGGAATCCGACGATAATCAAAGCGTTGACAGCGAGAAATAATGGTCGGTAAAACTCGTTGAGGATCGGTTGTCGCTAACACAAAAATAACGCGATCAGGTGGTTCTTCTAGCGTTTTTAAAAGTGCATTAAATGCTGCCGTACTTAACATATGGCAGTTATGAACTAATAACCCATTAGCGACAAAATTATGATTATCTTCAACTTCAATATCATAAACATTTTCAACTCCAGCGAGGGTTACAGATTCTAACACATCCGCATTCGCAGGGGATAAAATCTGCATTCCTGGTTTTAGGTGCTTGGCTTTGATCCATCCTTGTTTTGTCCTAATTAAATGATTGTCTGTACATTGAATTTCAGTTTGATTAGTTTTAATGGTTAAAGTTTGCTTTTGACCCTGATCTAACCAACGGACAACTGCTTTATATTCCCAAATATTCTTGTTTTCGTTATAACTAAGAACTTCTTGACCTTTTAAACTAGGATCATCAATCCTGACCAGTCCTTTACGGGTAAGCACTAAGCTATCCCCTGTTAAACATTCATCGATCACATAAACTTTGTAACGGCATTGAACAGGCGAAAATTGCGATCGCTCAATAATTTCTCGAATATTATCGACCCCTGTATTACTAGCCGCATCAATTTCGATCACGTCTAGGGCATTTCCCTTCGTGATCGCCTGACAAATTTCACATTTTCCGCAAGGAGTCGGAGTGGGTTTATCTCCCGCAATGCAATTGAGCGATTTTGCTAAAATTCGGGCAGAAGAGGTTTTTCCCGTTCCCCTTGGCCCTGTAAATAGGTAGGCAGGCGCAATGCGCTCACTCAGTAAGGCATTGGTTAAGGTGGTTGCGATCGCCTCTTGTCCGACTAAATCTGCAAAGGTTTGGGGACGATATTTATGATGGAGTGGTTCGTAAGGCATAGTAAAAGAACGTTAAATCCATCAATTTCAAAATTATCGAGAATTTATAATATTTTTTAAGATAAATCGGACTAATTTGGAGTAATAAAGAGAAAAATATCATTAAAGCTTAGTCGCCTTCCTATTTTATCGCATCCGAATCAAGGAAGGAGAATTAAATTCAACGGAGCGATCTGGCAAGACATTCTCTATCAGGGGGAACAGTCTGCTATAAAATTCGGCGACACGGTTGAGTGGATAATGCAGTCACTTCTTATTCCTTAAACTATGTTATGAAAAGAAGCGATCGCGCTATACTTCCCATAGGTTAAAATGGAGATAATGATGAAAATTGATTATGATCAAGATGTGGATATTCTTAGAATATTACTGACTGATGCTGTTATTGAAGAAAGTGACGAAGTAGAAACGGGTGTCATTTTTGATTATGATAATCAGGGGAATATTGTTGGAATTGAAATTTTGGATGCTTCTAAACGCAATACTCAAACTCGTCAATTAGAATACTCAATTTTGAATTCTAATTGGAGTTTTATTCTTTAAACTACGTTATGAGAAGAAGCGATCGCTTTGCTATCAGATATTAATATTTGTTGACTTGAGGAAATCAATTATGCGTATTGAACAATTAGAGATTAAAAATTTTCGCTGTTTAGAAAACATCACGATAAAATTTCCTTCTAATAATTTAGCCGTGATTGTAGGTGTAAATGGAGCGGGGAAATCATCATTGCTTGATGTGATAGCCAAATCATTGAACTCTATTGTCATGAAAATAAAAGAAATAGATAAAAGTCTAAATAAAATCCAAAAATCTAGAATGACAGGACTATCATTAAATATAGATTCTGATGATATTCAAACTCCTTACTACTCTTGTCTTATTAATTCAAGATTTAAAATACAAACAGGATTTTTTGAAGTTAGCTTAATCAAAGATTTTAATTCTGGAAAAAAGAAAATAGATCGGATATCATTGGATAATTTTATTTTTAATCTCTTCGATAAAACCGAGGTTACGCCATGGACTAGTTATCCCTGTTTTGCTTACTATAAGGCTTATCAAAAAAGTGAATTAGCAACAAAATTAGCGAATAAAAAAATCCCAAGAATAACCCAAATGCTTTCTTATTATTCTTGTTTTAGTATTGATATTAATGATTTTTCTGATTTTAAAACATGGTACGAATTCGAGGAAAATATTGAAAATGAAAAGCGAGTAAGAGAAAATAATTCCTACAGAAATCCTAATATAATTCTTGTCAAAAAAAGCATTGAAAGATTTTTTGAATATTTATTTTTCTCTAACTTTTCAAATCTAAGAGTTGAACGAATAGAGATTCGACCAGATACTTACTTTACTAAATCAAGTCAAGATTCAATCAAATCTGAAATTTTTATTGATAAAAAAAATCAATCTTTCAAACTTGAAAAGTTATCAGATGGAGAGAAAAGGTTATTAATGTTAGTGACTGATCTTGCTCGACGCTTGGCGATCGCCAATCCAGGACTAGGAGAAAATGCCTTAGAAGGAGAAGGTATTATCTTAATTGATGAAATTGACTTACATCTCCACCCTCAGTGGCAACGACGAGTATTGCCTGCCCTTACAAAAACTTTTCCTAATTGCCAATTTATTGTCACGACTCACTCTCCTCAAGTATTAAGCGAAGTCCCTGGAGAAAGTGTTTTCATTTTAGAGAATGGAAAATTATTAGAATATTCTCCCCATACTCTTGGCCGCGATAGCAACTCAATTCTTTATGAAATATTTAATGTTAAAGAAAGACCTGAATGGTCTCAACAAGAAATTGACCATTGTTTAGATTTAATAGATAATGAAAAATGGGATGAAGCAAGAGAAAATCTCAAAGATTTATCTAATCGTTTGGGAGAAAATGATACAGCCGTTGTCCAAGCGCAAAGCGTACTTCATTTTATGGAGGATTAATAAATGAAAAGAATTATTAAAAAACCTGACCCTTTAGTTATTCAGGAACTTCTTAGCTTTATTCAATTGGAAAAGCAAGCTAGTATCATTCCCATCTATGAAAATTTTCGCAAGAGGAATGAATTACGACAATCATTATTAAAAGAGCAGGGATATATCTGCTGTTTTTGTATGAAAAGCATAGAAGATAATAACGAAACAACTAAAATTGCCCATATTTTCCCTCAGAATCCACTCTCAGATGAAGATAAAGAAAAAGTAAAACAAGAAAACTTAGATTTAGATTACAATAATATGCTTGCTGCTTGCGATGGAGGTAAAGGTCAATCGCCTCATTTACAACACTGTGATACTAAACAAGGAAACACAATTTTAAAGATTAATCCAGCCGATGCCATTAGGGATTGTGAAAAATTAATTGATTACAAGCCTAGTGGCACAATTTATTCAAAGAATCCTGATGTTGAGTATGATCTAAACCAAACTTTAAATCTAAATGAAGAGAATTTGAAAAATAGAAGAAAAGACGCTTACGATGCCGTTCTTAAGAGACTAGAAAGAAAATATCCTAAAAAGTCTTTCTCTAAAAAAAGTATAGAAAAGGAAATTGAAAATTATTCGCAACTTAAAAATGGTAGATATGCACCCTATTGCCAATATGTTATCTACTTTTTACGAAAGAAACTTGCAAAACTTCCGTGAACAGTGCGATCGCACCAAGTCACTCTACAATGAAAATCTGACTAGCCGCTTGAGTCGCTTTTTTACGAGCCAAATCAGTCGTTTCAGCCTTAGCCAGGGCAACCCCCATCCGACGATAGGGACGGGAATTGGGCTTACCAAAAAGACGGATATCCACATCAGCAACACTCAACGCTTCAGCAACACCCGTAAAACTAATGGAATCAGAATTTTGACTTGCTAAAATGACCGCACTGGCCGCAGGAGCAAACTGGGTGATTTGGGGAATAGGTAGTCCTAAAACTGCTCGTAAATGCAATTCAAATTCATTCAAATTTTGCGAAATCAATGTCACCATTCCTGTATCGTGGGGACGGGGTGAAAGTTCCGAAAAAATGACTTCATCAGCAGTAATAAAAAATTCGACTCCAAAAATTCCCGCACCACCCAGGGCATCGGTGACGGTTTTAGCAATTTCTTGAGCCGCTAAAATTTGCTCTGGTTTAATTTGGGCGGGTTGCCAGGATTCTTGATAATCGCCCCGTTCTTGACGATGCCCGATGGGAGGACAAAAAATCGTGGGCGCATTCCACTGTTTGACGGTAAGAAGAGTAATTTCAATTTCAAAATCAATAAATTCTTCGATAATGACTTTTTGGCTATCTCCCCTGGAGCCTGCGATCGCGTAGTTCCAAGCGGTTTCTACTTCCGAGGCATTATTTACCACCGATTGACCTTTGCCCGAAGAGGACATGACGGGTTTAACCACATTGGGAAAGCCGATGTTTTCAGAGACGGCCTGCATTTCAGTCAAATTAGTCGCATATTCATATTTCGCCGTCCTTACGCCCAATTCCTGATCGGCCAATTCCCGAATGCGATCGCGATTCATGGTGTAATGGGTGGCTTTGGCGGTGGGAATCACGGTAATGCCGCGTTGTTCAAATTCTGCCAATTTTTCGGTTCTAATGGCTTCGATTTCGGGAATGATGAAATCAGGCTGATGTTTGCTGACGACTCGCTCCAAATCTTCGGCACTGAGCATGGAAATCACTTCCCTCGCATCAGCAACTTGCATGGCAGGTGCATTGTCGTAGCGATCCACTGCGATAACGTAATTGCCTAACCGTTGGGCCGCGATCGCGAACTCTTTTCCTAATTCACCCGCCCCTAAGAGCATTAATTTTTTGGGTAGCTTAATCATTGATTTTTAGAATAGGAAAAATTTAAAAGGGAATTTCATCGAGATCACTATCGCTAATGCTTGGCGCAGGCGTAGAGGGATATGACCATTCATCCTGGGGTTCGGGGGGGGCTGGTTTCGTGCTGGATTTATAATTCTCCAAATTAACGACATTTTTCGGTTCGGGAGTCGTCATTGGGATAACTTTTGCGGTAGGGACAGTTCCACTCACACTGGCTGAACCTTCTAAACGATGAATGCGTCCTGCGACTAATTCAGCACGTTTTTCCTTAAAGCCTTCGGGCCGATCAATCGTATCCATTTTTAAACGACCTTCAATCACAATGCGATCGCCGATGGTATAGGATTGTTGAATTTCTGTTGCTAGATTTCCCCAACCAATCACTTTCAAAGTTGATGGAGGATCTTCAGGTTTACCGCCCTGGAACTCGACTAACATTTGGGCGATCGCCGTTTGATTTTCCTGGGTATAGCGCAACTCAGGGTTGCCGATGACCGTAGCCATTAAAATACAACTATTCATAATCAGTAGAAACTCCTCATATTTAAGAAATGAATCTGTAGAACTATTTAAACAAAAAACAAGCCATCTTTTAAAAAAAACTCGTGGAATCGCTCCGAGAATCATCAATAAATCGTTGGACTTGGAGGCGATAATCCTTTAAATTTTGATCGACCCAATCTCGATCTTCACTATTGGCATAGATGTGAACCAACGGCTCCCCCGCATCAGGCAGAATCAGCACCCAATTATCATTACTCGGATTAATAATCTTCACGCCGTCAATTAATTCTAAATGATGATTGCGATGAATTTCGACGAGATAACGCATCAAAGAGCCTTTCATTTTCCAGGGACAACGGACGGTGCAGGAACGATGATAAACCCTAGGTAATTCAGCCCTGACTTGTGCCAGCGATCGCCCCTGGAGAGTCAACATTTCCACGACCTTGGCGATACTAAACATGGCATCAAAGCCTGGATGAAGCTTGGGAAAAATAAAGCCCGTTTCCCCACTGCCCCCTAAAACCACATTGCCATGACTTTGGGCCGCTTCCATCAAAGCCGTTGGGTTAGCTTTGGTGCGAATGACCCTGCCATTGTATTGACGCGCTAATTTTTCGACCGCACTGGAAGCCTGAACGGGAACGACGACCGTACCGTTGGTGTACATGGAAAGAATCATATTCACCATCAAGGCCGTTAATAATTCGCCCCGAATAGGTAGCCCCGATTCATCCACTAAAATTAATTGTTCTCCATTAGCCGAAACCTGAACTCCTAAGTTAGCTTTTAAGGCTTCGACGACTTGCCCTAATTGGTGGAGCATGGTTTCTCGTTCTTCATTGGTAACCGCCGTTTGACGTAGACTAGCATTCAACACCACCGCATCACAGCCAAATTTACTCAATAGTTGGGGTAAAATCGCGCCTGATACGCCATAAACGTAATCAATAACGATTTTTCCCCCACCTTGGCTTAAAACTTCGGATTCTAATTGGGCTTCAAAGGTAGTGCTATAGGTTTCTAAGACCTGGGCGGGGTAGGACATATCGCCAATATCGGGGATAGAGACTCTCCTTAAATCTTCTTTGAAATAGGCTCCTTCGATTTTCTTTTCGGTTGTTTTGGAAATATTAATGCCCTGGCTATCTAAAAATTCGATCAGGATAAATTCAGGGCGATCGGGATGAATCCGTACATGAATTCCCCCGACAACGTTTAATTTGGGGATAATCGTGCGAGAAATGGGAATGGCAGTGGCATCCAAATTTTTAATATTGATTCCCACAGACATCAAACCCGCAATCAAGGAACGAGTTACCATGCGAGAAACATTGCGCTGATCACGGGAAACCACGATTTCCGCCCCCATTTTCAGGGTTGAACCGTAGGCGGCCCCCAACTTCACGGCAAATTCTGGGGTCATATCAATATTGACAATGCCCGACACTCCCCGTTGTCCAAAAAGATTGCGATGGGCTATATTTCCCCAAATCAAATTAATATTTAAAATCGCGCCCGATTCTACCCGTTTACTCGGCCAAACTTTGACATTCGAGCTAATTTGAGCTTCTTCTCCGATAATCGACAGCGCACCAATAACGGCTCCTTCAAACACATGGGTGCGACGCTCCATCCGTACTCCTCTCCCCACAACACAGGCCGCTAAAAAACATTCGTCTCCTATCATGGCCCCATTCCAAACGATCGCCCGTTTTAGATCGGCTCCTGCGCCAATGGTGACATTATCCCCAATGACCGTTCCCGCTTCGAGGGAAGAACCAGTCCCAATGCGACAATCATTGCCAATGATCAGAGGCGGTTGGAGGGTGACGGTGGGATCAATGACGGTATTTCTGCCGATCCAGATGCCAGGCGCGGTTTCTTCTTCCACAAAATCAAGGTTAACTTTACGGTCTAGGGCATCGTATTGGGCTTCTCGGTAGGCATCCAAATTTCCCACATCACACCAATAACCTTCGGCAATGTAACCATACATGGGTTCATTTTTTTCGAGGAGCAGGGGAAAGAGATCTTTGGAAAAATCGCTTTCCTCTTTAGCGGGCAAATAATTTAAAATTTCGGGTTCGAGGATGTAGGTTCCCGTATTCACCGTATCGGAAAAAATTTCGCTAGTGGAAGGTTTTTCGAGAAAACGGCAGATTCGCTGGTCATCATCGGTAATTACGACCCCAAATTCGATGGGATTGGGGACACGGGTTAAAATCAGGGTGGCTTTTGATCCTTTTTCTTTGTGAAAGGCGATCGCAGCTTGGAGATCAAAATCTGTAATACTGTCGCCACTAATCACTAAAAAGGTGTCATTGAGGAGTTCTTCGATATTTTTAACACAGCCTGCGGTTCCGAGGGGTTGCTCATCTTCCACCGAATAGGTCATTTGTACCCCAAAACCATCGCCATTTTGGAAATAATCCCGCATCATGTCGGGCAAATAATGGAGGGTTACGATCACCTCGGTAATATTGTGTCGTTTGAGGAGATTAATAATATGTTCAGCAATCGGCCGATTGAGAATAGGAACCATTGGCTTGGGCAGATCACAG
The DNA here is from genome assembly GCA_963807635.1 of uncultured cyanobacterium. Lineage (GTDB taxonomy): Bacteria > Cyanobacteriota > Cyanobacteriia > Cyanobacteriales > Microcystaceae > Snowella. The sequence continues at coordinate 42,959 of CAWEDJ010000040.1, forward strand.
GTCAATGGGCGTAATCGAGTTCCCGATCCTCCCGCCATCAGCACTGCACGCATAATTTTCTCCTTATCTACCGAATCATTACCTATCTATCTTAGGTCAAACTTTCTTTCTAAACTGTCACCCAGAACAATTCTTGAAAAATACTTAAAACATAAAAGTGCGATCGCAGTTTTGTTGGCCGCGATCGCCTATTTTTTCACAGACTCTTAACGATCGCCTATTTTGGGAGAATCTAAACGCGATCACCACATTAGAGTTAATTGCCAAGCATCAACAATCACTCTTAGAAAAATATGGAAAAAGTTCATTTTGCTTGATGTAGAGACTTATTTAGGATAGGATAGTCGGGATTTTTTGAAATAGGTCGGTTGGGATAAGAAGTTGGGAAAGGAACGGTCGCTTTGGTAAAAAATTCGTCTCCCAATTCTGGAATATCTGAGTAATCAATATCCTCATCTGTCATTAGATCAATTTTAGCCAAGTCGCTTTTGATAGATTTTTTGTTCACGATGGTTTGCCTTTCTCATAGAAATAATACGAGTTTTATTTTGGCGAGGAGTATGGACAATCACGACCACTCGACTTTCTAATTTGCCTCATGTGATTAGTCTGGATTCATTATAGGCAAAGCGATCATCTACAAAGGTTACACACTCTCCTTCAAAGACTAAGCAAGCATCCTCAAAGCTAAGTTCGTGTTTTTGTTGATTGATCTCATTTTTCATTTTATCCCATTCATATTGCATTGTGGCGATTTTGTAATTTGAGTTCTTTTTTCTCTATGTTGCAATTTCCATCGAGCAAGTTCCCGTTATTTGCCAGATGTCCCCCCATCCTCTCAAATACCATCTATAATAGCGATAAGAATTTTGAGGTAAGCAAATGGTACGGCTGGACGCATTGCGATTAGTTGAGTGGGGCAAAACAGAAAATTCGATAGAATTAGACCTTAACCGCAAAGATTTAACAGAAATACCTAATGCGATCGCATCCCCCTGTATGACAAGCGGTAAAATTAGAACTCAGTAATTTGGCCACGTTTATAAATTGTAAATCACTACTTATTTTTTTTGCTAGAATGAAAGCTATTCGATTATTGTTCCTCATTAACTTCTCATAATTATGCAAGCAGAGCCATTATCTATTTCCAAAGTTTTTAGAAGCGGTGGAGATATCCATTATGTACTTCCTCCATTTCAAAGAGAATATAGTTGGGAAAAAAAGCAATGGGAAGTACTTCTTAAAGATGCCTTTGCGATTTATGAGGAATATAATAGAGAATATGATGACGAAGAAGACAGTAATCCACCTGAGCATTTTTTAGGTTCTTTAGTGGTTATTAACGATGGCAATCATAACAATGTAATAGATACATATAAGTTAGTTGATGGACAACAAAGATTGACAACGATTTCTCTTTTGTGTTGTGCGTTACGCAATATTGTTAAACTTAATAATCCTAAGTTATCTAACAGATGTCATAAAATGTTAGTCAATTCTGGTGAAGAATCGGAAGATGATACCTACTATAAGGTACTTCCTACAAATAAATATGGTGATCGTGAAGCTTATCAAGCCATTATCAATGACAACGAAGTACCAACTTCAGTTAAATCTTCTATTCCTAGTGCATATCAATATATTTTTGATGAAGTTAAGAAAAAAATAAATTCGGAAGGAATTCACCCGAACACATTTTATCAAGTTATAGCTAACTTCTTTCAAGTTGTTTATATTGAATTGGGAAAAAATGAAAGTCCTTATAAAATTTTTGAAAGTCTAAATGCAAAAGGGAAAGCCTTGTCTCAAGCTGACTTAGTTCGCAACTACATTGCAATGAGATTACCTATCCAAGATCAAGAAAAAGTTTTTGATCGTTATTGGTCAAAAATTGAAACTCTACTCCAAGAAAAAGAAACTGTCGGCAAGTCGGGAATTGGAGAATTAACTGCATTTATTCGGCATTATTTAGCAACATATTCCCGAATTTTATGCACGGAAGGTCATATTTATGCTCGTTTTAGGGATCGTTGTGAAAAATATTTCACTAAAGATAAGGATTTTATTGACGAAATTATTAAACTTAGTAAATTTGCCAAGTATTATAATTGCTTGATTCGTCCTGAACAGGAGAAAGAGCAAGAAATAAGAGAATATTTAAAACGCATTAATAAATTTGAGATTTCAACGACTTATCCCTTTTTGCTAGAACTTTATAATGCCTATGATTCTCAAGAAATCAGTAAAAAAGACTGTGTATATATTTTAAGAACTTTGGAAAACTATTTGGTAAGACGCTATCTTGCAAGTAAAAATACTAGTTATCTAAATCGAGTTTTTTCTGTATTATGGAGTGATCTTATTAAAGAAAAGAGCAATCAAAATATTAGAGAAGCTACTGAAACGTTGCTTGCAAGTAAGCAATATCCTTCAGATCAAGAGATACGAGAATCTATTAAAAAAGCTAAACTATATAATGATAATGCGATAGTAAAAGAAAAGCTATGCTTTGTTTTAGAAGAAATTAATCGTTATTTATCTACAGGTTCGGATGGCTACACTATCTTAAAAGATCAACCTACAATTGAACATATAATGCCACAAACTCTCAGTAATGAATGGAAAAAATCATTAGGTGATGATTTTGAAATGGTTTATCAGACTTATCTCAACACATTAGGAAATCTGACTTTGGCAACTTCTGAGTGGAATAGCAGTTTGTCTAATCGTCCCTTTGAAGAAAAAAAGCCAAAACTAGCTTCCCACGCTCTAAAAATAAATAGCGATTACTTCTCTCAAGATATTTCCTGTTGGGATGAAAATGAAATTCTTAAAAGAACAGATTTTATTGCCGATAATTGTCTCGAAGTCTGGCCATCTTTTGCTAAAAAAGAATCTTTAAATAAAAATCAGACCAAATTACCTAAATCAGTCACAATCCGTCAACACATAATAGAAATTCCTGATCAAACTTGGTTACAATTTAGAGTTTTAGTCGTTGAATGGGGAATCACAAATTATCCGAATTCGTTTGAATTAATTAGAGAATCATTTCCAACTCATTTTTGTGATGATCCTCAAACATCGAAAAATTGGCATAAACTCAGTAACGGTATCTGGTTATCAAAAAGATATGCAGGAAAAACTCACCTTAGTTTTTGTTCACGTTTTTTAGAGATTTTAGGTATTTCTGAATCTGAGTGGAGTTATCAGGAAATTGATTAAAAAAAGTTAGTAAACACTGTATTTCTCTTTTATAAAAATTTAATGGATATTAATTTTGACCTAAATACCTATCGTAATCTATTGTTTGAAACTGCCCCTAAAGTCATTGAATCTGACGAAGAATGTGAACAAGCTTTAATGCAGTCTGAACAATTAAGACATAAAAAAAATCGTCTTCCCGAAGAAACCGCACTCTATCTATTATTAATCACTTTAATTGAAGCCTATGAAACCGAGAATTATCCGATGGAACCCTCAACTCCCCACGAAATTCTGTTACATTTAATGGAATCTAGTGGAACTCGTCAGGCTGATCTCGTCGGAATTATTGGTTCCAGTGGGGTCGTTTCTGAAGTCGTCAATGGTAAACGAGCAATTAGTAAAGCCCAAGCAAAAGCATTAGGAAAATATTTCAATCTTTCCCCTAGTTTATTCATTTAAACTCAGTCGAACAAGAAAAAAGATGAGACGAGATCGCCAACCCTCAGACATTAAATATTGAAGAATTTACATTAACTGATCAGTTGATTGATCAGTAATTTTACTTCTTCTAATTTGTTAACTGTTATTTTTGCTTGAATTTTTAATGCTTTAGTTTGCAGGACTGAAAAGGGTTTATCAACTCTAATCGCACTTTCAACGGGCAAACTACCATTTTCTAAGTCTTGCATTTCAATTAGAATTTTATAGGAGTGAGGCGATAAATTAGAGGTGATTGCTAACACAACAATATCTAAATTTGTTCGGTTATAGGGGTTATTAGAAATGACTAATGCTGGTCTAACTTTCGCCCCTGTCAAATCTGAAAAAGGAAAATAAATCAGAATAATCTCTCGTTGTTTAACCTTCAAGACATTTCTCCCATAATCCATCAGGTTCATTGTCGTAAACGTCTTTTAATCCTTCTTCTGCTAAAATTTCGTATTCATTTAGTCTGGTTAATTTTAAAGTTTCATCGGATTCCACTGTATAAATAAAAAGCTCCTCATCCTTAATTTCAAATTTTTCTTTAATTTCATGAAATCTGGCTACTTTCATATTCATTACCTTAAAAATTTTCCGAAAATTCCATAAGAGAAATTATAGCCTGAGTTCGTTGATATCGATGAAAACGCGATCGCCGATTTTTAGGCCGCGATCGCTGACTTACTAAATTGCTCAATAATCAAAAAATTATTTTGGCCAACCCTTTTCTGCTTGGTCTAGAACATAGGCGGCAATGTCTTCTCTTTGTTCTGGATTTAAACGAGTTTCAAAGGCGGGCATTGCATTTTTACCTTTGGTAATTTGAGCAACAATAGCCTCTACTGTATCTTTACCATTGGCCTTTAAAGCTTCTTTTTTCAATGTCATTGCGGCGGCGATCGCATTTCCCCCTCCCATATGACAAGCGGCACAATTAGAACTAAATAGCTTGGCTCCATTGCCGATATCTGCGGCGATCGCGGCAGGACTAAAGGCTAAATTTGCAATGGTTAAAAGCATTACAAGAACGGCAAAAATTCTTTTCATGAGTATCTCCCTTTTTTCTAGATGGTCTGATTTTGTATTGATCATCAAGAAAATTAGGTGATTTGTCAAAAGACAGCCTGTAAAAGATATGCAAATGAGTTGATAAAACCGTATTTGCATCAGTAAGGAATATTTCAACCCTATCTGATACAGTAAGCCTTTTAATGTTCTTATTCCAGAGCATCCTTAAGAGCCGTTCTCGCCGCCAGATGATTACGAGTAGAAATTAAAATTTCAGCTTCTTTTTGTAATCGTTCCGAGGTACTTTGTAATTCCAAAAGAGCCTGTTGTTCTGAGGCCACTCCGTACAGATTGCCTGCTACCCAATAGGAAAGCTCAACGGGTAAAACAGGTATATCGTCGGGTAATTCCAACGGCTGATCGGTTAATTTTGCCGAAAGTTTCACCACGTCATGGAGTAGGCGATCGACTTCTTTCGCGAGGGGACGTAAATCTTGATTAGTGGCTTCATCCTCAATCCATTCCACCAAACCCACGCGGTAAGGCTTTTCTCGCACATATTCCAACACCCGAAAACGTTGTTGCCCCAGGGCCAGCATCTTCATTCGATCATCGGGTAAACGCTGAAACCGTAATACTTCTGCACAACAACCGACATTCGCAATCTCTCCCGTCGCAGGATCAATCATTAACACCCCAAAGCGGCGGTCATCTTCCAAAATCGTATTCATCATGATGCGATAACGAAATTCAAAAATATGAAGCGGTAGAGGGCGGCCTGGAAAGAGAACCACTTCGGGCAGGGGAAATAGAGGAAGTTCTCTAATGGCGAGGGAGGATGATGATCGCATGATCGCTTCTATAAAAGGGGGTAAAGGGGTTAATGATTCTTTAGTTTAATATAGCGGAGATAGGTCAGATATGGGGGTAGGTGATCGCGTTTTATAATCACTTCAAATAGTCTTTTTAAGGCTTATTTTCCCGTTAATTTGACCAGACCAATTCCCCCAAAATATAACCCTAAAACTGCCCCTGCTAACAGAGATTGAGTCAGGGGATCGGTAGAGGGAGTTAGCACTGCGCCGAGAATCACCGAGCCTAAAACGACATAACGCCAGCCGCCGATCATTTTTTGGGAAGAAACAATGCCTAAATAGCCCAAAATTAATTGGATAACGGGAATTTGAAAGGTTAAACCCGTACTTAGCATTAAGAGTAAAACAAACTCAAAATAACGATCAATTGACCAGAGTTGCTCGACCACATCCTCACCGTAGCTGATAAAAAAGTTGAGGGCGGCGGGAATCAGGGCGAAATAGGCAAAGGCTAATCCGACAAAAAAGAGGACACTGGAACCGAGGACAACAGGGCCTAGAAGGCGACGTTCTCGGCGGGTGAGACCAGGCAAGACAAATTGAATAATCTGGTAAAGAATAAAGGGACTGGCGACGAGAACCCCACTGTAACCCGCAACTTTGATCGAAACAAAAAAGAATTCTCCAGGAGCTAATTGGAGGAATTTAACATCCTGGGCGGGCAATTCTAAGGCTCTGACCAGGGGTTTAACCACAATAAAACAGCCCACCATCCCCACTGCGATCGCGCCGAGAGAATAAAAAATGCGTAATCGAAATTCTTCCAGGTGATCGAAGAGGGACATTTCTACTTCGTCAGGAAGTTCATCCAGAAAGGTTTCAGGATTTGGCTCTTGATTGCTGAGGGTTTTGGTTTCGAGTTCTGTGGGGGGCATAGTTTCCAAGGTTAAATCCGAGGTCGGTTAACTTATTCTAGCTAAATGTCGCTCGTAGAACTGATTTTATCCCTGGGTTTAACCTTGAGATAAGTAGCTTAAAATTAAACTAACAATAGGTTTTGCGCTCGATCCCCCCTGCCCCCCTTGATAAGGGGGGTGTCTGTAAGACGGGGGGATCTCATAAAATTTAAGACCCAGCTATTTTGTCAATCGGTCGCCTAAAAAAGTTTATTGACTGACGGAAGGCTGACGGACAAAACTCGGTAAATCAACGCAACGACGGCTTTTGGGTTCCGAGGGATGGATCGCAAAACTGAGAAAGGAGCGATCGCGTTTAGACGGAATTTTTTCTATGGGTTTAGAGGGAGACGGTTCAGGTTCCGCCAGGGCAACAGGACTGGGTTCAGTAATAGCCGTTGGTGGGGGGGCAATCATTTCTGGACTTTCGTTGGATTCCCAAATTTCATCGACGGGGGCCACTTTGAACTTTCTGCGGTAACTACGGGGATTTGGGTGATCGCAGCGTTTAACTCTTGAGGGGTATTTTTATCGGGAAATTTAAACGGTGTTGTCTCGTTAGTTAGGGTTTGGGCTGACCAGGGTTGAATGGGGGTAACTTGTCCCGTCAGAGACGCGATCGCGTGAGCAATATCAGAAGACGGATTGAGATTGGGCGTGGCCAAACACTGTTCTAGGGCCGTTTTGTACTGAATTGCGTACCGTTGCTGACGTTGGAGACGGGCGCGGACTTCTTCTAATTGTTGTTCTAATACCTTAATTTGATGACCCTTTTCCTCACAAAATTCCTGCAATAGGGAACATTCTCGCTCCAGTTCGGCCGTCCGTGCTTGGCTAGTGACAGTTTTTTCCGTTAGGCTTTCCACTTGGAATTGTTGACGTTGGGCTTCTTCTCGGTAAACCTGAAATTCTGCGACGGTATAGGCCAAATGTTCCTGGACTTTGCTTAATTCTTCCGCTTGTTGGGCGATTAATTGATCGGCACTTTGCGATCGCCTAGCTTGACCCTCAAGTTGTCTCTCTGCTTCACTTAAAGCCTCTTTATAAACTGAAAGTTCCTGGAGTAAATCCTGATGTTCTACTAAAAAAGGCGGCATTAACACGGAAACCGCAGAAACTTCCTGCGATCGCGCAACTTCTTCTGAGATCACCCCCCAGGAATTTTCCGAATCATCGAATAAAGGAGCCGATTCATCAGGAGTAAAGGTTAAATGACTGAAAATATCCTCCAAAGATTCCAAGCTTTGCTGAACTTCACCCTCCGCCAAACTAGACGGAACTCGCTCAATGTCAAAAAGAGAAGTCAATGACTCCGAGGGTGGTTCGTCTTCAGAAAACAAGGAAAAAAAGTCAGAATTACTCATAGGGGATTAGGCGACTTGGCGTTGGCTTGATTAACAAATAGATGACATTTACCCCGATTTGGTTTCCTGTAAAGACAAATGACCTTAGAATAAATCTTTGGTTAAGAAATATTAAGCTATCGAGAAAACTCATGGGAGAAAAACTCAGTCAATTATTAGAACCGATCGCCGCCTGGTTTAGTAGTTTCGATTTACCAGAGGTGATCACCCATTGGGGCCATCCCGTCATGATGGGAACAGTGATTTTTGTGATGGGAGGTTATGTCGCCTACGCAGGTTGGCAAAGCCGTTTAAATCCCGATGCTGAAATTGCCGCCAAAAATCGTACCGATCACCGTAAATTAGCCCCCTGGATGTTTTTATTCCTCGCCTTGGGCTATACGGGCGGTATTTTATCCCTGGTCATGCAGAAACATTCCCTCCTAGAAAGTCCTCACTTTCTGACGGGTTCCATTGCCCTATTACTTTTAGCGACCAATGGAATGATTTCCCTCTTTGGCTTTGGCGGTTCCCAAAAGGAAACCCTCCGCTCTGTCCATGCCTATTTAGGGGCGGGAATTATGGTGTTGCTCATTGTTCATACCGCTTTTGGTTTAAGTCTCGGTTTTTCCCTTTCGTAAATCCTTAGCCGTTAAATTCCCTAGAATCTTGATTTTTCAGGGTTTTAGGGATTTAGTCTTTCAATATAAAAAATATATGCTCAAAAAGGCGATCGCGCTTCAAACTCAATTTAAATAGGAATAATAACTTGCTCCAAGTCTGAATAATTGCCGATATTTATCAACCAAGAGTTTAATTGCTTTAGCTCATCTCTCATACAATTCTATAGGTTACAAATTCAGATAAAGATAACAAAACTGACTTAGAATGCCTATTAAAGTTATCAGACAGTAAGCTCAAAAATTGTTTAATCTCGGTAGCCGTGAGCCTCTGGAGATTTAAAGCACGATTTTTCAATCCCTTTATACCCTTAATTAATCATTCCAATGTTTTCTTCTCATTTACTTATTACAGGCGGTGCGGGTTTCATCGGTTCTAATTTTGTCCATCATTGGTGTCATCAATATCCCCAACATCGCGTAATCGTTCTAGATGCGTTGACCTACGCCGGTAATCGTCAAACTCTCGCTGATTTAGAAGGAAAAGACAATTTTCGTTTTGTTCAGGGGGATATATGCGATCGCGAATTAATCGACTCTTTGCTCAGGGAAGAACAAATTGGCATGGTAGCTCATTTTGCGGCAGAATCCCATGTTGACCGCTCAATTTTAGGGGCCTGGGGCTTTTGTACAAACCAATGTGGTGGGAACGTTTACCTTATTAGAAAGTTTTCGACAGTATTGGAATGAAAAAAGACAACCTCAAGGCGATCGCTTCCTCCATGTTTCCACCGATGAAGTCTATGGCAGTCTAGAACCCGATGATCCCGCTTTTACCGAAAAAAAACCCTATTCCCCCAACAGTCCCTATTCGGCATCAAAAGCAGGGAGTGATCATCTCGCAAGAGCCTATTTTCATACCTACGGAATGCCGACGATAATTACCAATTGTTCTAATAATTATGGGCCTTATCATTTTCCTGAAAAATTAATTCCCTTGATGTGTATTAATATTCTTTTGGGAAAACCTCTGCCCGTTTATGGCGATGGACAGAATGTTCGGGATTGGCTCTACGTCGGGGATCATTGTCAAGCGTTAGAGACGGTTTTACACAAAGGAAAAGCGGGAGAAACCTACAATATTGGGGGCAATAATGAGGTTAAAAATCTGGAGTTAGTAACGCTTTTATGCCAACTCATGGATGAATTGGCTCCTGATTTACCCATCAAACCTTCCAGTCAATTAATTACCTTCGTTAAAGACCGTGCAGGCCATGACCGCCGTTATGCGATCGATGCCACTAAAATTCGTACTGAGTTGGGTTGGACACCCCAGGAAACCGTTGAGCAGGGATTACGCAAAACCATCCAATGGTATTTAGAAAATCCCGACTGGTGGCAACCGTTGTTATCAGAAGATTATAAAAATTATTATCAAAAAGTTTACGGTTAATCGGGTCGATAACTGCCCATCACTCGTCCGCAACTCCACCATTTTTGGTAATAACTTTGGCTAATTTCATCGCCTTCGGTGGAAAGAATATCAATACCAATGCCATTTCGTCCCATAGCTTTTCCTGAACTGTGGATATAGTAGCGATCGCCTAAATGGAGGGCGACATGATCAACCCGTTTACTCCCAAAAAAGATCAGATCTCCAGGCAGTAAATCCGCGATCGCCACTCGTTCCGTAAATGCTTCTTGCTGATAGGAATCCCTGGGTAACCAAATGCCTGATGCTGCAAAGGCCGCTTGCATTAATCCCGAACAATCATAGTTAGGGCCGAGGGTTCCTCCCCAGAGATAATAATTGGGTTGTTCCTTGGCCGCTTGGGCGTAGGCAATAATTTCAGGAAGACGGGCTTCAATCTCTACACGGGGCAGGGCGATCGGCTGATATTTTTCTGAGATGGGTTGGAGAGTGCTTAATTTTTCTAGGGGAAGCCAAGCCTGATAGCCATCTTCTACTAAATTCACCTTGACGGAGATCGGGTTAGATTCATTTTCGACTACGGTGAGGTATCTGCCTTCTTTGGCTTGGGTTGCCAGGGTTTTACAATCCGTTTCGTCATACAGATCGAGAGAAACTGAGCATTGATATTCGAGAGTCATCAGAAAATTTTCGGAAAAAGACTGATTCACTTTAGCAAAAAATTGTCGAGTGTGAATGGCGATGCCTCATTAAAATACCAACCCTTTTGCTTTAGTGACAGCCGCTCATTTATTGACTCAAAGAACTCGCAAAGATGTAGAGGCGCGTTACACTGCAAAATGGCGATTGGCTAAGTTATTATACGAAAAAGACTGGGGAAAACAGCAAATTATTGACTTGTTTGCGATAATTGATTGGTTAATGACCTTACCCTCTGAATTAGAAAAACAACTCTGGACTTCAATTAGTGAATTAGAGAGGAATGTCAAAATGCGCTATGTTACATCGGTAGAACGAATTGGTATCGAACAAGGTATCGAACAAGGTGAAATGATTCTACTGCGTCGAATGTTGACGAAACGTTTTGGCGAGTTGCCTCAAGAGATAGAGATTCGTTTGAGCCAGGCTTCGATCGCCGATTTAGAGTTATGGGGCGATCGCATTTTAGAGGCACAAACTTTAACGGACGTATTTGATTAATCGATGGGTTTACGATTTGTCAGTTTAATCGCGTTTTTCTTGATCGGGAAGAGGCGATCGCTGATGGAGTCGGTAGTTTCCCATGTTTTGTAGGGCTGATGATGGAAGAATGATTCAGCCCTTACCTACTGGACTTGTAAACCTGATCGCGGCGGGAGAAGTGATTGATCCTTGGCTCAGTGGTACGGGAATTGGTCGAAAACGCGATCGATGCAGGGGCGACCCATCTCAGGATTCGGCTGAATGCGGAAGAAGGTTCCATTCAAGTGACGGATAATGGGCGGGGCATGACCCTAGAAGAACTGCAAACCTGCGCGTTACCCCATACGACAAGTAAAATTCGTGAATTAGCCGATCTTTGGCACATTAAAACCCTCGGATTTCGGGGGGAAGCATTGCATAGCCTGAGTCAGGTGGCAGAATTAGAAATTAAAAGTCGCTCTGCCCAGGATTTGAATCACACAGGTTGGCAAGTCCGCTACCATGACAACGGAAAAGCTCAGGAACCGCTCAATGTCGCGATCGCGGTGGGAACCATTATTACCGTTACTGATTTATTTAAAAAAATTCCCCATCGTCTGTTGGGATTGCCGCCCGTTGCTCAACAATTAAAAACTGTGCAGACCTATCTTCAAAAATACGGCCCTTTGTCATCCCCAGATCACTTGGCAAGTCTGGCAAAAAGAACAATTGTGGATCAGCATTAGCCCCAGCCAAAACGCCCAAAAGATTTTGCCTCAATTCCTCAAAACTGTTAAATTTAGCGATTTACAGTCCCTTTCTCTGAAGATTGAAACCCCGACCGATCCCGTTTCCGTTGCAACCTTGGATTTACTGATAGGCTTGCCCGATCGCTGCCATCGTCGTCGCCCCGATTGGATCAAAGTTGCCATTAATCATCGACCGCTTAAAATCCCAGAGCTAGAACAGACCATTATTTCAACCTTTCATCGCACTCTTCCCCGCGATCGCTTTCCTGTGTGTTTCGTCCATCTTCAGGTGTGTCCAAGCCAAATCGATTGGAATCGCCACCCCGCTAAAACGGAAATTTATTTGCAATCTCTTCCTTTTTGGCAAACTCAAATTACCCAAGCAATTACTCAAGCATTACACCTTAATCTGGATATTTTGCCCGAAAATAGTCACCAACAACGGGTTAATCACCTTCTAAAAGCCGCAGAAGCCCAAGGAACCTATCAAGTCGATTCTGTGACGACGGAACCCCTGTCCACTCTGGGATTAATGCCCCTAAAGGTGATCGCCCAGGTGAATAAAACCTATATCATTGCAGAACATGAATCAGGACTTTGGTTAATCGAACAACACATTGCCCAGGAGCGAGTTTTATACGAAAAATTGCAAGATCAATGGCAATTAGTTAACTTAGAAAAGCCTATTATTCTGAATTATTTAAGTCAAAATCAAGTCGAAAATTTACAACATTTAGGCATAGAAATTGACCCTTTTGGAGAACAAGCCTGGGCCATTCGTAATGCCCCCGAATTATTAGCTCATCGAGAAGACTGCGCCGAAGCCCTGATAGAACTCAGTTTAGGCGGAGACCTATCCACTGCTCAAGCCGCGATCGCCTGTCGAACCGCTATTCGCAATGGCATGAATTTAAACCTAGCGGAAATGCAAATGCTTTTAGACCAATGGAAAACAAGTCGTCATCCCCAAACCTGTCCCCACGGCCGCCCGATTTATTTATCTCTAGAAGAATCCTCCTTAGCCCGTTTCTTTCGCCGTCACTGGATGATCGGAAAAAGTCATGGTATTTAGGTTAAAATGATTCATTTAATTTTTTTCAAGAATTGTAGGGACATAATATATTATGTCCTCATAGCCATCTGATACCTTTTAATTCCAAATTCGCTTATCAAAAACCTATAAACATTATTCTAAAATTATGTCTGTTGTTTTAGTCGAACATTTAAGTAAATTCTATCCCGTCGCTGTCAAATCCCCTGGAATTAAAGGAACCCTAACCCATTTTTTTAAACGTACCTATCGAGAAGTAAAAGCCGTTCAAGACATTTCTTTTTCCATAGAAGCAGGAGAAATTGTCGGTTTCTTAGGCCCCAATGGAGCAGGGAAAACGACTACCCTAAAAATGTTAACAGGACTCATTCACCCCTCTCAGGGACAGGTTAGGGTCGCAGGTTATGTTCCTTTTCGTCGTCAACCCCAATTTTTACAAAAAGCCAGTCTCGTGATGGGACAAAAACAACAATTACTTTGGGATCTTCCCGCTCTCGATTCCCTGAGAATTAATGCGGCAATTTATAAAATTCCTGACGATATTTTTGAAAAAAGACTTCAAGAATTAGCAGAAATGTTGACCCTACAAAAACAGTTAACCCAACCTGTTCGGAAACTCTCTTTAGGAGAGCGGATGAAAGCCGAATTATTAGCAGCCTTATTACACCATCCCCAGGTGTTGTTTCTAGATGAACCGACCCTCGGTTTAGATGTGAATGCCCAGGTTGCCGTGCGAAATTTTTTGCAGGAATATAATGAACGTTATCAAGCAACGATTCTGTTAACCAGTCATTATATGGCAGATATTACGGCTCTCTGTAAACGGGTTTTGTTGATTCACCAAGGACAGTTATTTTATGACGGAGATTTAGAACAGCTTTTAGAACGTTTTGCACCCTATCGAGAAGTTCGGATAGAATTAGCTAATCTTGTCGCTAAGGAAAAATTAGAAGATTTTGCAGAAATTGAATCAATTGAAGGTCAAGAAGTCCGTTTTTTAGTCAAGCGAGAAAAATTAACCAGCACCGTTTCTCGAATTTTAGCCCAATTAGAGGTAATTGATTTAAGTGTGACCGATCCTCCCATCGAAGAAGTGATTGGTCGTCTTTTTGAAAAAGGAAATACTAATTGATCTAAAAATAATTGTTAATAAGTTACATTTTTAAAACAGAAAAATCTTGTAGGGACATAATATATTATGTCCTTATTCCATATAAAATTAAATTACAAAATACTCTCTCAAAAAAACTTTTTTTAAGGTTTATCCTTGACCAATTTAAGAATCGAGATAAAATAAAACCACGCGAATCACCCGATATTACTGTTTATGACCCTTGGACAATCTTTCAAAAATAAAACCCTCATTCAAATTACACCCTATTTATTTCTTCTACCCGCCTTAGCTGTTTTAGGAATAGCTGTATTTTATCCCGCATTTCAAGCATTTTCTCTCAGCTTCACCCAGTACGACCTCGATTTAACCCAAGCTCCCCAATGGGTCGGTTTAAAGAATTTTCAGAAATTATTCAACGATAAGGTTTTTTGGCAAACCCTTCGTAATACTTTTTTATACTTAATCGGTGTTGTTCCTATTTTGGTGATTGTTCCCTTGGGTTTGGCAATTTTAGTGAATCAAAAATTACGAGGAATTCGTTGGTTTCGCATTGCCTATTACACGCCCGTTATTATTTCGATGGTGGTTGCGGGAATTGCCTGGAAAGCTCTTTATGCCTCCGATGGAATTCTGAATCAATTACTGAAAATAGGGGGATTTACTGAGGGAATTCCTTGGTTAACCAGTCCCGATTTGGCCCTTTGGAGTGTGATGTTGGTGACGATTTGGAAAGGTTTGGGTTATTATATGGTGATTTATTTGGCGGGATTACAGGGAATTCCCGTTGATTTATACGAAGCCGCCGCGATCGATGGTTCCGATGGTTGGCAGAAACATTGGGATATTACGATTCCGTTGATGCGTCCCTATTTGTCTTTAGTTGCGGTAATCTCTTCTATTTCTGCTATGAAAGTGTTTGAAGAGGTTTATATTATGACCCAGGGTGGCCCTTTAAATCATTCCAAAACCGTTGTTTATTATGTCTATGAAAAGGCATTTCAAGATCTAGAAATTAACTATGCTTCAGCGATCGGTTTAGTCTTATTTCTATTTATTCTAATTTTATCGATTATTAATCTCAAGATTTCGCGCAATACATCCACTTTTTAAGCCTGAAAATTAGACATGAATAATTTTTTAATCAGTTACCTAAAGCTGAATTGCATATTCATATAGAAGGGTCATTAGAGCCAGAGTTAATGTTTAAAATTGCTCAACGCAATGGCTTAACTTTAGCATATTCTTCTATTGATGAAATCAAAGCGGCCTATCAATTTGAGAATTTGCAATCTTTTTTAGATATTTATTATGCCAGTGCGAATGTGTTAAGAACGGCAGAAGATTTTTATGATTTGACCTGGTGTTATTTAAAAAAAATTGCAACCCAAAATGTCCGCCATACCGAAATCTTTTTTGATCCCCAGACTCACACTGACCGAGAAATTGAGTTTGCTACGGTGATCAAAGGCATTGATCAGGCTTTACAGGATGGAAAATCACAATTGAGAATTTCTAGTCACTTGATTCTCTGTTTTTTACGGCATTTAAGTGCGGAGTCGGCCATGGAAACCCTAGAAAACGCGATCCCCTATAAAGACAAAATTATTGCAGTGGGATTAGATTCTTCCGAATTAGGTTATCCTCCGAGTAAATTTCAAGCGGTTTTTGAGAGAGCCAGAAAGGAAGGCTTTTTAACCGTTGCCCACGCAGGAGAAGAAGGGCCAGCCAGCTATATTTGGTTAGTGTCATGAATTATTCGCGTAGTTTCTACGGTCATGTTTAGCATGGTCACGCTCGACAACAAGCCAAAAGAGAGCTAGACAACTAGTTTCGTTAGGAAAAGCCCCAATTTCATCAGACTTAGTGCGAAACTCTCGAAATAGGCGTTCGAGATGGTTAGTCGTGCGAAGATGTCGGTGCAAAGAGTCATCAAATTGGTAGAAGGTGAAGGTCAACTCAATATCTTTGAGAAAGGTACGAACTGCATCTGGTTCAATCGGTTGCCATTTCTCCTCAAAGGCTTTTAAAAGTGATTGAGCATCGGAGACTTGAGGGGCTTGATAAATCTTGTAAGCATCAGAAGTGATCTCGAAGGAACGTTGTTTTCGTGCCTCTTTCGGTTTCAGAGAGCAGCCAGCAGCAGTTACCGAAGGTAGATGGTAATAGTTAAGGTGACGCTCAATTCCTCTAATTTTGTGAGTAATACAGAGTTGTTGTTGAGCCAAAGGGAAACATTTCTTCATGGCGGAGGGTAATCCCAAACTACCGTCACTGCCTAGTAATTCGAGATGATTCGGGTTTAGTCCCCGTCTTATCAAGCTCTCAAATACCTTTGTCCAAGCGGCTTCACTCTCCGTTTCAGCTACTTCGTAGTGGATTAATTCCTGCGAACCATCTTCCCAGATTGCCATTACTGCCAACACCACACGCTTTTCTGCTTGCCGACATTGCCTTAAATGTCCCGATTCGTCTTCTTTGAACTCCCCAGCCATTGTGTACTGAATCTCTACCCAGACTCCATCCACTAAAATCATCTTGGGGATTCTGACCAGAGGAACCTGTCTTTTACTTTCTAGTTGTTTCTGAACATTAAGAGTAATCTGGTTCACCGCACTTACCGATAGTACTTTTCCTAATATCAAATATAAAGCCTCCTGCAAATCTCGTAAGGATAGCCCCATCACATAGAGAACACACATCCAATCCAGTAAATTTCCTAGACTTCGCTGATATCTTTCTAAAATCTGCCATTCTCTTTCTTTATTCCCCTCTCTTAATTTGGGGACGGCTAAATCACTTATCTGTCCATATTGAGTGTTTACTCCACGATAATAGTACCCAGAGCGATACGGTTTTTTCTCTCTTGCTTTGATAAATTCTGTCACTTCTTCCTTCAAGGCACTTTCTAAAACCGTTTTGACCGTATCCACCACTTCTGTCTTTAACTTTGAGGTTAAGGCTTCGTTTAGTTGAGGATGAAAACCTTGCTGTCTCACACGCAGGATTTGTTTTTCTCGCTCGGCTATACTCATCCCTAGAATCCTTTCCAATCTTTTTTATTCTCTTGTTTTACACCTTTTCATACCCTTTTCTACCTGCGCGAATAAATAAAGACACTAACGTTTTATTTTATTTTATTATAACAGAGAAAGTTGTTGAGTTTGAATAGGTTTGGGTGGTTTTTCTAAGGTTTTAAGGCAGGGTAAGCGCAAGAAAAATGTTAACGTAATATGATATACAAAAAAAGATGAAAAAAGATGAAAAAAGTAGAAATAAATCAAGACTCCCAATCAAACCTAGAAATTCAAGAAAAATCAACCCGAAAAGCCCAAGAAAGATGGTTATCCTATTTTCAGAGTCTGGAAGACCCCAGAGGCAAACAGGGAAGAGAGCATAATTTTCTGAGTATCGTAATAATTTCCGTATTAGCCGTAATAGGAGGTGCAGTAGGCTGGGAAGATATAGAATTATATGGAGTGAGTCATGAACAATGGTTGAGAACATTTCTAAATCTAGAAAAAGGGATACCAAGTGCAGATACCTATCGACGAGTATTAGCTAGGTTAAAGCCAGAAGCGTTACAGGGATGTTTTCAAGGGTGGATAAAGCAAGTGGTAGAGGAGACAGGGGAACAAATTATTCCGATAGATGGTAAAGAGATGAGAGGTTCTTATGACAGAAATTATCAACAAGGGGCATTAAGAATAGTAAGTGCTTGGGCGATGGAAAATCATTTGATGCTAGGGCAAGTAAAAGTAGATAACAAAAGCAATGAAATAACAGCAATACCGATACTATTAGAGTCATTAGAGGTTAAGGGCTGCACAATTACAATAGATGCAATGGGAACTCAGAAAGCAATAGCGGAAAAAATTGTAGAAAAGCAAGCAGATTACGTTCTGAGTTTAAAAAGAAATCACCCCACGTTGCATGATGAGGTAGAGTCATGGTTTGAAAAAGCAGAAGAGCAAAAGTTTCAGGGAGTAAATTTGAGCCATGACTTGGGCATAGAAGCAGGACATAACCGCCGAGAGAAGCGTGAAATCTGGGCAATTCCTCTAAGCGAAATGGGAGGACTTTATCAAGAAGAAGAATGGGCAGGCTTGCAAACCATTGTCAGGGTGGAGAGATACCGACATCTCTGGAATAAAACCACTCACGAGATCCAATTCTATCTCACATCGTTACCCTGTTCTGCTCAGGTTATTGGTCGGGCAATTCGTCAGCATTGGAGTATCGAAAATCAATTACACTGGGTTTTAGATGTCACTTTTAGCGAAGATTCCTCTCGCATTCGTCGTGGACATGGAGCGGAAAACTTTACTTTTTTGCGGCGTATGGCTATCGGAATTCTTAATCAAGAAAATAGCAAAAAAAGGAGTCTCAGGCAAAAATCTCGATTGGCTTCTATGAACTCTCGATATATGCTTCAAGTCCTTACTCAAGCTTTCTTTTCTTAACATTTTTTGTTTCCTTTTTTCTTGCGCTTACCCTGTTAAGGTTGGCAACATTAAGGCTATAGTCATCATGTCCCCATTCGCATTGATGAAGGACTGATTGGGGGATTTTTGTGATGGTAACTTGAGCAAATTCATCGGGATTAAGATGATAGGCTTTGCAACAAATGAGCAAGCTCTGGTCTTCTCTTAATTCTTCGTTAATAGCTTTTAGTTGATCATGAGTTAGGGTATTTGTGGTGACATAAATATGATCAGATTCGGAAGAGTAGCCTTGATTCCAGTAGTTAGTTTGGCTAGGGGCGTAGGTGAATCCCATCAGTTTACACATGGCTTCCGCTAACATTGCAGGATTATATTTGGGTGAAATAATCCAGTTATCATACTTGTCTTTTTCGAGGAGGGAAGGAGCTAATTTAAAGTAACGAAAGCCTCCGCCACCTTCCCAATTAACAGTTTTGGTAATGCCACCAGGGTCTTCATTATTAATAACTTTTTGTAATCGTGGAATGATGTGAGTATGGCAATGTTCACCGAGTTCAATCATGATCCAACGGCGACCCATTTTCTGGGCTACGGCTCCTGTTGTTCCTGAACCTGCAAAGGAGTCTAAAACTAAATCGCCTGGATTTGTAGCAATTTCTAAAATCCTTTTAATTAATCTTTCTGGTTTAGGAGTATCAAATACATTTTGATTTCCATATAAACGGATCACTTCTTTTTTTGCTTCATCTGTGTGACCAACTTCATCATGGGGCCACCAATTATGAGGAGTCATACCATCACGAACTTCTGAAAGGAAAAGCTTTAATGCTGGAACTGTGTTATTACCATCTTTCCCCCACCAAATTCTATTTTCATCAACGTGTTTTTTGTGTGTTTGTGGATCGTATTTCCATGCTTTTTTTGTATTTTTAACAGTGCTTCCAGTATTAGGGTTAATAATGTCATAACATAAATTTGGTCGCTTTTCTGGTGTCGCTTGATTAAGATAATCAACGGCCTTCCAAGGCCCTCGCGAGTCATTATCAGGATTTGAATATCTTGCGCTTGATTCCTCTGTTCTAGGCAATAAATTATTTTTAAACTTATCATTTTTTGCATAGACTAAAATAAAATCACAAATTGTTGCAATTCCTTGAAAATTATTACTAACACTATACTTTCTCTGCCAAGTTATTGTTGATTTGTAGTTACTTCTGCCAAAAATCTCATCACACATCACCTTTAAATAATGTGCCTCATTATCATCAATCGTGATCCAAATCGAACCATCTTCCGCCAATAAATTCCGCAAAATCTCTAAGCGATCCCTCATCAAACCTAACCAAATAGAATGCTCAACGCCATCATCATAATGTTCAAAAGCTGATCCCGTATTGTAGGGCGGATCAATAAAAATACATTTCACTTTTCCCGTAAATTCCTGCTCCAACGCCTTCAACACCAACAAATTATCGCCAAAAATTAACCGATTATCAAAAATATCCTGATCCGTAACCCGATGCTTGGCATGATAGAATTTTTCCTTATCCTCCAACAAAATACGAGGCTCCAATCTTGGCCGCTCATCCTTGCCAATCCAAGTTAACTCCAAACGCTGCTTTCGACTCATTTATACCCAAATTTCGTTCATAGCCAACTTTTACAGTTTAACAGATTAGTCCAAATTATATTCAACAGCCTCAAAATGAACCCTAGCCAATTCGACTAAGCGAGTAAAATGTTCTGCAATTTTTCTATCCAATCTGTTATCCCCCGATAGGAAAATTCCCAGTCTGATAAATCAATTTCCCAAAGTTTTTCTACTTTCTCTTCGAGATAATTAATAAAGTCTTCATCCTGTTGAATTTTTTGAAAAAAAGTAGGATAATCAAGTTAATATTTTATTTCATAATCACAATTTTTTTGCTTTAATTCAACAATTTTAGCGGTTATTTTTTCAATGGTATAACGTTGAACTGCTAAATTAATTGCGGATGGTAGATCACCAAAGTTACCGAGTATTTCAGCATAATCTTCTTTAATTGCAATATTTATCATGACTGCTATCTTCCCCTATGCAAAGTTTTTTCTAGTTGGTTGTGGAGATCACTGATCATTTTTCTCATCATAGCGAGTAATCTTCAGATCCGCATAAACTTCTGACACGATCGCCAACCGTTGACAATTCCCCATAAAACCTGATCGCATTTTTTCCGTCGTATTTTAAAGAATGATCAAAAGGAATCGTTCCTAACAGAAATAATTTTAGGCGGAAATTTGTTAATTGATAAGCCTGTTTAACAAGCATTTGTCAGCGATCGCCCTGGTCAGAAAATACAAGGATTTAGCTTGCTAGGCATTAAAATAAAGATAACGCTTGCCTTCGGCCTATCTCCTTTTTTTATGTCGTCTCAACCTGACTTAGTTAGAAAATTTTCATCTCAACATTCTCATTACCGCATACTAGGATTGATAGGTCAGGGGCAATTTGGGCGGGTTTATTGTGCCTTGCATCGTCAATCGGGTCGCATCTACGGACTTAAGGATTTAGAACATAAAGTTTTTCCGACTAACAAATTTTTACGGGAATTAGCCTATTTAGTCACCCTCCGCCATCCCAATATTGTTACCTGCTATGCGGTGGAATATCATCCCCTCGGTCGTTACCTAGTGATGGATTACTGTGAGGGCGGAACTTTACGGGATTTGATGGACAACGAAGGCGAAGTGAGTCTATCGCAAAAATTAACATTAATCACTGATATTTTAGCGGGATTAGAACACGCTCATAAATCTCAAATTATTCATTGTGATATTAAGCCTGAAAATATTTTATTAAAAGTGACTGCAACAGGTTGGGAAGCAAAAATTTCTGATTTTGGGATCGCCCAATTAACTGCTGTAACGGGTAATCCCAATTTCGGCAAAGGTTACACGGGATCTCCTGCTTATATGGCCCCAGAGCGTTTCTATGGGAAATTTTCTATTGCGTCCGATCTCTATGCGGTCGGCATTTTATTGTATGAATTAATGGTCGGCGATCGCCCTTTTTCAGGATTACCAGGCCAAATCCAGCGGCCCACTTCAATCAAAGATTAATCATTCCTGAGAATTTTCCTGCTCTGCTACGTCCCATTGTGAGCAAATCCTTGGAAAAATTACCCCAAAAACGGTTTGCGACGGCGGGCAAAATGAAAGAAGCTCTAGATAAAGTCATCGAAGAAATCAGTGCAGATTCGGTGATCGAAAATTCCTCTACTGCTTTTTTTCGATTTACAGCATCTTCCCTGAAACAACACTCTGTCACCGAAATTTTCTCCGATGCCCTCGCCTTTCCCGTTCATCAATTAGCCGTATTGGGGAAAAAAGTTTATCTCGGACTAGATCATCAGCTTCTTTGTCGTTTTTATGCTAATACTGACCTAAAAGGAAATTATCTTAATCAATGGGATGTTTATTTTCCTTTTCCGATCATTGCTCTCCATGTCCAAGAAAAAGGAAGTTTCGTCCTGACCAAACAAGCAGCTAATCCATCGAAATTCCGCGAATTTCAGTACGATCTCTATGGTTTTTTAAAGGATCAACCGAGCCATTCCCTCGCCCCAAAACCCTTGGGTTCTTGGCAAGTCAGTAAATTAGCCTGTAGTTTTGCCCCCAATGGAAAATGGTTCGCCCTCGTCACTCCCAGACCCGAAAAAGAAAGCAGAGGCAGTTTCCAACTTTGCAAATTACCCCGACTCACACCCGTTGCAGTTCCCCACAATAGTCTTTTTCCGTCTCAGTTAATTGCGATCGACAATGATCACGGCCTAGCGGTATTTTTAGCGAAAACAGCCTTTCGCCAAGCCACCGTTTTTCGGTTATTTAATCGGCGTGGGGATTTGATGTCAGCCTTTACCCTCCCCCTACTGTTGACGAGCATTATCCTCAATCACGAGACTCGCAATCATTTATTTGCCCTAGAACTGAGTAATCTCCGTATTGGGGTTTTAATCCGCCTGCGCCCCCTCAAAGTTACCCGCATTGCCCTAAAAATTAAACCCGATTTTATGCTTTCCTATCCCTGGGGTTATCTTCTCGCCGATCGCCAGGGAAATTTCAACCTATTAGATACTGATGGCTTTTATGTTGGTGAATTTGCGTTACCCAGGAACCATTACCGCGATCGCCGTTGCGGGGGAATTTCGCTGTTTAATCGCCACTTGGTCGGAAAATCAAGGCATGATCAAACTGCTTGACCTCGGCTCTAACATTCGAGAAATCATTGATCAAATCTATGACGAAAAAGATTAACCATTGATTCACCCCGATAGGTTGTCATTTCGTTACAAAAAGATTAGAATTGTTTACATAACTTTACAAAAGGAACCGATATGATCATGATCATCTGTACCGCGATCGCGCTAGTAACTTTTGCCTTGATTCAATACGGCTCGAAAAACCAGTCTCAGCCCGAATCCATCGCAATTCCTGTACGAGTTTCCGAAAATATTTATCCTTCATCGAGAACTATTCGACGCTAAGAAATGTCAAAAAACTTAATTTCCTTTTTAAAGGAAGAACTTAATTTATCGTCCGACCAAATTAAATTAGCCCTCAACAAAGTTCAGCAATCCCCCCATCAATTACCAATCGCCCTTTTGCAATACGGACTCATCAATCTTGGGCAATTAGATAAAATCTTTGATTGGCTAGAAACAGCTTAATTTTGTTGAGATTTATTTAAGCGAATATCAATCAAACTAACAGGAGATCGGAATTTAGATTTCCAAAAAATATCCGTAGGGGCGAATTGCGTTCGCCCTTAAACGACAGCTATATCAGTCAATCTTGCAAAAAAAATATAGCTAATCAATCTAGTTCTTAAAGTTCACCGCGAATTTCTTCGACAATGCCATCTCGAATGACCACTTCCACATTTAATTTAGCAACCAAATTATCTCCCTTTTCCACGCGGAAAAAAACTTTCCATCTGGGCTTGGGGAACTTCTTGGTCTAGGTCTAAAAACTGGACTTGTTGCATTTGCTGAAGAAATTGATTTTTTTGCTCCAAAATCTCACTTTTTTGCTGATTGACTTGGATTTGAATATTATCAATTTGCTGGGCCGCTTGGGGAGGAACAGGGGTCAGGCTCTGTCTTTGGATTTCCGCGATCGCCCGTTGACCCTGGGTATCCAACTGTTGAATCTGAGAATCGATTTGAGCAATTTGGGCTTGGAGTTGTTGCTGCATTTCTTCTTTCCAGCGACTCGTCACGATGACCTTAATGGTTACTGGACGTTTTAATAAAAGGCTGGTTTGTGCGTCATCCATAAAAAGCAATTTCCGTCGTAAAAAATAGGTTAAAACTGAATTGTCGGGCGATTTTTTTGATATAATACCAATTTAATTAATTCGATTAAATTGCAGATATAACTATCCATGAGATCCCCCCGCCTTCGGCTTCCCCCCTTATCAAGGGGGGCTAGGGGGAATCAATTCAATATTCTCGTTTTAATTTGGTATCAGACCGAACAATCAAGATTTCTCAAACATTCCTTCAATAATACCGCGATAATGTTCTGTCACAACGGGACGTTTGATTTTGAGCGTCTGGGTCATCATGCCATTGGCTAGGGAAAACGGCTCTAAAATCAGCCTAAAATTTTTAATCTGATCATCGGGACGATAGCCAGGACGGTCTTTAATTTCTCGGTTTAATTCCTTACGAAAGAGATCCAACACCGCCTTGTGATAAAGTCCGCTCTGTTTCAACTCCTCAAAAGTGACGGAACTATCGGGAAACGTGAGATTGAGCGATTGAGCCTGCACCCATTTTTCGAGAGCTTCCAGATTTGGCACAATCAAGGCTCCCAAGGCTTTTTGATCTTGCCCGACTAACATAATTTGGTCGATATAGGCACTCCGCACACAGGCATCTTCAATCGGTTGGGGTTCAATATTTTCCCCATTACTCAGCACAATCGTATCCTTGGCGCGACCCGTCAAAACCAAATCATTCTCCGCCGTCACCCAGCCCAAATCTCCACTATCAAACCATCCGTCAGCATCGATCGCCTTAGCAGTGGCTTCAGGTTTGTTGTAATAACCCAGTCATCACCTGGGGCCGCGAATGAGAACTAAGCCTCGCTGTTCTGGGGCTAGGGTTTGGCGAGTTTCGGGGTCAACAATGCGAATTTCGGTTTGGGGAATGGGTTTTCCCGAAGAATAGCGTAAATTGTGAGAATGCGTGCGGGCATTGGTCACAGGTGAGGTTTCCGTGAGTCCGTAACCGACGAGGACAGGAATTCCTACAATTTCATAGAAATCGTCTAAATGTTTCGCAAGGGAACCCCCACCACTGACGAAGGTTTTCACCTCTCCGCCTGTGACATCTCGGATTTTTTGGTAAACGATTTTATCTCCCAAAAGATGGATCGGTGTGAATAACAGCGTTTTTAATTTGGCGATCGCCCTTTCCAGGCCAGAAACGTGGAGATGCTCTAGGCTCAAATTTTCGGCAATGCGTTTAGAGAGAATATACTGGGTAGAAATATTAAAAAAGAAATTAATTAACTTTTGCTGACTGTCCGATTTTTCGCGGAAAGTTTTTTGCACTCCCTCATAAATCGATTCCCAAAGACGGGGAACTGCAACCATGTGGCGGGGTTTAAATTTCTTTAAATCATTTTTAAAGGTGCGAATACTCGTATAAATTAGGGTACAACCTTGAGAAAGGAGAAAATACTCGGCACTACGCTCATAGGAATGCCAAGACGGAAGAATGCTCAACACGCGATCGCCTTTTTCGGGATTAAGAATGGCTCGTAATTCCGCGACTTGGTGTAATAAATTGCCATGAGATAACATCGCGCCCTTGGGTTGTCCCGTTGTTCCAGAGGTGTAAATTAACGTTGCTAAAGATTGGCGATCGTGGGGACTCGGTGTGGGTGTTTTTCCTTCGCCTAATGCTAATAATTGGGTAAAATTCAGTTGCTTAACCGTTAATTCAGGATCGGGATCTTCATCGCTCAGAAAGATAACAAAATCTAGGGGATATTCACCAAAATCTAGGGCTAATTTCTCTAATGTTTTTCGATCTTCCACAATCAGCCCACTACTGTCACTGTCTCTGAGGATGTAGCGCAATTCCTTGCGATCGGCTTGGGAGGATCTGACCACATTGGTTGCTCCTGCCATCATCGTTCCCTGATCAGCAATAAACCAACGGGGGCTATTATCAGCAAAAAGGGCAATTTTAGCATCGAATTTTAAACCTAAAGCCTGTACCCCTGCGGCAAATTTCTGTAATTGTTGATAAAGTTCGCCATAGGTCAGACTAACAGGAGTTTTAGCGTAGGGATCTTGGAGGGCGGGGATCTCTTTAAACCGTTCGGCAGTCAATGACCAAATTTCGCTTAAGGATTTAACCGAGGAATAATCGACTAGGGCAACCATAATTTTTGTGCGTTAATGTTTTAAAATACTAATCCATAGTTTAGTCATTTCGCTTCCTAGTATGACCATGAATGGGACACTTTGCCAAATGCAACCTGTTTTTGTTTGAAAATTCCAGACGCGATCGCCGTAAACCAAAATCCATCCCCACAAATTTTTTCCTTTTTCATCAAAATCGATTGTATTGGGAAGCTTCACCATCTGCTTTTTGACATTTCTCAGCGATCGGCTAGAATGATGACTGACTGCTGTGTTGGTGACTGCCAATAAAGTTTTTTGATCTATGCTTGAAAAACTTTGGGAGCTATTAAATATTTCGTCGCAGTAAACCGAGCGAGTACTCGGAAACGAAGACAGAAATGATCGGCACCCACCTGGATAACACCAGGTCATAAACTGAGGTAAAACGGCACGGCAGTTCTATTTTCCCCTCAAAATGTTTGAGCAAACGATAAGTCAGGGTTTCGAGACATATTAACGCTAGGTTAAGAAAAAGGAAAGAACTGAATAACCTAAGATTAAATTAAAGATTCAAGATTTTAGGTTTGACCCTTGGTAAACCTCCTAGAAAATTCTCCTCGTCACGATTTCCCTGCTCAAATTGTGACTCTTAGTTCGGGATTAACCCTAATTCATCAATATTTGCCTGAAACTCCCGTTGCTGTGGTAGATGTTTGGGTAAGGGCTGGCGCGATCGCGGAAACCGAAGGAATGGGGAGGCATGGCCCATTTCTTGGAACACATGATTTTTAAAGGCACGAAGGGAATTGCGCCTGGTGTTTTTGACCGCATGATTGAACATAAAGGGGGCATGGCCAATGCGGCAACCAGTCATGATTATGCCCATTTTTTCCTGACCACTGCTTCCCCCTATCTGCCTGATACCCTGCCCTATTTAGCAGAAATTTTACTCCAGGCAGAAATCCCCGACAGTGAATTTGATTGTGAACGGGATGTGGTTTTAGAGGAAATTCGGGCAAGTAATGATAATCCTGACCATTTAGCGTTTCAAAATTTATGTACTAGCCTCTATCCCCATCATCCCTACGGAAGACCCATTTTAGGGGAAGAATCCCAGTTAGCTCTCCATTGCCCTGCACAAATGCGTTGTTTTCACCGTACCCATTATCAACCTGAAAAGATGACGGTGGTAATGGTGGGAGATGTGACGGAAAAAAGCGCGATCGCCTTAGTGGAAAAAAATTTTAGAGAATTTGCAACTCGTTCTCAATGTCCTGCCACAGGGATTGAAGCTGTCCCCCCCATGACAGGAATCCAACGAAAATGCCTAAAAATACCGAATTTGGGTCATGCTCGTTTATTGATGGGCTGGATCGCGCCAGGGATAGACCAATTAGGAGATGGGTTAGGATTAGATTTGTTGTCTGCCGTCTTAACAGGGGGTCGAGCTTCCCGCTTAGTCCGAGAATTACGGGAAGATAAGCATTTCGTATTAGATATTCATAGTAGTTTTTCTCTCCAGCGTGATTCTAGTTTATTTATCATCAATGCCTACCTAGAACCCGAATATTTAGACCCAGTAGAGCAAATTATCTGCGATCGCTTGCAAGATCTACACAAGCAAGAGATTGCTGACGCTGAATTAGAGCGAGCCAAACGGCTACTGTGTCACGACTATATTTTTTCGACGGAAACCCCTAGTCAATTAGCGGGACTATACGGGTATTATCAAACCCTTGCGTCTGCTGAATTAGCTGTCTCCTATCCCCGAAAGATTCAACAATTTCAAACGAGTGAGCTTAAAACATTGGCCCGCCAATATCTTTCCCCCGAACGGTATGCTGTCACCACAATGCAGGCGGTCTAACTTCTTTTTGGCATGGTACTGGAAATCTTATAACAAGGGGCTTAAGCCCCTTGCCTGTATGCGTTTTCAATAATTAACAGATCTATCGCCATTGGTTTTTGTTGAGCTAAAAATGCGAACGAAACAGTGATTAAGTTTTTTCCAACTTTTGAGAATTGTTTCAGAAAAACGATAAATCAGTTTTTTGAGGTATGATCGCATGCTGACCTTTTTGTTTTTTTGTATCCATGACAACTTTATTCTGCCAGAAATGTCTGAGTACAAAATCTTAAATTAAATAGGTTGTTTTGATTTTTGGGTTCGATTTTTGTTAGATAACTACCATAAACCATTTAATCACTAAACTTTCTTGTTTTTTTAACGATTGGGTTATTTCTGGGCTTTTCTATTGATTTAACCTATTATTGCTGATCGATATTTTTAACATAACTTCTATGAATCATTCTTTAGAAAATAGGGCGATCGCCGATATTGATTCTGTTGCAAATTTTAAAAATTATGAACAGGAGGCTTGGTATTTATCCCGTTTCATCCAATCTCATGGCGTTCTCATGATTTTAGATGAGTCCCAATTGACCATTCTCCAGATTAGCGATAATACAACATTGCTTTTAGGAATCACTCCTAATTTCCTCTTAAATCAACCGCTTAAAGAATTACTTCCCCTGGCTGAGGTGGAAAAACTCTGCGATCGCCTCCAGCAGACTAAGGGAAATTTCTGTTATCGTTTTCAGTTTATTCACCAATATCAAGGGATTTCTCAGTCATTTCATGGGTTAGTGCGCCGACAGCAGCAGACGTTGAGCCTAGAGATAGAGCCGATGAGAGAAGAATATCAGACCATTGATCACTATGAACGTCTCTCCACTTTTTTAGGGCAAATCAAACGTGCCAACAATCTCCAAAGCACCGCCCAACTAATTGTGGATGAGGTGCAACAAATTGCTGATTATGATCGGGTTTTGTTGTATCGCTTTGAACCCGATGATAGCGGTATCGTCATTGCTGAAGCTCAAAAAAGTCCAACATCATCGTTTCTAGATCTACGCTTTCCTGCGATCGATGTTCCTCCCATTGGTCTTCAGGCTTTTTATCTTAATGGGATACGGTTGATCACGGATCTGAATGCTCCCCAGGTAGAAATGATTCCCAATCTCAATCCCGTGACGGGGAAATTGCCTAATTTGAGGATTTCAACCCTATTAGGAGTGACCGATTGCCATATTGAGTATTATCACAACATGGGAGTGGTCGCTTCCTGTGTGATTAGCATCAAAGATGAAGACCGATTTTGGGGGCTGATTGTCGGTCAGCATTTTTCCCCGAAATATCTTAGTCCCGCGATTCAGAATTATTTTCAGTCCTTGGGAGAGTTTGTTTCTCTCAAGTTAGTTAAAAAAGAACAACAAGAGTTTCAAGTCTATCGAAAAGAGATAGAAGTGATTCATGCCCGTATTAAAGCCGATTTAAGGAAAATTAACCATCGCAAGGATTATCAAAATCAAGATTTGCCCTTGCCCCGTTGTACCTTGCCCATCGTTAAAGCCCATCTCCTAGAGGCAAATTTACAAAACGGCGATCACGAAATTGACTCGATTAATGCCATTTTGGAAGCTAATGGGGAGGGTTTGCTGGAACTGGTTCAATCGCCTGGAGCGGCCCTCTATTTTGGCAATCAACTTGTTCTTTTGGGGGAAACACCTGAGTTGTCAGAAGTGCAATCCCTGTTGACCTGGTTTGCTGACTATTCCCAGGAGGAAGTCTTTTCTACTTCTCATTTGGGCAAGCTCTATCCTGCGGCCAAGAATTTTCAGGAAGAAGCGAGTGGACTGTTGGCAATTTCCATTCGACTCCAACATACGGCTTATTATTTACTGTGGTTTCGTCCTGAAGTGATTAAAATTGTCAATTGGGCGGGAGATCCCAGTCCCCTGGAAACCGTTGATGCGATCGGTCAAATGCGCCCTTCCCCCCGTCGCTCCTTTGAACTGTGGAAAGAAAGTGTGCGGGGAACCTCTGTCCCCTGGCAGAAAGTAGAACTAGAAGCAGCCAAAAAATTGAGAGATTTATTAACTCTGACCGCCCTAGAATGTTCCCAGGCGGCCCTGGAAGCGGCGGCAGAACAAGCAGAAATTGCCAATCGCGCCAAGAGTCAATTTTTAGCGAAAATGAGCCACGAGCTACGGACTCCCCTCAACGCCATTCTCGGTTTTAGCCAAATGATGAATCGGGATGAGTCTCTTTCAGGGGAACAACGGCAATATCTGAATATTATTAACCGCAGTGGGGAACATTTATTGTCCTTGATTAATGATGTTTTAGAAATGTCCAAAATTGAGGCAGGACGGATAACTTTTAATGAAAATCACTTTGATTTGTTACACATGATCGAAGCGATCGCCGAAATGTTGCAACTCAAGGCTTCTGCTAAAAATTTACAACTGATTTTGGAAAGTGATCCTCAGATTCCCAAGTACGTGATCACAGATGAAAGTAAACTGCGTCAAGTATTAATTAATCTGTTGGAGAATGCGATTAAATTTACCCAGGAGGGATGGGTCAAATTACGAATTTATCCTGGTGCGGAACCGACCCAGGTTTTTTTTGAAGTGTCCGATACGGGGGCGGGAGTGGCAGAGGAAGAATTTTCCCTCTTGTTTGAACCCTTTGTGCAGACGGAATCGGGTCGTCAATCCATGCAGGGAACAGGTTTAGGACTGCCCATTAGTAAGCAGTTTATTAATCTGTTGGGGGGAGAATTGAACATTCAAAGTGAGGTTGGGCAGGGGTCGATTTTTACCTTTGATGTACAGTTACGACTGGCCGATGCGATCGCCAATCACCAGATCCTTCCGACCCAGCAGGTAATCGGCTTGGAACCTGACCAGGGGCCCTATCGTATTCTGGTGGTAGAAGATGTGGCAGAAAACCGTTGCCTGTTAACTCAATTACTCATTCCCATTGGTTTCAAGGTTCGTACCGTCAATAATGGTTACGAAGCCGTTGAAGCGTGGGAAAAGTGGCACCCTGATTTAATTTTGATGGATATGCTCATGCCCGTAATGGATGGTTATGAAGCAACTCGACGCATCAAATCTCAACCTGGAGGGCAGGAAACCGTGATTATTGCCCTGACTGCCAATGCCTTCTCCGATGCCAAAATCGCTACCCTCGAAGCAGGTTGTGATGACTATCTGCCCAAACCCTACCGCGAGCAAAACTTATTTGAAAAAATATCCCAGCATTTGGGTGTTCGTTATTGTTACCGAGGAGAGAATAAAGCCCTTTATCACCAGAAAGGTGCGAAATTTTCCCTGACTCCAGAATCTCTACAATTTATGTCCCAAAATTGGCTCACCGAAGTGCATCAAGCGGCCCGTGAGATGGATGAAGACCGCATTGGGCAATTAATTCAACAAATTCCCGTCGGCAACGAACAGTTAGTCGAAAGTTTGACCCATTTCGTTGATAATTTCCGCTTAGATCTCCTCCTCAATCTCACCAAGCCCCATGAATAATGTCGCTCCTTCTCTTCCTCAAGAAACCATTCTATTAGTCGATGATTCTACTGATAATCTCCGATTGCTTTCTACCATGTTGCAAACCCAGGGTTATCGGGTAAAAAAATCTATTAGTGGTGAATTTGCTCTCCAATCCCTGGAAGTAATCGAACCCGATTTAATTTTATTAGACATCAATATGCCAGGCATGGATGGTTATCAAGTTTGTAAAACCCTTAAAACCCAAAAAAAATATCAATCTATTCCTGTTATTTTTATCAGTGCGGCGGATCAGCTATTCAACAAAGTTAAAGCTTTTCAGGTTGGCGCAATCGATTATATTACCAAACCCTTTCAGTTAGAAGAAGTTTTAATTCGGGTAGAAAATCAATTAAATCAGAAAAGACTTTATCAAAAATTACAACAACAAAATGCTCTTTTAAAAACAGAAATTGATGAACGATTGCGAATTGAAAAAGCCCTAACGGAAGCGAATCAAAAATTAGAATTATTAGCCTCTCTAGATGGGTTAACGGGAATAGCGAATCGTCGTCGCTTTGATGAATATATTGCCGCAGAATGGCAGAGGTGTCTGCGGGGAAGTTTTTTATTATCTTTGATTCTAATTGATGTGGATTTTTTTCATTTTTATAACGAAGCCTACGGACATTTGATGGGTGATGATTGCCTGAAAAAAGTAGCTTCTATTCTACAAAATGCTAGTCAACGGGCCACAGATTTGCCTGCTCGCTATGGCGGAGAGGAGTTTGTGATTGTGCTTCCCCACACATCCCAAATGGGCGCAAGAACGATCGCCGAAGAAATTCAACAAGCGATCGCGGCTCAAAGAATTTCCCATAAAAAATCGCCTGTCTCTAAATATCTGACCACCAGTATCGGCGTGGCTACGACTATTCCTGACCATGACGAGGGGATGGCTGATTTTATTAATTTGGCCGACCAAGCCCTTTTTAAAGCGAAAAAATTAGGACGCGATCGCATTGAATTTGCCTAATTTTGTTATGAAAGTTTATGAATCATTAACCCAGAAAGGCTGAGAGACCCGTTAAAATGGAGCCAAAGAAGCATTTTTGGGAATCATAATCGTGAAAAACCGTGACTATACCTTAATCATTGATAAAAGCGGCAGTATGTCCACTCCCGATCAAAGGGGAGGACGTAGCCGTTGGGATGAAGCCAAGGAATCCACCATTGCTCTTGCCCGCAAATGTGAACAATTTGACCCCGATGGCATTACGGTCTATGTTTTTTCCAGCCGTTTTCGCCGTTATGATAACGTCACCGCCAGTAAAGTTGAACAGATTTTTCAGGAAAATGATCCTGCGGGTTCGACTAATTTAACAATGGTATTGACCGATGCCACTAATCATTATTTTCAACGAAAAAAGGCAGGACAAGCCAAGGCTGAAGGAGAAACCATTCTCGTGATTACCGATGGAGAGCCTGACGATCGCCGTTCCGTCATTGATATTATTATTGAAACCACCCGCCGTCTAGAACGGGATGAAGAACTTGCGATTTCTTTTATTCAAGTGGGTTCCGATAGCGGTGCCACTAAATTTTTAAAAGCCCTGGATGATCAACTCCAGGATGTGGGGGCTAAATTTGATATTTGCGATACCATCACAATGGATGATATGTCGGAAATGAGTCTGTCCGAAGTTTTGATGAATGCGATCGCAGATTAGTTTTTTCTATTTAGAAATGTTTAGTGAATTTTAACAGTTTAGAGGTGAAATCATGCTCACTCAAGAACGGGTTTATAGTCCCATTGAATATTTGGCATTAGAAGAAAATGCCGAAGTCAGAAATGAATTTATTGACGGAGAAATTGTAGCAATGGCAGGAGGAACCACTCAACATAACGAATTAGTAACCAATCTTTGTTTATGTCTAAAGCCCCAAATGCGGAAACGAGGCGGAAAAGTTTACACAGAAAATGTAAAATTACGCATCCCAGATTTTAATGTTTTCACCTATCCCGATGTCATGATTATTGCTGGGGAACCCATTTACGAAGAAAACACTAAAACCACTATCCTTAATCCTACGGTAATTTTTGAAGTGCTATCTCCAGGAACCAAAGATTACGATCAGGGTCGGAAATTTGAATTTTATCGTTCCGTTACTTCTTTAAAAGATTATATTCTCATCGATCAAGAGCGTTGCTTAGTCATGGTCTATCAAAAAACCGATACGAATGAATGGAAATTAAGGCTTTTAGATAATATTAATGCTAATTTTATTTTAGATTCGGTGGGCATAGAACTGAATTTAGCTGATATTTACGAAGATATTTATTCTTAATAATTGTAGGTTAATCCTATGGACTCCATTGATAAACTCCTAGCGGCTCTAGAGGCTGTCGATAATCCGAAAGTAAACCGCGATCGCCTCCAGCCTTCGCCCCCTATTCCTGCCAAATCCAATGATATTGACGCGCTCTTAAATAGAGTTAAAAGAGATTTTGAACAAAAAGAATTAGTCGAAATTCAAACAGAAAAAGTCAAGTTACAACAACAACAGCAACAGAAAAAAGCAAGTTTAGAAAGAACAGCTAGACAATGGCTCAAAAATTTAGATCCGCTTTCGGGTGAAGGGCTTTGGTTTACGGATTTTGCCCGAAATTTTTCTTCTCCCCTAGAAGCCGCGATCGCCTATTTAGAACCCCATGAAAATCATCAAACCTGAAGCTTTTTTAACAAATCTCCCCTATTCTAATGGGACAAGATACGATAGTTAAGAATAGATTTTATCTAAACTGGATAATGAATTTTTAAGTGTGATCGACTGTGAGGAGTGTGTATGAAACTAAAATTGAATTTTGGACGGGTTCTACCGCATCGCTCCCGACGGGGATTCTTTACCTGGGCGATCGCGAGTCTATTGAGCGTTAGTAGTATCAGCGCGTTTCTGCCCCAATCGTTGCAAGCTCAGTATGCTCCCACCGCAACCCGACAACAAAATCCTTGGCAATATGCCTCCTTTCCCGTTGAAAATTTCCAAGCCTATACTTCGGGTTATGGTTATCGTTCTTCTCCCGTCGATGGTTCTAGCCAATTCCATTACGGCTTAGATTTGGCCGCTCCTGTGGGTAGTTATGTCCGAAGTTGGTGGATGGGTCAAGTGGTGGAATTATCGGATAATACGGCCTGTGGAACCATGATCAAGATTCAATCAGGGGATTGGCAACACGTTTATTGTCATCTCATGGGAAGGGTGCAAAGCGATCGCAACACCCGTTATCTAGTGGATCGAGAGGGCGGTATTGTCCTACAACTGGGTCAGGAGATTCCCGCAGGAGCAAGGATCGCTAGAGTCGGAATGACAGGCAGAACCACAGGGCCACACTTACATTGGGGACTCAAATACGCCAATAATTATCTTGATCCAGCCTTAGTCTTACAAGCTATGTTTACAACACAGGCTAAGTTATAGAACCTCTTTAGCTCGAAAATCGCAGTTCTTGCCTCCTAAATCCCCCAATACTGGTGGACTTACCACAATCAGACTAATCTTAACTTTCCCCTCAAAATTGGGGGGCTAGGGGGGCGAAAAATTAAAATATTGCTCAAGAATCCTGAAAAATCTGAATTTTGGGAAAGGGAAAGGGCTGATTTTGACTCAAATTTTCGACAAAAAACTGGACGCGATCGGGTTCAATCTGTTGTAATTGCTGTAGCAGTTCGTAGCTCTGACTCACTAAGGCACTGACATCAATATTGGCATAACTCGGCTGAAAATAACTCAACCGACGAACCCCTTCTCCCAAAAGAGTGACCGTCCCCCGCCAGTTATAATTTCCCAGATGGTAACAAGCAACCGCAATCTGGAGGATTCCTTGATAAAAATTTTTCTCTGTCGCGATCGCATCCATCCAAATTGCCTCTAGGGTATCGTGACAATCATAAAATTCTTCTTGATTGAACTGCTCGATACCCTGCCAAAATTCAGGAGATTCCATAGGTCTAACTCAAATTTGAACCTATGCCGACATACTCGCCCTGACTTCTTTGAGTAATTCCAAGGAAATTTCCTGCTCTTTTCCCGCAAAATCATTTTCCGCAGGAAGAAACAACATACAATGACAGTCATTCCGTTCCCGCATGGGGACACAGGGACAATTCCAAAAGGTATTTTTGACTTCTGCTTCTTTGTCTTCGTAATGACGACAGGGGCAAAGAGGTGAGCCTAAATCACTTTTATGTTTAGCGAGTCCCTCAATTACCACTGCTGTTACGGAAAGATCGCTACAAAAATAAGTATTTGTCCGTTTGGCGTACTGCTCGGCAAAGTTTTTCATTGCCACCAGCATTTTGTCATCACTGTTCGTATTTTCTGTTGTCATGGATTTTAGGAGAAATCAATAGGGTCGTTATTAGAGCGACAGTTTACATTATGCCATTCTCTAGCTTGTCTTTTTTGCGAAAAAAGCTAAAAATTTACAAAGAATACCAACGGTTACGGCGGGCAATTCCAAGTGGGGAGTTAAGCCTGCACCTTCTATTTCCTGAAATAATTGGATAGCATCAGGATTTAAATCCGCTAAGCGTTTTCCCACTTCAGAGGTGGTAAATCGAGCTTCTTTTCCCCATAAAATCGCCGTCGGTATGGTGAGTTGAGAAATATATTTAGATAAATCAAAACAGAGATCCCCCCGCACAAAAGACAAAGCCGCATATTCAGCGTTACTCTGGGTTGCCGATTCTAGATAGGCTTCAGTAATTTCAGGAAACAGCAGATCGGGATTAGCAAATTGACGATTTTCTAAAAAATTTTGGATACCTGCACTATTGGCGATTCCCACACTATAAATAAATTTATCTAACACGGGAACGCTGACCATTTGGGCAAAGAAATTTTTACTATAATCTTCTCCAAAATCCGACAATCCCGTGGGAGTTGATAGAATTAAATTCTGAAAAAGATCGGGACGGGCGATCGCGGCTCGAATGGTAATCGCGGCTACCAAGGAAGAGGCAATCACAATGGGCGGTTGTTCACAGGTTTTTTCAATAAATTCAATAATCGTATCAATATAATCCTGGGGCTGATAATTCCGTTCAGGATGCTCAGAACGACCCCAACCGATTAAATCTGGGGCTAAAATGCGATAATCCCAAGCAAAAGCAGGATAAACCTTTGACCATTCGTAAGCCGACGAGCCTCCTCCAAAACCATGTAAAAAAATAAGAGTCGATTTCTCTTTGCCCCTGGGAACCTTTTCATCCACCCAAGGAGCTTTTGTGGGGGAATAATAAACCATTGTTCCAAGAGAAGTAACAACGGAGTTTCTTTCTACACCAATTGGTTCAATCATGGTAATTTGGGATAATTTTGCTCTAAAGATTGAGGTTAAATGGAAAGTCTAGAAGATTTTTACAGGATTAAAAAAACAATCAAAATTTAAACATTTCAGTCAGAATCAGGTTAAATAAAAGTGTCTAAAAAAATGCGCCGACCTCAAAGAAAACGGTCTAGAGCCGCTTTTAATTCTTCAATTTCACTTTCAATATTACCTTCCTTCGCTGCCCGTGTGATACATTCGCTCAAATGTTCATCCAAAATCAACCTCGCCACGCGATCGATCGCACCCCGAACCGCCGCAACTTGAATGAGGACTTCGGGACAAGGGCGACTTTCTGTGACCATTGTTTTAATTCCCCGCACATGGCCTTCTATGCGAGAGAGTCGATTAATAATTTGACGGAGGGACGCATCGCTGTGGATATGGTCAGTCTGATGTTCTGGGTGGCTATGGGGCGCGGGATGAAGGGGGGAAATAGAATTTGAGAACGATTGACTTTCCATTTCTTTCAGGATTGGTGTGACTCTGGGATTACCTGCTTGATTGTAACTTCTTTTTTGCGATCGCACTTTTTGGGGCTAATTTCCTCCGTTGGGCAGGGAAGCCAACGCTTTAAGGTTGATCATTTAGACAAAAAAGTATGATTAAGCTTTTTCAGCTTCTAATCACCGTAATGTTTCTATCAACGAGACTGATGACTAATTCGGTAGAAATTTGATTTTCAGAGATGCAAAAACTCTACTTACTAGGAATATTTACAAATCTAAATAAATTAGAGGAGCGATCGCCAGAGTGAATACTGTTTCAAAAAGAGGATTTTCATTAATCTTCATAAACCGACGGTGACCTTGGAGAATATGATTGAGATAATCTTGGCTGTCAATACAGATCAATCAATTATCATTACAAAATCACAACAATGTCTAACAGTCTTTTAACCGTTGCCTATATCGCGGCTAGTGTGCTTTTTATCTTTAGTCTCGGCGGTCTTTCTAATCAAGAAACTGCTCGTCAGGGCAATATCTATGGCATCTGTGGAATGCTAATTGCCTTTATTGCGACGGCGTTAAATTATCAATTTACAGGTTATTTCACCCTACTGGGAGCGATCGCGCCTGCGGTGATGATTGGTGCAGTATTGGCTAGCCGTGTTGCCATGACATCCATGCCTGAACTAGTGGCAATTTTGCATAGTTTTGTCGGTTTAGCGGCGGTTTTAGTCGGCATTGCTAATTATCTTGCCCCTGACCCCAATATCGTCGGGGTAGAAGAAACAATTCACCAAATCGAAATCTATGTCGGGGTGTTTATTGGAGCCGTGACCTTTACGGGATCGATTGTGGCCTTTGGCAAGCTCCGCGCCATCATCAGTAGTAAACCCTTGATGTTACCCGCTCGACATTTGTTGAATATTTCTCTCCTAGTTGCGACAGTATTATTAGGCATTCAATTTATGCAGGCTCCTGATTTACAAGGACTCCAGCCATTATTAATTATGTCTGCGATCGCGGGTTTATTGGGACTTCATCTCGTTGCGGCGATCGGGGGAGCCGATATGCCAGTGGTGATCTCCATGCTCAATAGCTATTCAGGCTGGGCGGCGGCGGCGGCAGGATTTATGTTATCCAATGATTTATTAATCGTGGTCGGAGCCTTAGTGGGAAGCAGTGGGGCAATCCTCAGCTTCATTATGTGTAAAGCCATGAATCGCTCTTTTATTAGCGTTATTTTAGGCGGTTTTGGGGAAGGAAGCAGTAAAATAGCGACAAAAGCTGAAACGCCAACGGGAACGGTTACGGCAACCACCGCCGAGGAAGTGGCGGATTTGTTGATGGATGCCCAAAGTGTGATTATTGCTCCTGGTTACGGAATCGCCATTGCCCAGGCTCAACACGCGGTTTCTGATATTACCAAATTACTCCGCAGTCGCAAAATCAAAGTTCGTTTTGGGATTCACCCCGTAGCAGGGCGTTTACCAGGTCACATGAATGTGTTGCTGGCTGAAGCCAATGTTCCTTACGATATTGTTCTAGAAATGGACGAAATTAATGAAGATTTTCCTGAAACCGATGTCGTTCTGGTCATTGGAGCCAATGATACCGTTAATCCCAGTGCTTTAGAAGATCCCAGTTGCGCGATCGCAGGAATGCCCGTCCTAGAAGTTTGGAAAGCCCATAACGTTATTGTCATGAAACGCAGTATGGCTAGTGGTTATGCAGGAGTTGAAAATCCGTTATTTTTTAAAGAAAATACCCAAATGCTCTTTGGTGATGCGAAGAAAAATGTCGATGCAATCCTCACCCATTTGCGGGAAAAAGAGGGTTCTACTTATTCTGAAAAGATCTTGGTAAAAGCTTCTTAAAAAGAAAGGTTGAAGCATTTGATGCGATCGCCTTTCATAAATTCTCCTCTTTCAAGTGCGATCGCGGTTTTCCTGCCCAATTACGGACTAGTTGCGACTGCCCAAAAAAGAGAATCGGCACGAATCAACGTCTTGAACGTCTTGGGAAAAACATCTTCAACTTCTTGATAGTTCGTTTCTGTCTCAAAGTAAGTACTGGAACCGTTCTATATTCTTTTAGGGCATCATTATCACTCTGTTGTTGTACGTGATTTTCTATTAAGTCTTTATTATTATGAAATTCATTATCAATTAAATTACTCAAATCTATTATTTTTTCACTAGAGAGTCCACGCAATTCTTTGATTAAATCTTGTAAATTTAAAACGTCCTTCAATGGATTAAATTCAAAAAGATTTTGTGTGTCAAATGCTTTATAGTTTTGTTGCTTTGGCCCTAGAAAAAGGAATTTTAAACAAGTAAAATTTTTATAAGATTCATTTTCGATAAATGTAGCTATTGTTTGTTTTATTTTCCGCCTACTTTGACCTTCACAAGTATAAGTCACCTGAAAGCAAATTTTTTTATTATAATCGCCTAAATCGATTGCGGCACAATTTTTTATATTGTTCAAGTTAACTAGATTGTAATCGTAGATAATATTCAATACTTTAGCCATAAAACTCTCAGCAATAATATTCTGATCAACCAATCCAATAAGACCTCTATTTCGTGTTGTATATTCTAGAATACCAAGATTATCAGAAATGTTTTTTATTAATTGTTCTTGCTTCAACATACCGTTTATTTTCTGTAGATGTTTATTCTGTGTATTGTCATTGTCCTATTGGAGACATTTTTGAAATAATATACTATTGTGACTTGACTTCAACTCGAATTAATATAAAGAGTGATTACCCCTGAATTTTATAAATGGTTTACGTCAAACTAATTGTCTGTGATAAATTGCCCATATAAAAAAGTTATCGCTCTTTGTCATAACCAATTTTAACAAAAATGATCGCCTCTTAATTCTTCATCAAAAAAGCGATCGCCCTTGACCTTCCCGATTAAAACAAAAAATTTAACGATAGACACCGTTTATAATGAACACAGTTTTCCATTCAATTTCTTACTGACCTATGGCTCGTCTAGATCCCTATAACCTGCGTATGCAGATCAGTCGAATGTTTGAGCAGGGACAATCTTTGTTTGTTAACTTTAAAGTAGAGGATTGGCTCCGAGAGCGTGGCGTTGATCCCAATGACTATATTATTACTTTCCATCAAAAAACTGCTCCAAAAGGCTCCAATCTGAAAATGATCGTAGAAATCGAACTCCGTCGCAAGGATGGCCAGCCCGTTGACCCCGAACTTCAAGCAGATATTAATTATTTTGCTTAAGGCTTTGCTTGCGATCTTCCAAATTCCCCACAAAATTCCAAAACTTAGAACTTAAATTTTTTCTTTTAATCCTTACCTATGGTGCAACTTTCCCCACCAACCATCGCAACCGAACCCAAAAATGCGATCGCCGATCAAAATTTACCCCTTGCGATCGCCACCTTAGACGTTCAGGGAATGAAATGTGCAGGCTGTGTCAGTGCGGTAGAGCGTCAATTAACCCAAAATTCGGGGGTGGTTTCCGCTTGTGTGAATCTTGTCACTGAGGTTGCCGTTGTTAAATACCAGGAAGGAGAAATTGCCCCTGAAACCCTCGCCGAAAAATTAAGCGATCGCGGATTTCCTGCCCAACTACGAACCAGTTCCGAGTCACACAAGAAGAGAATTAACACCCATCAACGTCGGCAACAGGCACAAAAAGAACAACTCTGGGGATTGAGCGTGGCGGCTCTACTGTTGATTTTTTCGGGAATTGGCCATTGGGGACACATTAGCGGTAAACCCCTACCCATTCTCAGCAATATTTGGTTTCATTGGGGTTTGGCAACTTTAGCTTTACTGATTCCTGGAAGAAGCATAATTGTGGATGGATGGCGCAGTTTATGGCACGGAATGCCCAGTATGAATACCCTCGTAGGTTTGGGAACCTGTAGCGCCTATTTAGCCAGTTTTGCGGCTTTACTGTTTCCTGCTTTGGGTTGGGAATGCTTTTTTGATGAACCCGTGATGCTGTTGGGATTTATCCTCCTCGGTCGTACCCTAGAAGCCAAAGCCCGCCATCGAGCCTCTGCCGCCCTAGAAGCCCTGGTCGCCCTTCAACCGTCTATTGCCTGTTTATTAGGAAATCCCGACCAATTAGACCAATCAGGGATTGAAATTCCCGTAGAACAGGTGCGAGTCGGCGAATGGCTCAGAATTTTGCCAGGTGAAAAGATTCCCGTTGATGCCAAGATTACGGCGGGAAATAGCACCATTGATGAATCATTGTTAACAGGAGAATCTATTCCAGTCCTGAAACAAAAGGGAGATAACGCGATCGCGGGAACGGTTAATCAATCGGGAGTATTGGTCATAGAAGCGACAAGAATTGGGGAAGACACAACCCTGGCTCAGATTATTAGCTCGGTCGAAGAAGCCCAAACGCGCAAAGTCCCGATTCAACAATTGGCTGATACGGTGGCGGGTTATTTTGCCTATGGAGTCATGGCGATCGCGTTGGTAACTTTTCTGTTTTGGGAATTTTGGGGAACGAGTCTATTTCCGTCGGTTTTATCTGCCTCAATGGGTCACTTTATGCCCGAAATGACCGAACCCATGACGACGACTCCCCTTTTATTAAGTCTGAAGCTCGCGATCGCGGTTTTAGTGATTGCCTGTCCCTGCGCCTTGGGTTTAGCCACACCCACTGCCATTTTAGTCGGAACGGGAATTGGAGCAGAACGGGGGTTATTAATTAAAGGCGGCGATATTTTAGAAAAAACGAAAAAACTCAACACGATTGTTTTTGATAAAACAGGAACCCTCACCCTCGGTCATCCTAGCGTGACAGATTATTTATTAATCGGTGATATAACCGAAGAAAGGCTTTTACAACTGGCGGCAACGGTCGAAAATGGAACCAATCATCCCCTAGCGGTCGCAATTCTCAAAACAGCCCAGGATCGAGGCTTAGATTTATTAGAAGCCCAGAATTTTTATACCAAACCAGGTTTGGGCGTAATTGCCGAGATTGCAAACCAAAAAGTTTTACTGGGAAATGAAAACTGGTTAACCCAATATCAGATTCCCATTACTGAACAATATCGCAGTCAAATTGCGGAATTATCCCAGGCAGGTAAAACCCTGGTTTATGTGGCAATTAATGAAACGTTAGTTGGGATCATTGCCCTACAGGATCAACTTCGTCCCGATGCTCAAGTTACGGTTCAAAAACTGCAAGAATTAGGCTTAGAAGTCATTTTACTCACGGGAGATCAACCCTTAGTCGCCAACGCGATCGCGTCTCAAGTGGGGATTCCCAAGGTTTTTTCCCAAGTCCAACCCGATCAAAAAGTGGCCATTATTCAATCTCTGCAAAAGACATCTGACAATCTTAAAAAATCCGTCGCAATGGTCGGAGATGGGATTAATGATGCACCCGCCCTAGCCCAGGCTGATGTGGGAATTTCTCTACGGGGAGCCACCGATGTCGCCCGATCTACTGCCGATATGGTTTTAATGCGATCGCAACTATCGGATATTATCGCGGCGATCGAATTAAGCAATGCTACGGTTAAAAAAATTCAAGAAAATCTAGTCTGGGCCTTGGGATATAATGTGATCGCCATTCCCGTTGCCGCAGGAGTTTTGTTACCCCAATGGGGATTAATCTTAAGTCCTGCGATCGCGGGAGCTTTTATGGCTGTGAGTTCCATTATTGTTGTCACCAACTCGTTAGGATTACGCCGTCAATTTCCCTTAAAATTTTCAACCAAACCCCAATAATCGTCGAACGGTTTAAGCAAGCTCCCATGACCCAACGAACAGCTAATACGAAGGAAGAACATTACCTCATTATTCAGGATAATCGAGGCAGAAGGGAACTTTTATTAACTGAAAATATATATACCTTGGGGCGATCAGCTAATTGTGACATTATTATCAAATCCCAATTTGTCTCCCGACATCATGCGACCCTCCTCCGTCATCAAAGAGAAGATAATTCCCTTTATTATGAGATTATCGATGGCAATGGAGCCGACAAAGTTAGTGCCAACGGACTCTTATTTAATAGTAAAAAAATCTTCCAGCACAATCTACGGTCTGGGGATGAAATTATTTTTGGCCCTCAAATTTCTATTGTGTATCAGTACCGTCAACGCAATGAGTTTCTTAGTTTCCCTGGGAATGATCCCTTTGACATCACTCTCATCGATCCCAGCATGATGGATGATGATATTCCTACCCTGATGCCCACAACCCGAACTCAGGACAATCCAATTTAGGGAATCCAGACCCTGGGACGGATGGCAGGGCGATCGCGATAGGTCTGGCGCAATAATCCCCAAATTGCTTCAAAATAGTGTTTAACTTCGGTAGTAGAAGATCCCCGATAGCGACAAAGTAATCCCTCGCCCTGGGTTTGGGTAAGACCAATTTCGCCTTCCTTTACCCAAAATTTTCCCAATTCCCTCGCTTGAGTCACGACTTCTGTTTCCACTTTTTGCCCCAACCAAATAAAGGTCGCCACGATCGCTTTTTGGTTTAATCCATTCGGGCTATTAATGATTTCCACGCCGCCCTGTAAACCTTGACGGTCAATCCACAGAGGACAACCTGCTTGCCAAATCTCAATGCGCGATCGCCAATCTCCTGCTAAAAATTGTTCTCCCCTAGCGGTTCTGCCTAAACGGGTGATTTCCCAGCCACAAAAAAACGCATTTTCCCCTAGTTCTACTCTTAAATTTTGCTGATAGATTGCTTCATTAAAAATCACCGTTTCCTGGGGAAACCATTCCAGATAGGAATTTTCTCCTAATGTTAAAGTAATAATTTGTTGAGACCGTTCTCCTTCACTACGATAGACTTTACTCGCCGCCGCCGTCGTTAATAACACCTGACTATTAGTTTCTAATTCAATAGTTTGCAATAGGCGATCGCCTCCGACAATTCCCCCCGCCGTATGGAGAATGACGCTATGGCAAAGTTCTGGGCCTTCGGGATAAAACGCACGCTGTATTTTTAAAGGAGCTTGGGACAGAGCCTTGCTTAATTTCGTTGTGTCTGCTTGATGGGAATAGGTTAGATCTAATTTTCCTGT
Organism: uncultured cyanobacterium; assembly: GCA_963807635.1. Classification (GTDB taxonomy): domain Bacteria; phylum Cyanobacteriota; class Cyanobacteriia; order Cyanobacteriales; family Microcystaceae; genus Snowella. The sequence goes on from CAWEDJ010000040.1 coordinate 86,978, forward strand.
CCAAGATTTTGAAGCAGATGAAATTGACAAAGGGGACGATAAATTCATAATTGAACCAATTTTACTAAAATATCCTTCACCGCAGGCGGTAGTTGGCGCATAATCTTACCTTTTTCGGGATCAATCGCCACTAGAGATATCTTACTGGTCAAACATAATTCCTTGGTTTCTAAACATTCCAGACGATAATCCCAATCCAATCTCACCCCCGTAATCTCATTCATTCGGGTTTTCACGATCGCCGTTTGTCCTAGTCGAATCGCTCGATGATAACGAATAGACAAATCCACGACGGGTAAATCACACCCCAATTTGACTAATTCAGCAAAATCTATCCCGATAGAGCGCAGACATTCGACCCGTGCCGTTTCCATCCAAGTTAAATAGATTCCATGCCAAACCACGCCGCCGTAGTCTGTATGGTGGGGTTGCACTCGGACAACGTATTCAAACCATTTTTCGGTGGTGGCGTTTAATCCAGAATCTAGGGCAATCGCCGTTGTGGGGGGAAGTTGGGGAGAATTTGACAAGTTAAATAACGGAGGTATTAGGAGTTGTTTTTTATTTTAGCCTTTGATCACCTGAATGTTAAAAGCTCTCTTTTATAGTACAAACGAACTAATCCCGACAAAAATTATCGGGTATGTTTGACAGTTATTTTGAGGGGGTGTTAGAGTAATTAAAGATTGATGGAATTAAGAGGACAAACTCTCTATGACCGTAGCAACACAAACTCCCCAAACTTTAAGCACCAAAGTCCCCACCAGTTTTTGCACCAAATTGGTATCCAAGGAAGGCAGTACCGAATATCCGCTCAAAGCGATGCACATTTGCGAGGAAACCTTCGCTCCCCTAGAAGTGGCCTATGATTACGATTTAATGCGTCGCCACGTCACACGGGAAACCATAGAAGCTGCCCGAATTCCATTTGGCGTTATCGTGCTTTTCTCCCCGTTGAAGGAGATGACTTAATTGATGTCGGTACTGGGATGACTCCCCTCGTCAAGTCCCGCCGCCTAGCCCGTCGCTTAGGTCTAAAAAATCTTTATATCAAAAATGATGCAGTCAATATGCCCACCCTCAGTTTTAAAGACCGAGTGGTTTCTGTGGCTCTGACTCGCGCCCGTGAATTGGGTTTTACAACCGTATCCTGTGCTAGTACGGGAAATTTAGCCAACTCTACCGCCGCGATCGCAGCCCATGCAGGCTTAGATTGTTGTGTGTTTATTCCTTCTGATCTAGAAGCTGGCAAAATTTTAGGAACCTTAATTTATAACCCCACCTTAATGGCTGTTAAAGGTAATTACGACCAAGTGAATCGCCTCTGTTGTGAAGTGGGAAACACCTACGGTTGGGGATTTGTCAACATCAATCTGCGTCCCTATTATTCTGAAGGCTCGAAAACCTTGGGCTTTGAAGTAGCGGAACAATTAGGCTGGAAACTGCCCGATCATATTGTGGCTCCCCTGGCTTCGGGTTCCTTGTTTACCAAAATTTATAAAGGTTTCCGCGAATTTGTCGAAGTCGGTTTAGTGGAAGATAAAGCAGTTCGCTTTAGTGGTGCCCAGGCAGAAGGGTGTTCTCCCATTGCCACTGCCTTTAAGGAAGGACGGGATTTTATTACCCCCGTTAAACCCGACACCATTGCTAAATCGATCGCGATCGGCAATCCCGCAGATGGCGTGTATGCCTTGGAATTAGCCCACAAAACCAACGGTAATATCGAAAGCGTAACGGATGCGGAAATTATTGAAGGCATCAAGCTCTTAGCTGAAACCGAAGGCATTTTCACGGAAACCGCAGGCGGAACCACTGTTGCAGTCCTGAAAAAATTGGTAGAAGCGGGCAAAATTGATCCCGATGAAACTACGGTTGTCTATATCACAGGCAATGGCCTAAAAACCCAAGAAGCGGTTCAAGGCTCTATCAGCGAACCCTTTGTCATTGAACCCAAACTCGATAGTTTTGAGCGTGCCTTAGAGCGATCGCGTACTTTAGAACGTCTGGAATGGCAACAAGCTTTAGTCTAAATTGATAATTATCAACTATCAATTCACTAACATATTTATCTCGTACTTTTGATTTAATTTAGTCGATAACCTATGGCCGTTAAAGTATTAGTCCCCACTGCGTTGCAAAAGTTTACCAACAATAAAGCGGAAATCAAATGTTCTGCTAGTAGTGTTGGTCAATTAATTGATTCCCTCGAAACCGATTGTCCTGGGATCAAAGCCCGTCTTTGTGATGAAGATGGCAAACCCCGCCGCTTTTTAAATTTCTATGTCAACAGTGAAGATATTCGTTTTCTTAAAGGAACGGAAACCGTTCTCGCTGATGGCGACGAGGTAAGTATTGTCCCTGCGGTGGCAGGCGGTTAATCCCCTCGAAAAATGTTTTGTGTTGCTTTTGGGGTACATTATTGTGTACCTCTTTTTTGTTTAAAGATTGGATATTATGAGCAACTTTCCGACTCAAGAATCCAAGCATTTACGGAGAATGTAAGGTTTACTTCGTTAAAGAATAATCCTTTACTGTTGCATTTTTTCCAAGATGGCCACCGCAGTAGGGGATTTGCGGGTGAAGTAATTAAAAATCAATAATTTAAAAAATGAATCGAGGATGACGGGAAAAGTCGCAATAAAAAGATAGATAAATTGACGGTTTTCTGGCAAGCCAAAATGCTCAAATAAATTACCTAAAACAACTTCCCAACCTTCGGCAGAATGGAACCCAACAAATATATCGGTTAAAAGAATAAAAATAAATACCTTGGTAACGTCATTTAAGCCTAAGAAAATTCGATTGAGGTATTGCCTAACAATTTTAAATTCTTTTCTGAAAACAGCTAATAAAACTGTAAAAGCACCGAGGGAAGTTAGGTCAGCAATCAAATTGCCTAAGCCATTTGTACTTTTGTGGGCGGCTTCCTTAGCTAATTCTTGAGCTTTTTCTTTCAACTGTTCACGTTTTTCTAAATCCGTTAAGGGATGATCTATGCCTAAAAGTTCTCTGATTTCTAGCAAATCCTTAAAGCGAGTAAATTCTTGAAGTTGTTCCTCTACAATTTCTTCTCTTATTTTTATTTGATTAAATGTTTTATTATCTACCATAAAATGATTAATCAAAGGAGTATATACTAGATTTTTGGTAATAATTTGAATACAAAAAGGAATAACAATTAATAAAATCAAAAAACGAATCGCAATTTTGTATTCCTGTCGTAGTTTTCGTAATTCTTGAATTACCTTCTGCTCATATTCCTCTGTTAAATCACGAGTCAGATTAAAAAATTGAGAACCTTCTCCAGCTTTAGCCGCAGTACTCAAGGATTTAGATAAACGAGTCTGGTTAGTTTCTTGGTTTGTTAGGGGTGAATCTGAATCGGTTAGATTTTTTTGTGACGAAGAAATGATTAAATCATCAATATTTTGGCGATATTTACCAATAACTGATTCAATAAAATCTAGTTTAGTTAAAATGTCCTGTTCTTCATTGTTGAGTAAAGCTGAGTCAGGAGAAGGACTAAAAAAATTACCCAGACGAAATTGGGCTAGATTCAAGCGAATTTGGGTCAATTCCCGATCTAAACTACTTTTGAAATAGTCAAAAACACTCTGGCCGCGATCGCTGTCGGGGGCGATTTTCTGGCCATTAAAATGTTTATCCTCTAAATTTTTAATAATACCCGCCTGTTGATAGGCCCGATCTAGTGCTTTAAGCGATCGCTGATTGACCCATTGATTTGTCCGATTTAGCCAGACAGGCAACGCCATAATTTTCAGCCCTATTGTTCAACCACATTCTTTTTCATCGTACTTTCGTCAGCAATAATTGCCCCATCTCGGAGTTCTAAAATACGAGAAACGGCGACCCTTTCCCCCGCACCAAGCCCCGAAAGGACTTGATAGGACTGACCCTGAATATTACCCACATTAATTGGTTTCTGTTTGACCACCAAACTGGTTTCGCCTTGTTGGGGCTTGCTTTGTTCGGCCACAAAAACAAATTTTTGAGAACCCACACTGGTAATCGCACTGGTAGGAATTAATAGCCCTGGCTGACGATTCCAAATAATTCTGACCCTCACGTATTGATTATTACGGAGGGTTCCGTTATTGGCAAAGAAAACTTTAGCGAGAATCGATTGGGCGTTGGGATCAACAGTGGGCGACACAAAACGAATATCTCCCGTTACCTTGGGTTTGCCATCGTCTCCAATAATTTGAGCGACTAATCCTTTTCGCAATTGGTTCGCCCGCTCCGTTGGCACATTGATATCCATTGCCATCAAGGAATTATTGGTTAAAGTCGTGAAACTTTCTCCTTGTCGTACATAATCCCCAATTTTGAGGTTGATGTTACCGACGATGCCATCAATCGGGGCAACTACTCGGTTAAAAATCAAATCCTGGGTCGTAGAACCCAATTGTCCCTGGGCTTGCTCAATCGAAGCTTTTTGTCGGCTAATGGTAGCTCTAGCGGCAGAGACCCTTTGTTCAGCCGCTCGAAGATTGTCCTGGGATTGTTTGAGAGCGGCTTTTGCGGCATTGACACTGGCGAGAGAGGCTTGGGTAGTTGCCCTGGCCGCTTGAACCGTTTTTTGGGCGGCATCTACTTGATCTTTGGCGTTGTTGAGTTCGGTGGTTTTATTATCCAAGTCCTGTTGGGGTTGAACGCCTGTTTCTACTAAAAATTTAGACCGTTTGTAATTGATTTCTGCCAATTTTAGGGTGGATTGGGTGCGTCTGAGGTCAGCTTCCCGCGTTTTTGTCGTCTCTTCGGAATTCGCTAAATTGGCGATCGCATTGGCAATGTTGGCTTGTTGGGTCACAATTTCTGATTTAGCGGCATCCCGTTGAGCCTCTACCGTTCTCAGATCGGCATTACTCCCTTCAAGATTCGCTTTTTGAATATTCACATTACCGACGGCCGCATTCACGTTTTCCTGCTGTTGGGTCGGCTCTAATAGAATAATGGGATCATTGCGTTTCACCGCTTGTCCATAGGACGCAAAAACCTTCAAAATTCGACCATTAATTTGGGGGGCTAACTGAACAAACTGATCCGCCACCAGATTTCCCACAAAATCACTACTATCTATGACACTCTGGGGTTCAACTTCCTGGAGCCTGACGGGAATTGCTCTAGGGGCAGCCGCTTGCTTTTTTTCACCGCCGCCACAGGCAGTCGTCAGAAAGGAAAGCACTAATACCAAACCAAGGACTTGACGGGAAAAAGGAGTGTTAACCATGATGCTAGATATATTGAATCAAAACAATTTTAGGGGATTAATGACGAAAATCAGTTAAATGAGGAGAATAGAGGGATAAATTAACAGTAAAGAAACATTCTATATAAAATTAATCTACGATAAATCTACTTGATTTACCGTGACACTGCAAGTCCCATGATAAGTTCCTGGGGACTAGAGGGCGACTCTTTACTCTGAGACGAATCTACAAAAGAGAAAAAAGAAAAATTAGGAACAGTTTTTTCTGAGAGTGACCTAGTGGTTTATTGAGTAGTTGAAAATGCGATCGCTGCCATCTTGTTGATTAACTTTAAAAAAGCGATCGCGTATTACGGTCTTCATAAACTCTGGGTGCAATTGTGAGGCTAAAATGAGAGGGTGATCGCTTTCTTTCACCAGCCCTCAGACAAGGAGATTCTCAAATGCCATTAGCCCAACTCATGTCACAAATCCAGGAACTTCCAAAAATTGACAAACTTCGGCTCATGCAGTTCCTTGCCACAGAACTGGTCAAGGAAGAAGATACAAACTTCTTTGTTGCGAACCGAGAGTATCCAGTCTGGTCGCCGTACAACTGTTCTGAGGCTGCTAATGTCTTAATGAATCTTCTAGCAACAAAGCAGCAAGAAAAGAATGGTTGATACTCAAAAGTTTCCCTACAAAATCATTGATAGTAATCTTGGAATGGTTGATCGAATGCCATACCTACCGTTGAAGCTCAGTCTTACTGGTCAATCTTTGAACACTGAAGGCTTATTGGATACAGGTGCAAGCGTTAATGTTTTGCCCTATGAGTTGGGTTTACAATTGGGCTTAATTTGGGAGGATGAAACGCTCTCAGTTCTATTAGCAGGGAACTTGGCTCGATTTGAAGCTCGTGCAATCGTTGTTGATGCTCAAGTCAGTTCATTCCCCAGTGTCAATCTTGCATTTGCTTGGACAAAAGCACCTAATGTACCTTTAATCTTGGGACAAGCTAATTTCTTCTTTGAGTTTGATGTTTGTTTCTTCCGTGCGCGTTCTGAATTTGAAGTTCGTCCCAAACAGGTTGATTAAACTTTAAAATCGCGATCACTTTAGTTTGAAAGTGCGATCACCGTCTTTCGTCTAGTCATTACAACATAATTCTTTTCGGATTTGATGAAACTACACCAGTACCTTGAATTCAAACCTTAGTCTTGTTTTGAAACTATTCTGATTCTCTAAAACAATGTCTCAAAAATATTGGACAATCACTTGTTTTGCCTACGTGATTGGATTATTCTCTACATTTTTGTTGACCGCAAATTCTTCCTGGTGGCAATGGCTCAATCTCATCGGGGTTTTGAGCTTTTTAAGTATTGTGTCCGCTCTTTTTATTCCCCAATGGTGGCGTAGGGGCCAAATCGAGCATTTTGGTTGTTCATGGGTTTAGTGGCTCTGATGGCGGCGGTATATTTTCAATGGAGATTACCCCAACCTAGCCCAACCGATGTTAGCCGTATTTTATCCTCTTCTCAAATTGCTTCCCAAGCCGTTACCGTCAAAGGAGAATTAACCAGTGGGGGCAAAACGAATGCTAAAGGTCGAGTTCAGTTTTGGTTAGCTGTAGAATCAGCCCAAATTACTCAAAAATCAGCGTTTCAACCCATGACGGGAACTGTTTATTTGACCCTGCCCGCCTCGGTGGGAACGGAGTTAAATGCTTGTCAACGGGTCATCGTTTCAGGGACACTCTATTTACCGAAAACCGCTTCCAATCCAGGGGCAATGGATTTTAGAAATTATTTGGCTAGTCAGGGCGTTTTTGCAGGATTAAGGGGAAAAAAAGCGAAGGTTGTGGGTTCGGGTTTCTGTTTACTTTCCCAACTGCGATCGCGGCTGGTGACAGTCCAGAGTGCCTGGTTACCGAAGGATGATCAGGGTAAAAGTACAGAAGGTTTGTTGCTCAGTTCCATTGTTTTGGGGTCAAAAGCCGTTAATTTACCCTACGAAACCCGTACTTTATTTAACCAGGTGGGTCTAGCCCATATTCTCGCCGCTTCAGGTTATCAGGTTTCTTTATTGGTCGGCACGGTGTTGCTCTTGGGAAAATCCCTCTCTCCGCGATCGCGTTTTGGGTTAGGATTGCTGACTCTGTTGCTTTATTTGGGCTTAACAGGTTTTCAGTCTTCGGTTACTAGGGCGGGTGTAATGTGGTTAGCGATTTTAGCGAGTGTCTTTGGCGATCGCAGGGTTAAACCGTTGGGATCGTTATTGGTAGCCGTCACCGTTTTATTGCTGATTATGCCGATCTGGATTTGGGATTTGGGTTTTCAGTTAAGTGTTTTAGCGACCTTGGGAATTATCGTCACCGCGCCTTATTTAGAAAAAAAATTCGATTTCTTACCGCCAAAAATTGCCAATATCATCGCCATTCCCCTAGCGGCTTCTCTTTGGACACTGCCGCTACTGTTGAGTCAGTTTAGTTTGTTGTTTCTCCAAGCCATACCTTTGAATATTTTAGTTACGCCTTTAGTCGAAATTATCAGTTTGGGGGGAATGATTAGTGCGATCGCGGGCTTGATTATTCCGCCCCTTGGCAGTGGGATCAGCCTTTTACTTTATTACCCGATCCATTGGTTGATGGAAACCGCTAAATTTTTTAGTCAATTTTCCTCTTTTGCGCCAGGCAAAATGTCCATCGGTGTTTTGTTATTGATTTATCTTGGTATGGTCTTGATTTGGTTATTTCCTTGGTGGCAAAGGCGTTCCTTAATGGTTGGAACCGCAATGATCGGTTTGATTTTTTTACCCCTAATTTATCAGCATTTCACCTTAAATAAAGTGACAATTTTTGATACTAACAAACAACCCGCTCTAGTCATCCAAAACCAAACTCAAGTTACTCTGATCCACTATGGCGATCGCGAAACGAATCAATTTACCTTATCGCCATTTTTTGCTCAGGAAGCCATTAATCAGATTGAATGTGAATTGAATCTATCGGTTGCTCAAAAAACGCTCAGGGAAGAACAAACCCTGACATTTATGCCAAAGATTAAACAACAATTTTATCTCGACTCCCCAGAACTTTGTCCAAAAATTCAAAAATTAAACGAAAATCTTCCGATTCTTCAACTTAATTTACCCGATCAAAATTGGTGGTTAGTAACCGACATAAAACGCCCTATTTCTAAGGAGAACTTGCCGAGAAACCAGTCTCCCGATGTTTTAATTTGGTCTGGCAAATCCTTAGATCCAACTTGGTTGGATACATTTAAGCCTAAAACAGCGATCGCGGTTTCCCGTTTCGTCGATCAAAACACTCGTGATTTATTAGAAAAAGAAGGAATTCGACTTTATGTGACGGGGATTGAGGGGGCAATTCAATGGACACCGCAAAAAGGCTTTTATACTAACTTCCCTGCTGAAAATTTACTATAGATTGTCAAAAGCTTTTGCTATTTCTAAAAAAATACAGCAATTTTAGTTAAATTTTAAGTCCAGTAAAATTTTCAAGTAAAGTAAGGACATAATATATTATGTCCCTACAAAAATACGTCTAATCAACTATAAATATCTTGTTAGTTGTATTCGATACCGTTCTTTTTTAGTTACTGCAATCTCACCCACTTCTAATCGTCCTTTTCCGCGAAAGGTAATCAGATCCCCCGATTTAATGTTATAGCTTGCCTGGGTAATATCTTTCCAGTTCACTCGCACGTCCCCCCCCGTAATCGCATCACTCATCTTGCTACGGGATAACCCAAATCCCGCAGAAGCGATCGCATCTAAACGTAAAGAAGCCTCTACCGTATTAATTTCTTTTTTCTGGGGCGGACGAATTTTTAACTCATCCAAGGCGATCGGCTGAACCTTAACGGGAACAGAACGAACTTGTTGCAAAGAAATCTGAAAAAATTCGACCATTTCTGGAACCACAATAATCTGTGCGCCCCGTTCGCCTAGCGTTAGAATATCCCCGACTTTTTCCCGCACAACCCCTGTATTTAAAATCGCCCCTAAAAAATCCCGATGATTCGCAGGATCAAATAAGAAATTGCCCTCCACCGCGATCGCCGCTAGGGGAATTTGATCCATTTCTAAGGGTAAATCGGAACGAGCAATGCCGATCCGTTGACGTTCAGCTTGGGGATAACCGCCCCAGGGTAAAATCTTCAATTCCGTCAATCGACTAAAACTGCGCTGGACTTCTATCAAAACGGGAGGCGATACAAAATCCGTACAAACCACTTCCCATGTTCTGAGAGCTTGTTCGGCTAAATCAATCACCCTAACAATTTCTTCTCGGTTTTCGATTCCTTTTAATAGGTCTTCTTTCGGTAACATAATGTTTTTAAAAACATATTTGAGTAATAGGAAAAAAAGTCAGACTTTTTTTGAGAAACGACAAAAAAATTGACAATTTAATAAAATTTATCTTCAATTATTTCTAAATTATTCGTAATAACTATCAGGCGTAACGTAGGATTGTAAATTTTCGGGTCTCAACGGTTTCAGGATTTGGGTGGCTTGGGCTTTTAAATTTTCTGACCCTTCGACTACTACTAAATATTTACCCTGATTGAGTAATTTGCGGTAGGGGACATCATCTTTATTACTAAAACTCAGCCCAACACCGCCACCGACAAAGAAACTACCCATTGCTCCGCCCATTGCTCCCAATAGACCGCCCACAATATGATTGCCAGGTTCTCCGCCCATGCAAAGGTATTTAATCCCGTAATCAGATCAAAGCCATAACCTGCGATAAAACCGAAGGGAACCAGCCAATAGGCCATGAATCTTGCCCGCTTCATCCCTTGCAATTTAGTATCCACTAAACCCAGGTCATCGGGGGATTTGTAACCCGTTCCGACAATCATGATCTGTTTTGGGGTAAAATTCGCCTTTTCAAGGACAGTATAGGCATTTTCTGCTTGGATTCGGTCTGAAACAACGGCAATAAGATAGGTCATGGGCAATCAAAACAGGGATAAAAACGAATCAAAAAAATGAATCAGCTTACTTTCCATCCTACAGAATTTTGGAGCGGATCTGGGTAAGCGTTAAAAAAAGAGGAGACAAAATGCCCCCCCTTCTTTTTTTAGGTAAATCGTATCTGATAGGGTTTGGATGATAACGTTTTGTAATCCAAGGATATTTTAGTAAGCTAGGCCCATGCTGCGGGTTGTTTCCGCACCCAGGTACACTCGAATACTTAAGAAATCCGTAGGACAAGCCGTTTCGCAACGTTTGCAACCAACGCAATCTTCAGTACGAGGAGAAGAAGCAATCTGAGCGGCTCTGCAACCATCCCAGGGAACCATCTCCAGTACGTCTAGGGGACAGGCCCGAACGCATTGAGTACAACCGATGCAGGTATCGTAGATTTTTACGCTATGAGACATTGAGTATCGGCTCCTTAACCGTGAGTTCTCCGTACAATAAATAAAATATTAAAGTCGGGATTAAGGGCTAGTTTAACCCAGCCTAGAGTCATCTTTGTTAAAAATACTTATAACTTCAAATTCTGTAACATATTCTCTCTGGATCCTTTCTCCCTGGGTGTCCCTTCACGATAAATAAGGCTAGAGAAGGGTGACGGGGATGCGATCACATTTTTCCAGTTGCGTTATCACCAATAATCAGGTTTATTTTACCAAGTTGCTTACATTGAATTTGCTTTATTGGCCCAAAGTTTTTGATTTCAAAATTGTTGATCATCTATTTTCTTCCTCAAGGGAAAAACTGGATAAAAAATATTTTCTACCAACATTCATTATACCAAAAATGGCAATGCTCAATTTTTGATCGCCTGATTCTTCATTCCAATGTCTAAATATTACATTTTGTTTACATAAGCCTCAGCAGTTACTCAGTTTAATTGTTACAGAAGGTAACAAAAAATTAACGATTGTTTAAAAAAATATGACAGATCAGCCCTAAAGTCGCCACTGAGTAGCATTTTCTGTAAAGATATGGGAAAGCCAATCATCTATAAAAACCTTCACAGGAGAACAGAATTACTATGTTCACTCACGTCAAGTCCACCATCCGCCGTATCGTTCCAGAAGATATTAACGGTCGTGACCTACTTAAGGTGGTTTATGTCGTGTTGGAGTCTCAGTATCAGAGCGCGTTGTCGGCGGCTGTGAGAAAAATCAATAAAAATAACCCCAATTTAGCGATTCAAGTCAGTGGTTATTTAATTGAAGAACTCCGCGATCCTGAGAATTATGCGGATTTTAAGCGAGAAATTGCGGAGGCGAATTTATTTATTGCGTCTCTGATTTTTATTGAAGACCTCGCCGATAAGGTGGTGGAAGCAGTGGAACCCCATCGCGATCGCCTGGATGCGGCCATTGTGTTTCCTTCCATGCCCCAGGTGATGCGTCTCAATAAGTTAGGGACTTTCTCGATGGCTCAGTTGGGTCAATCCAAAAGCGCGATCGCCCAATTTATGCGGAAACGGAAGGAGAATTCAGGAGCAGGTTTCCAGGATGCGATGTTAAAACTCCTGAGAACCTTACCCCAGGTGTTGAAATATTTGCCGATGGATAAGGCTCAGGATGCGCGGAACTTTATGTTGAGCTTCCAGTATTGGTTGGGCGGTTCCTCGGAAAATCTGGAAAATTTCCTGTTGATGTTGGCGGATAAATATGTTTTTGAAGATTTGAATAAGGGACAGAAGAAAAATTACCAGGAACCTGTGGTCTATCCTGATACGGGCATTTGGCATCCGTTGTCGATGAAGATGTTTGAGGATGTGAAATCCTATCTCACTTGGCATAATAGCCGCCCTGATATTTCCGATGATCTAAAAGATCCCCTCGCGCCTTGTGTGGGTTTGATTTTGCAAAGGACGCACCTGGTCACGGGAGACGATGCCCATTATGTGGCGATGGTGCAGGAATTAGAGGCGATGGGAGCCAGGGTCATTCCTGTTTTTGCGGGGGGATTGGATTTCTCCAAACCCGTTGAGGAGTTTTTCTGGGACAGAAGCATTAAGGGTGTTGAACCCATTGTGATTGTCGATGCGGCAGTGTCTCTAACGGGATTTGCCCTAGTGGGTGGCCCTGCTCGTCAGGATCATCCCAAGGCGATCGATTCGTTGAAACGTCTAAATCGTCCTTATATGTGTGCATTGCCCCTGGTTTTCCAAACGACGGAAGAGTGGGAAGAAAGTGATTTGGGGTTACATCCAATCCAGGTCGCGCTACAAATTGCGATTCCTGAACTAGACGGAGCTATTGAACCCATTATTCTTTCGGGTCGGGATGGTTCTACGGGTAAGGCGATCGCGTTGCAGGATCGGATTGAGGCGATCGCAGGACGGGCTTTGAAATGGGTTAATTTACGGAAAAAGCCCAAATTAGACAAAAAAGTGGCCATTACCGTCTTTAGTTTTCCCCCTGATAAAGGAAATGTGGGAACAGCCGCCTACTTAGATGTGTTTGGCTCCATCTTTGAGGTGATGAAAGCTCTACAGGGTAACGGTTATGACCTCGAAGATGTGCCTGAAACTGCCAAGGAATTAATGGAGGCGGTGATCCACGATGCCCAAGCCCAATACAACAGCCCTGAGCTAAACATTGCCTATCGGATGTCAGTGGAAGAATACGAACGGTTAACACCCTATTCCGAGCGTTTAGAAACAAATTGGGGTAAACCGCCTGGACACCTCAATAGTGACGGTCAAAATCTGCTGATTTACGGAAAATCCTTCGGGAATGTCTTTATCGGCGTACAACCGACCTTTGGTTACGAAGGCGACCCCATGCGTCTTTTGTTCTCCCGTTCTGCCAGTCCCCATCATGGTTTTGCGGCCTATTACACCTATTTAAACCAAATCTGGAAAGCCGATGCTGTCCTCCATTTCGGGACTCACGGATCACTGGAATTCATGCCTGGTAAGCAAATGGGAATGTCGGGAGACTGTTACCCCGATAATCTGATTGGCAATATTCCTAACCTCTACTACTACGCGGCCAATAATCCTTCCGAAGCGACGATCGCCAAACGCCGTAGTTATGCCGCTACCATTTCCTATCTAACGCCCCCTGCTGAAAATGCTGGACTGTATAAAGGTTTACAGGAATTAAGCGAATTAATTGGTTCTTACCAAACCCTGAAGGAAACGGGACGCGGTGTGCCGATTGTGAATACGATTGTCGATAAGGCGCGACTCTGTAATTTTGATCAAGATATTGCTTTACCTGATGCCGATGCCAAGGAATTAAGCAACGAAGAACGGGATAACGTCGTTGGTTCTGTTTATCGCAAGTTGATGGAAATTGAATCTCGCTTACTCCCCTGTGGTCTGCACGTCATTGGGAAACCCCCTACTCAAGAAGAAGCTGTTGCCACCCTGGTGAATATTGCTAATCTCGATCGCGAAGAAGACGGACTCCAATCCCTGACTCGTATTATTGCCAGTAGCATCGGACGCAATATTGATGATATTTACAAAAACAGCGATCGCGGCATTTTAGAAGATGTCGAACTATTACAGCAGATCACCCTGGCTTGTCGAGCGGCAGTCGATGCCCTAGTTCAAGCCCAGGTAGATGCCGATGGTCGAGTTGACCTGATTACGAAGCTGAATTTCTTCAATATGGGTAAAAAAGCTCCTTGGATCGAAGCCTTACACAATTTGGGTTATACCAAAGTCGATACGGATCTCCTCAAACCCCTGTTTGAATATCTAGAATTCTGTCTAGAACAGGTCTGTGCCGATAACGAATTGGGCGCATTGCTCAAGGCCCTAGAAGGCGAATACGTTCTACCAGGCCCAGGCGGCGATCCCATCCGTAATCCCGATGTTTTACCCACAGGCAAAAATATCCACGCCCTCGATCCCCAATCTATTCCCACCAGTGCGGCGGTACAATCAGCCAAAATCGTGGTTGATCGTTTGCTAGAGCGTCAAAAAATCGATAATGGTGGAAATTATCCCGAAACCATCGCCTGTGTACTGTGGGGAACGGATAACATTAAAACCTACGGTGAATCCTTGGCACAAATCATGTGGATGGTGGGGGTTAAACCCGTACCTGATGCCCTGGGTCGGGTCAACAAATTGGAGTTACTTTCCTTGGAAGAATTAGGTCGTCCCCGCGTTGATGTGGTGGTCAACTGTTCAGGCGTTTTCCGTGATCTGTTCATTAACCAAATGAATCTGTTAGATCAAGCCGTCAAAATGGCCGCCGAAGCCGATGAACCCTTGGAAATGAATTTTGTCCGCAAACACGCCTTAGAACAAGCGGCTGAAATGGGCATTAATCTCCGTCAAGCCGCCACTCGGATTTTCTCCAATGCGTCGGGTTCCTATTCTTCTAATGTCAATTTAGCGGTAGAAAATAGTACCTGGGAAGATGAATCGGAGTTACAAGAAATGTACCTCAAACGCAAGTCTTTTTCCTTTGATTCGGATAATCCAGGGATGATGGCAGAAAGTCGGGGGATGTTTGAACGGGCGTTAAAAACCGCCGATGCAACCTTCCAAAATCTGGATTCTTCTGAGATTAGCTTGACGGATGTTTCCCATTATTTCGATTCAGATCCGACTAAGATTGTCGCGACTTTACGAGAGGATGGCAAAAAACCATCGGCCTATATTGCGGATACAACAACGGCTAATGCTCAAGTACGGACGCTCTCGGAAACGGTGCGGTTGGATGCTCGGACTAAGATGCTGAATCCGAAGTGGTATGAGGGAATGTTGTCTCATGGTTATGAGGGAGTACGGGAACTGTCGAAGCGTCTGGTCAATACGATGGGCTGGAGTGCGACGGCGGGGGCTGTGGATAATTGGGTTTATGAGGATGTGAATACAACCTTTATTGACGATCCTGAGATGTGTAAGCGTTTGATGGATCTCAATCCCAATTCTTTCCGTAAGATGGTGGGGACTTTGTTGGAGGTGAATGGTCGTGGTTATTGGGAAACTTCTCAAGAAAATTTAGACCGTTTACAGCAGTTGTATCAGGAGGTTGAGGATCGGATCGAAGGCGTTGAGTAGTCGATTCTCAGCCTTTGACTTGACTCAATATTTGATCTAAATTAGAGGGGTGGGTTTTGTGCCCACCTTTTCGTTATTTATGAGTAAACTCAATAAGCTAATTCATAAACTTTTAGGGCCGTCCTGCTGAGGTACGATTTGAAGATGTGAGCTACATTCTAGAGTCGTTTGGCTATGTGGAAGTACGCTCTAGGGGTAGTCACCATTCCTTTGAAAATATGGACGGAAATGTTATTGTTATTCCAAAGAAAGGAGGTAAGTTAGTAAAGCGTACTTATATTGAACAAATTATTACATTATTGGATTTGGAGAATAACAAAGATGACAATTAGTAAGCAATTAGAACGTCCACCTTTAGAGTATTTTTTAAATCTTAAGTATGCTATCTCAATTTATCCTGAAGATGAGGGCGGATATACGGCAATGATTCCTGATTTACCTGGTTGTATGACTCAGGGGGAGACATTGGAAGAAATGGTTATGAATATTGAAGAGGCTCGTCAGCTATGGATTGAAACCGTTTATTTTAGTAATAAAAAAGACATTCCACATCCATCAAGAAAAATTTAATGCTCAAAAATTTTGTATGATACCAACCATATGTAAGGTGAAGATTGATTTGAATCAATATAAATTTTTGAACAACTAAAGAGCTTAAGAAATATTCTCTTCAAGCCATTGGGTTAAACTTTTATCATTGGTATTTCCATATAATGAAATTTTTTCATAGCTAATATTTGCTTGATTGGCTACTGAAATAGCAGCATTTGGCATATCTCTTGAACTCATCTTGACTAGCTCACCTTTGGGAAAATATTGTGAGTCAATCTTGACTTCTTCCCCTGAAGAAAAATCAGTATAACTACTTAGGGGTTGCTGAAAAAGTCAAAAAACAGGAAGAGGGGATTAATTTATGAATTTAAGGCGAGTAAAACATAAGGGTTAAATGAATTGTCAACACAAAGCATAAGCTGGGCTAATAAGAGGGCAGAAAAATAAGCTCTTCTTCCGAAAAAGACAAAAAAAACGTAAAACCTGCCGAAGCAGGGCAAAAAGATTGATGACTAAAAAGGTGATAGCAATAGCGGTTTCAGAGGTATCAGGAAGTTTTGTCATAACTCGATTGAGGCTAAATCGTCTCTTTGCTTGACCAAATTTGCCTTCAATAGCATTACGGTCTCTTTCATCTTGAAGAGCTTCTTTCTTTTTTTCTGGACTAATATTTGTGGGTCGTCTTCCCAAGGGTGGGCCATTCAATCGAATTCCCTTCTCCTTACAAAAAGCGCGATTTTCCCTTGTGCGATAGATTGCATCAGCATGAACAGACTGGGGATAGTAGCCTGTCTCACGTTTAAACTCTTCTATTTGTCCTTTGAAGTCGCCTGATTCATTATAATTATCCCAACTTAATCGGTATAAATAAAGATATCCATTCACATAACTTGCTGATAGTTTTGCACCAAACTCTACTGGCGTTCCCGCTTTTCCTCTAACAATGGGACGAACATGAGGTTGAGTCAAACTCACAATTCTATTTTCTACCTTATTTTCTTTATTTTCATACATTCCTACTTGTTGCTCATAGGCTTTTTGTATTATCGACAGTATCTTTTCGTCTTTTTTACTTAATTTTGCGACCTCTTTATCTTCTCTTAATTTTTCTATATGGGAAAGGTTTCTTTTGATATATTGGATTTGTTTTTTTATGCCCTTTCTCCTTTCTTTTCTCGACGGACGGCGTTTTTTTGACAATTTTAAGTAATCTTTTCTGGCTCTTATTCTATAGGTTCTTGGTTTTTTTCCTTTTTTTTTAGTTTTTTATACAAGTTGTCTATTATTTTTTCGGTTTTTTCTCTTGCCTCATTCAAGATTCCTATATCTGTTGGATATTTGATGTCTGCTGGTGCACAGGTTGCATCTATTAATAGCTTTCCTCTATTCTGATTTTCCCCTTCACTTTTTTCTTTTACTTCTGATAATATTTCTTCTTCTTTTTTTACCATTGCTTTATTTATTTGATTCACCAAGTCCATTCCTATTCTTTGACGGAAATGTACTAACAGTGACGCATCAAATGCCTCCTCATTTTCATATACTTCTAGTCCTATAAAATATTGTAAGTAAGGGTTTTCTTTTATTTGTTCTACTGTTTCTCGGTCACTTATTCTCAATATTTCTTTTATTATTAATGACCCTAATGCCATCCTAAATGGTTTGGCTGTCGCTCCTTTATTTTCTGAAAATTGTTTTGCATATTCTTCTTCAAATTCCTCCCACGGAATTATTTTTGACATGATTACCCAACGATTTTCTTCTTTTGGCTTCCACTCACTTGGTATTTTGAAGTTTTCAACAGTCGATTTTTCGGATTCTTTTTTGGGGTACATCGTTCAATGCTCTGGAAGGGGGAGGGGTGCAAGCCTTTTCACTCATTTTAGACCTTTTTTTTGCACTTTTTTTGCTCTCTAAATCCCCTCATCTCTTTTCTTATAAGGCTTTCAGCTTTTTCAGCAAGCTCT
>CAWEDJ010000041.1:0-103129 GCA_963807635.1 uncultured cyanobacterium
ATCCCAAATGAAGATATTTAAAATATTCATAACTTCTCACTTCTGGGAATAAGTCTCTATACACTTCGCAGTATTCATCGATGAATTTCACTGTCCTTTGCGCGTCCCGTGGCTTAACCATATACCACCTACCCCTTTCAGAGCTTTTCTTAATTATAACTCTCCATGATTGATAGAACAGCGCTATTATCCCTTTCAGAGCTATTGCTCCTATCATGGTCACATTTTTTCCTCGACTTTTTGGAGCTAGACCATAAGCTCTCTTTCCTTTCTCCGCTCTGCCCTGAAGCCTCGTCATTCCTCGGTTTGAGCCTGCTTCATCAATAAATACCATGTCTTCAGATTTTATATCTTTAATTCTTTCCCAATACTCTAACCTCTCTTGCTGTACTCTTTCTGTATATCGCTCACTCGCGTGTATCGTTTTTTTTACGCGTTAAATTTAGTCTTTTTAAGATACGACTAATCGTTGAGTTACTTACCACTATATTTGCTTCTTTCTCTAATTTTTGTCTTAATTCATCCAAGGTTGCATCATTTTTTTCTTTGACCCACTCTCCTATGAGAATAATCTGCTCACCCGACATTTTCAATTTCTGTCCTCCACCATGAGGTTTCGGGCTTACATCTCCTGTCTCACGCCATTGCTTAATAATTTTCTCAACAAAGCTCAATGCGACTCTAAATCGCATTGCTAGCTTCGCTTGAGAGATTTTTTCTTCTTGATATACTTCAATTATTTTTTTGCGAAATTCTACAGAATAAGCTTTCATGTTTTTTAAATTAATACTTTACAAGATTCTTTTTTATATTTATACCTCATTCAAGTGAATTCCGCTATATTTTTTCCAACTAATAAATTAATCCTTCCTAATTTATTCAACTCAAAGGAAGGAAAACAACGAAAGTTCTCTATTTTTAATGATCTCAGCATTTTAATTTATCCTTAGACAGTCATAATTTATATCGTAAGAAGTGATCGCCTGTTTATCCTGTCTAAAAAAGCAGTCATAAGTCGGATTGAAATAGATTATTAAAGCACACATTAAATAAAAATTTAATTAGTTTCATCATAACAGAAAAGTTACCGATCGCCTTTACAATTAGTTAAGACTGCCCCATTTATGCTATCCCCATGAACAGCGATCGCATCTCCCAACTCCGCCAACAACTGCAAAAAGCCAGCTATGCCTACTATGGACTCGATGCTCCGATCATGGAGGATGCCGTTTATGACCAACTCTATCGAGAACTCCAAACCCTAGAAAACCATTATCCTGAACTAATCACCGCCGATAGTCCGACTCAGCGAGTGGGAGAAAAACCTGCAAGTCAGTTTCAGTCAGTTGCCCATAAAATCCCCCTTTACAGTTTAGAAAATGCGTTTAATCTCGAAGAATTAAGACAATGGCAAGAACGCTGGCAACGATTAGCTCCCGATAATTTTTCTCCAAAATTATTAGAAAATT
This sequence comes from uncultured cyanobacterium, assembly GCA_963807635.1. Lineage (GTDB taxonomy): Bacteria > Cyanobacteriota > Cyanobacteriia > Cyanobacteriales > Microcystaceae > Snowella. Next base: position 1,470 of record CAWEDJ010000041.1, read on the forward strand.
CCGACCCTAATTGCCCAAAAGATTATGTTGCTGAATTAAAAATTTATGGTTCAGCCCTAGCATTGACCTATGAAAATGGGACATTAGTACGGGGAGTCACCAGAGGAGACGGCACAACGGGGGAGGAAATTACTCAAAATGTCAGAACAATTCGTTCGATTCCTTTACGCTTAAACCTAGATAATCCCCCAGAATGGCTAGAAGTGCGAGGAGAAGCTTTTTTCCCCTTGATGAATTTGAACGTATTAATCAAGAAAGAACTTTAGCAGGAGAAGCATTATTTGCTAATCCTAGAAATGCGGCGGCGGGAACCCTACGTCAACTAGACTCAAAAATAGTTCATCAACGACGTTTACAATTTTTTGCTTATACTTTACATCTTCCTGAAACGTCTGAACAGAGTAAAATTATTACTTCTCAATGGCAAGCTTTAGAGTATCTGAAAAAAATTGGGTTTCTGGTTAATCCTAATTGTCAAAAATGTCCGACTCTAGAGGAAGTGATTGAATACTTTGAAGATTGGGAAGGAGCCAGACAGCGTTTGCCCTACATGACCGATGGCGTAGTCGTTAAACTCAATGATTATTCTCTACAACAAAACCTCGGTTTTACGCAAAAATTTCCTCGCTGGGCGATCACGCTTAAATATCCCGCCGAAGAAGCCCCGACCGTCGTCAAAGATATTTTAGTGAATGTGGGCAGAACAGGAGCCGTTACGCCCCTGGCTGTCATGGAACCCGTTCAATTAGCGGGAACCACTGTACAGCGAGCGACTTTACACAATCAAGACCGTATTCAAGAATTGGATATTCGCATTGGCGATACGGTCATTATTCGCAAGGCTGGAGAGATTATCCCCGAAGTGGTGCGCGTCCTCACGGAATTACGCCCCGTCGAAAGTGTACCTTTTCAAATGCCGATCCATTGTCCCGAATGCAATTCCCTTTTGGTTCGTCCTACAGGAGAAGCGGTGACTCGTTGTATTACAGCAATTTCCGATCAAACGCACCACGAAAAAGCTATCTCAAAGGCTCAAAGTAGAGACCACAATGTTGGAACCAATCAAGAGCATTTTCATCAGTAATGGTATTGATCGCATTAGTAATAGCTTCGTCAAGAGCCTCGATTGTTCGAGCTTTAGCAGAGCGAATAATTTCTTTTAATTTAGACCAACACAACTCAATTGGTGATAAATCTGGCGAATAGGAAGGTAAAAATTTAACCTTGGCTCCAACAGATTCAATCAGATTTGTAGTGACGGTAGCGTAATGTACAGACAAATTATCCATCACGACAATTGCCCCTGCCCATAACTGAGGTAATAATACTTGCTCAATAAAGACTAAAAAACTATCGGTATTTAGACTGCCAGGAAAGGTCATTGAGGCAATCAAACCTTCATCACTCATCGCCCCAATTAAAGTGATGTTTTGTCCTTTATTTCCTGGACGCTCATCATAAACCCTTTCTCCTCCCAGACAACGCGCATAGAGTCTTACCATCGCTAGATTAAGACCCGTCTCATCAATGAATATCAGGTTTCTTATATCTATCGTCTCTAGCCAACGTCTAAATTCATAACGCGATTCTTTAACCTTTTCTGTGCCTTGCTCACTTGCTACTAATGTTTTTTTTTTACGCCCTAATTCTAAACGTGTAAGAGTTCGACTTACCCCCGATATACTTACTTCTATTCCTTTCTCTTGTTGCAATTTTTCTTGGATTTCTCGTAAATATATATCATTTTGTTCTGCAACTATTTTTTTTAATAATTCTTCGTCTTCACCCTTTATCTTTGAACGGCGATCTCCCCCTTGGGGTTTGGGTGCTATTTCATTTGTTTGTCGATACCGACGTAAAAAATCGCGAACGAAAGATAAGCTAACCTTAAATCGTTTTGCTAAACCTCTTTGAGTATTTTCTTGGTTTTGCCATGCCGTTAGTATTCTTTGGCGTAAATCTAGCGAATATGCTGCCATATCTCATTAATTTTTTTAAGTTTTTTTCATGTTACCATACTTGTAGCGGGTTTGAACGAAATTTGCTGTAATGCTTCCTGTCCTGCGATTTTGCGAGGCAGTTTAATCCATTGGGCAAGTAGAGATGCGCTAGATATTCGTGGTTTAGGGGAAAAAATCGTGATTTTATTGCTCAATAATAATTTGTTGCAATCCCTAAATGGACTCTACCTTTTGCAATGGGAGCAACTGGTGAATTTAGAAAAAATGGGCGAAAAATCTGCTCAGAAATTAGTGAATGCGATTCAAGAAAGTAAACAACAACCCTGGTCAAGAGTCCTCTACGGTTTAGGGATTCGCTATGTGGGAGCGGTTAACGCTAAAATTCTGGCCAAAAGTTTTCCTAATGTTGATTTATTATCTCAAGCGACGATTCCCACGTTGTCGGGAGTCTATGGCATTGGAGAAGAGATTGCTCAATCGGTTTTTGATTGGTTTAGAAATGAATCTAACCAAATTTTGATCGAGCGGTTAAAAGCAGTCGGTTTACAATTGGCAACTCAGCCGCTGATGTTGAAAATACTTCAAGTTCTTCGACTTTAGCAAATAAAACGTTTGTTTTAACGGGAACTTTACCCACTTTAAGTCGCAACCAAGCTCAAGCATTAATTGAAGAATCTGGGGGAAAAGTAACGGGTTCGGTGAGTGCAAAAACGGATTATGTTTTGGCGGGAGAAGCGGCAGGTTCTAAGTTAGAAAAGGCTCAAAAGTTAAATATTTCGATTTTAAGTGAGGAGGAGTTTATAAAAATGTTAAATTAAGGGAATTCCAATTCTTCTTTTGCAATCTAGAATTAAATTGCTGTACAAATCATAAATTTTTCTTGCTAACTTATTCATCTCATCTCTTTTTTTCCAGCGTGGGTGTTTCAAGTCATCGTAAGGCAACTCCATTGAGAACAAGTTTATATCATGATCTCGTGGCCATATGTTTGCAGACAATTCACTTCTTAAGATGCTTAATTGAGTTAAAAATTCTTTACGTTGCTTTTCCAAAACACAATCAAGAAATTCAAAATGAGGATTATCCCATTTGTTCACAAAGTCATGAATTTCATCTAAATCTTGTCTAAAAAAGTTACCACCATAATCTGTTTCACGCAGAAAGTAGAGTATGTTTCCATTATAAGGAATGTCTATCTGAAGTTTATTAAATATTTGTTGATCGTGTTCTCGTGAAGATATTGTAGTTGGAGAAGATTGCAAGATGCCATGTTCTATCATTACTTTGAGTGCCAAAACTAAATCAGTAACTAGTTTTTCTTTTATTAACCTTCGAGTATCTGGCTCGGTATTAGAAGCAAGTCGAAAAATAATAGGCCAGCGATTAGACTGAAGATTAAAGGGGATATTCTCTTTTGGTATCCCAAATTCCTCATTCATTACTAAAATTATTCTTTCGTTTCCTAAAGCACTAAGTGCGTAACCAGTTTCGATCAGAACATTTGGATTAGCACAGCGACGTGATTCATTAAAATTGGAAGTAGAAGTTAAAGATAAATCAGCTACAAAAACACGACTGCTTGCAATTTTAGAAAAAATGGTATCAGTAATATTCGGAATTCCAGGAATATTTTTTGTGTCATGATCTAGCTCTAGTCTTTCATTGAGATTATAATTCTTATCTTGATAGACATTTTTGAATGCCTTTTTCAAAGCATCTCGTATAAAATAACGATTTTCTTTTTCTGGTGTTTCACTTTGCCATGAATAAAATATTGAGATAGACATATTTGAAAATTTAATTATTATAAATTATTACAAATGGTAAAAAAATAGCTTAAATACTTTTTTTAGAAAAATCATCACTTAATAACTCAGATGGATTTTTCTGATTGAGTTCTGGTTTAAACGTGCGATAAGCAAATGCCTCCGCACGGTTTAAGTTAGACGGTTCAATTTCAATCCAATCAATTGTCCAGTCCATACCATATTTGTAGATGATTTTAGGAAGAATATGATGGTTTTGCCAGCGTTTCTTAAGATTTCGGGTCTGGCCAACATATATAATTCGATCATGATACCATACTCGATAGATTGCACTTATAGGAGGAAGTTGAGATAAATCAATCATCGTTTTCTGCTGCCTTATCCATTTCAACTCGTTCTGGGTGAAAAACCAAAGTTTTTAGTTCAGCTTTAACAGTTTTGCGTTCTTTTTCGGCAAGGTATTCAATATCAGAAATACGGATTCCTATCCAGTCGCCATGAGTACGCAGTTGTTCGAGAACGTATTCCCACGTTTTGCGCCTACGAAAATCACGTTTACCGCACAACGTGAAGTATTTCTGTTTAATTTCTGTTGTATTTGATAGTCCAGAAAGAGCATAGCATTCATTTTTGATGGCAATCAACTTCATTCTGTCGATGCCAGAGTTTTTCCGCCGTTGAGACTGACGTTTAGGCATTAAACAGCTCCTGCTGAAGTTTATCAAGCTTGTCTTTAGAATTTGCTTTATAGATTGCTTCAATCTGACGACGAATTTCAGGATCTAAGGCTTTGGCTACCTCCAAAACCATTTCTTTTTGTCGGCGATAACGCTCATTCCATGATCTATACATTACCTGGGATGCTTTGAGCGTTTTGGTTGCTTGATGGATAGCTTGTAAGTCTATATCTGAATTTAATCCTAGAAGGTGAGATATTGCTCGTGCAAATTTAGCAAATGGAGTATTAGCTTTGCCTTGTATTAAGTCAATATTTTCAGTTTGTAAAGCCTCAATAATAACATCGGCCGCTCCCTGAATAAGTGCTTTATTTTCCGCAGGCGCAACACTTCCGTACTTTTGCCTGTGTTCTTCCAGCAAAAAATCATAATTCGTTGCTCTATGTCGTAAGTAGTTGAATACCTGACGAGGATTATAATCATCAGGCACTTGAGCCAATAACTCAGGCTTGATGAGTTTTACCGAACTCCTTAGTTCCTGAACGATGACATTAGGCTGGTTCATAACAGTGTTGTGGGCAATTATTTTATTTACAAAAAATACAAATACTTCAGAAATAGAACGCTTAATTATAGTCAAAACGTCCTTATTAGTGCGATCGCTGATTTTATGGAATGTATCTCACATAACAATAGATATACTACAATACAACCGACTCAATTGCAATAGTTAAAATTACCTAAATTAAATGTTGAATTTCTGGATTGCTTATTCTAAAAGGTGATTAACTTAGACAGCGATCGCCCCTTAGCCCCTGACCCAAAGATAAAAAGCGATCGTATCTAGTTTAATACGTGGTTTGAACAGAATTAGAACTATTAAAAGACGTGGCTTATAGTATTCCCCTAATATCAGTTTAAATACAGGATAAAAAAATTGAAAATACTTGATCAATCACATCAACGACTTGACACCTTTAAAGTTTCAACAATAGAAACTAATTCCCGTTCAAAGGCTACCTGCGCTCGATTAGTTTTTCCCCCTAAATATAATGGATTGACTGAATTTTTGTTTTGAATTTCAGAATTTTCCTGTAATGCCCAAATCTGGGAATGAGAAACATAACTCATCATTACGCCTAACATCAATAAACCGAAGCCCGTATAGACAAAGGGAATGCCTGGATCAGCTTTAATTTGTAATCCCGTACTACCGATTAATTCATAGATTTTAAGCGTCACACCGTTTACATTAATACTACTCCCTTCGCGGACAGCATTATTTAAATTGCCCTGTTGATCATAGAGAATCATGGTTCCCTGTAGATCCTTGGTTAATAATGCAACGCCTTCACTCAAATCGGTTTTAGTCGGAATCCAGGTTCCCCAAATTTTACCCCCTCCTTCCGCTTTTAGAGGAGCCATAGGTAACTGAAAAATAGGACTATTATTAATCTGGACTCTGACGGCTGAAATCCCCCAACTGGTTTGATAAAAAGTTACACCCTTATGACGCAAAGGTTCATTTACATGAATCGTTCTACGGTCTAATTCCTTACCTTGATTGTCGATAACAGATAAATCGGAATAAAATTGATCAATCGCTCCCTTCGGGGTATAATCAATCCAAAAACGGTTAACTTTAATTCCCCAATCCTTTGGCACATTCCCTTTCGCGAGCGGCCCTGCTTCAATAATATTTTTGACTTGAAAACTATCTCCACTCTTCACCATTTCTTGAGCTAAAAATCCCGTTAAAGCTCCCCAAATTGCACCTCCTAAGATAATTAACATGGCGGCATGAACAACAATCGGGCCAATTCTGCCGATAATTCCTTTACGGGCATAGAGCATTTGTCCTTCTTGAAAAACTTTATACCCCTTTTGTTGTAATAGGGGTGTTAATTTTTCGACAGGAATAGGATCTAAATTGGTACTAAAGGCTAATTTTTGAAATTGTCTGGATTTACGATAAAATTGCCAACGTTGAGCGGCTTTGAGGGCAGGAAATTGACGGGTAAAGGTACAAACGGTTAAACTCGTACCGAATAAAACGAGAAGGGATAAAAACCACCAGGTACTATAAACATGGTTCAGACCCAAGGTTAAAACGAGTTGCCAATTTAAAAATCCAAATAAGGCAGGATCTTCGGGATAATTTGCTTGATAAAAGGATAGGGATTCGCCTTGCTCGATTACGGTTCCGCTAATACTGAAAAGCGCAATTAATAATAATAAAATAATTGCTAAACGTAAATCCGCGATCGCCTTAAGCACGGAACGCCAGGCTTGTTTGAGGGAAAGAAACCAAGAAGATTGGGGGGAAGAGTCAGAAAGGGTCATCGGTAAGCACGAATTCCAACAAATGGGGGGACGTAACTTGACTTTAACATCTTCAATCAATGGATCATTGCTCCGATCAAATTTTCCGTGACTAGGGCGATCGCGAAGTTCGTTTGGAGGAGTTCGATTCATCCAAGATTTGCAAAGGATTCCCAACGCAAGAATGGGCCACGTTTCCGATAAAATGCAAGTAATGACTTCATTGAGTGGCACTGCTGTATTTTCCCATGAAATATTTTTTCCGACTCGTAATTAGCCTGATGGCTTTCGTGCTGTTATTCTTGCCCCTGCCCGCCCAGGCCGCCAGTTCTTCCTCTGTAACGGGAACTAGCTCAACCTTTGAAAATAGTACGATGGCGGGAAAAGATTTTACAGGACAGAATCTACAAACGGCTCAATTTACCAACGTCGATCTCAGCGACGCGAATTTCACTAAAACGGATTTGCGAGGCGCGGTTTTCAACGGTTCTACCCTCACCAACGCCAAGTTACAGGGAGCAGACCTCACCAACGGACTGAGTTATTTAAGTAGTTTTGAAAAAGCTGATCTGCGGGATGCGGTTTTCGCTGAAGCGATTATGCTCAGAACGTCGTTTAAAGATGCCGATATTACGGGAGCCGATTTCAGTTTGGCGGTTTTAGATAATTTCCAAGTGATTCAGCTTTGTGCAAAAGCAGATGGTGTGAATTCTAAAACGGGAGTTAGTACCCGCGAGTCCCTGGGCTGTTCTTAGTTTAATAAAGATAAAAATTCATGGAAAATCAACGAGTTGGGGTCATTGGTGGAGGTCAGTTAGCCTGGATGATGGCCCAAGAGGCTCCTGACCTCAATTTAGATTTGGTGATTCAAACTCCTTCCCCCGATGATCCCGCCGTTGCCTTGGCTTGCGATCGCGTTTTTGCGGCCATTGATGATGCGTCCGCGACGGCAGAATTAGCCAAAACCTGTGGTGTAATCACCTTTGAAAATGAGTTTGTCGATCTAGACGCACTAAAAATTTTAGAAGATCAGGGCGTTTGTTTTCGACCCAGTATCAGCACTTTGCAACCCTTATTAGATAAATACGACCAACGTTGCTATTTACAAAAAATTGGACTGCCGGTTCCTAGTTTTCAATCCTTTAATCTCTCCCAACCGCTTCCCTTTGCCTATCCTTTTGTGTTGAAAGCTCGTCGTCATGGCTATGATGGTCAGGGAACTTATGTGATTAAAAGTTCAGACGATTTAGCGAGACTTGCGCCCCAAATTCTGGGCAATAAATGGTTAATTGAAGAATTTATTCCCTTTGAACGAGAATTAGCGATCATGGCGGCTCGCAGTGTGACAGGGGAAATCGTTTTTTATCCCGTTGTCGAAACCCAACAAGTGAACCAAGTTTGCCATTGGGTGATGGTTCCCGCCCCTATTTCTTCAGATTTACAAAGCAAAATTGAAGATTATACCCGTCTTTTATTAACGGAATTAAACGCGATCGGAATCTTTGGCATTGAATTCTTTTTAACGGCAAGCGGCGATGTGCTGATCAATGAAATCGCTCCCCGTACCCACAATTCTGGACACTATACCCTAGATGCCTGTGATATTTCCCAATTTGCGCTCCAACTCCAAGCCGTGACGGGACAACCTTTAAAACAACCTATTTTGCAGTGTCAACAAGCTGTCATGGTTAATTTATTGGGCTACGAAAATTCCGAAGGGGATTATGCAGAAAAAAGAGCGGAACTTGCCGAAATTCCCCAGGCTTTTGTGCATTGGTACAACAAAACCGAATCCCGAATCGGTCGAAAATTGGGTCATGTGACGGTTTTAATAAATCATCTAGATCATCAAAATCAAGGCCAAAATTTATTGGCAATTATTCAAAAAATTGAATCCATTTGGTACTCTACCTGACAAGGCGATCGCGAAAATTCTAAACAACTTTAAAATCCTTACAGAACCAAGATTTTAGGCATTAAAAAATGGTGGACTGTGACCTGCGGAATGGGGATTGCAAAAAAATTGTTGACAAAAAAATCTGAAAAATCCCCCCAGAATTGGAAATTTAGGGGGTAATTCAACGACTTAGGGAACTCTTGCCTAAGAAACTGCCGATAATTCCTGATAGGTGGGAAAATCGATATAACCTTCAGGTTCGTAGGAATACCAGGTTGCCATATCAGAAATGGGATTGAGGGGCCAATTATGGGCAAAACGTTCGACTAAATCGGGATTACTGATGTAGGGACGACCAAAGGCAATGAGATCGGCGTTACCGTCTTTAATCGCGGTTTCTGCCATTCCTTGATCGTATCCACAATTTCCGATGAGAGTCTGCTGAAAAACTTCCCGAAATTCTGCTAAAGTCATCGGTGTTCCTAGCTTATGAAAACCAAAAGCTAATCCGTCCATGACGTGCAGATAGCCCAATTTGTAGGTATTAAGTTGTTGGGCATAGTAGAGAAAAGATTCGCGATAATCGGGAGAAGCCATGCCATTAAAAGTGCCATTGGGAGAAAGGCGAACCCCTACCCTTTGGGCATCCCAAACGGTCAAAACAGCTTCAGTAACTTCCTTGAGAAATTGGAAACGGTTTTCTTTGCTTCCGCCATAGCGATCGCTGCGTTCATTGCTTTTGGACTGGAGAAATTGATCAATCAGATAACCGTTGGCTCCATGAATTTCTACCCCATCAAAGCCCGCTCTTTTGGCTCCCTCGGCGGCTTTACGGTAATCTTCCACAATGCCGGGAATTTCATCGGTTTCCAAGGCACGGGGGACTTCGTAGGACATTTTCCCAATGGGTGTGTGAATACCATCTCCTTGAATCGCGATCGCTGAAGGAGCTACAGGTAATTCACCATTGGGCTGAAAACTAGAATGGGAAGCCCGTCCCATGTGCCAGAGTTGCAGAAAAATATGTCCCCCCTTCGCGTGAATGGCTTCTACTACCTTTTTCCAGCCCTGAATTTGTTCTTCGTTATAAATCCCAGGGGAATTTAACCAACCGATCGCCTGGGTTGAAATCACCGTTGCTTCACTGATAATCAAGCCCGCCGAAGCCCGTTGACTATAGTAAGTGGCCATTAAATCATTGGGAATCCGACTTTCCCCCGCCCGCGATCGGGTTAGAGGAGCCAGGACAACACGGTTCGGTAAGGATAAATCGCCTAACTGGACAGGACTAAGTAAATGGGGAGAAATGGTTTGAGTCATAGTTTTGATAATTGTTCAGTTAGCAGTAAACTTCTATGTGTTAGCTTATTTTTGAAGTTTTGACAAAAATACAACAGATTCCTTTTGGAGCAACAAAAAAATCTTCGTAGGGACATAATATATTATGTATGATATCCCTGTCCTCCATAGGATTTAACTATCAAACTGTTGTAAGATTAATTGACTTCACAAACAGATTCAAACATGACTCAAAAATTAGGGATTCTCTACGGGGTGAGTGTGGGAACGGGTGATCCCGAATTAATTACGGTTAAAGGTTTAAACTTATTACAAAATACGTCCACTCTTGCCTTTCCTGCGGGGATTAACGATCAGATAGGTATTGCCGAAAAAATCATCGAACCCTGGTTAACAGAAAAGCAGAAAAAATTACCCTTAAACTTTCCCTACGTTCTGGATGAAACGCAATTAGAAAAAGCTTGGCAAGTTGCGGCTGAAATAATTTGGCCCTATCTAGCACAAGGGGAAGACGTAGTTTTTGCCTGTGAAGGAGATGTGAGTTTTTATAGTACCTTTACCTATTTAGCTGAAACTTTACAAAAGCAACATCCAGAAGTTGAAATCATCAGGATTCCAGGAGTTTGTTCCCCAATGGCAGCCTCTGCGGCCTTGGGAATACCCTTAACCATTCGCCAACAACGGTTAGTTGTCTTACCCGCCCTTTACACCATTGAAGAATTAGAAAAAGCTTTAGATTGGGCAGAAGTGATTGTTTTAATGAAAGTGAGTTCAGTTTATCCAACGGTCTGGGAAATTTTACACAAGCGGAATTTATTAAACAATGCTTGGATCGTAGAAAAAGCCACAACAAACGATGAAAAAATTTATCGAGATCTAGAAAATCATCCCCATCTCAAATTATCCTATTTTTCAATTTTAATTATTCAAGTTTAATTGGGAATTTACAATGCAGACAACCACACAAACCGCGATCGCAGAATCAATCAAAAGTATTGATCAATCAGTTGTGCCATCTATAGCAATTCATATTTCCTTTGAAATGTTATTAACAACGATAGAAAGTCTACCACACCATCAACAATGGCAACTATATCAAACCCTTGGTACAAAGCTTGCCCCTATTTCAGCCGAAGCAAAAGCTATTTCTCGCCTATCCGATGAAGACGATCCTAGCAAATGGATTACAGTCATGGAAGCTGAGGAGGAAGTGGATGAACAAGCTCTCGACGCTTGGTTAGAAACGGAAGGATATCCACAGAATAATGTATAAACTTGCCTTACATCAACATATCCAGTCTGAGGATCTTGTCCTTTTGCCCGAAGAACTACAAAAGAAATTCATTCAATATCAAAAAGTGTTGAAAATAGATCCATACAAGACTAAAGGTATTCCTAGTCATAATTTGCAGGGAAATCTCAAAAACTACCGAGCTTTAGAAATAGATTTTGAAGGCACGAGTTATCGTCTTGTTTATCGAGTGTATAATTCATCTTCACCAAGATATATAAACATCATTAGTTTTGGAGAACATGATCTTGCTTATGAAAAAGCGATAGAAAGAAAATAATTTCAGTACTTTACTTTGCTCAAAATATCTATTCAACTCACTAAGGTTTCCTTATTGGAATCATGGGGTGGATCTTGAGTCGGGTTCATACTAGCCCTCTGTAACTTTGCTAAATGACGCTTGGCCGCAGACTCTTCTTGTTCAATATTAATTTGAATTTTGGGGCCTGAACTGGCTAATCGAACCACCATTCCATCAATGACAGTCACCTTTGTAATCGCCTGACCATTGAGGTAAGTGCCATTCGCCCCCACATTAATGGCTTCCCAGCCCGAAGCGCCCCGTCTAATTTCTAAGTGATGACGAGAAACCACCGCGCTATAAAGCACCACATCGTTATCGGCGGCTCGTCCAATTTTTACCACTGATTCAGTTTCAAATGTCCAATTTTGAACGGGAACCGCTTTTCCTGGCAACAATAACGTCAGAGTAATCACTGAGATTTCATTTTAAAAAACTTTGATTCTATTATAAACTGAGTTTCTACCCAATCTTATTTATGCAACTATTTGTGCAACAAGTTGATAAATTACTTGCTAGGTTAGATCTGAGATCCGTTTTGGATTAAAAAAGCACGTTTTGAACTAGGATTGGGAATTAATGAGGTTTAATTTCAATTAAAGAGGAGTTAATGTGTCAAAAAAAGACTTTTCTCCTCTTTTGTGGATTTTTAACCTACCTAATCACCAATATTCTCGGTTACAGAACACCTGTACTCGCTAAACCGAGGACAATGCCCGCGCCTAAAATATGGCCGAAGCTCATGGTGGCTAAAAGTTCGGGTAAGCCGAAGGTTTTTTTCGAGGCTAACTGGGGAACGGGTAATCCCTTACCTTTTCCTGTGTTTTGGATGGCAAAATAGCCGATAATGACAGCGAAGAGATTGGCAAGACTCATGATAACTCCCACCGATAGATTCCAATTGGCGGTAGTTGGGGCAATTTGAGCAAGTAACATCGACATGAGATTCTTTCTCCTAGAGTGGAATAAACGTTAATAACTTTTTTATAAACAAAAGAAATTATAGAAATCTCCTGACCCCTAAAGAGCAATTTGTTTGAATACTTAACATTTCGATGATTTTTATTACTATCTACTATGCGGATTAAAATTTGTGGCATTTGTCAACCTGAGCAGGGATACGCGATCGCGGAATTAGGAATCAAGACCCTGGGATTTATTTGTGTACCAAGCTCACCTCGTTATGTGACGGCGGAAAAAGCGCGACAAATTTTGGAGAAGTTACCGCCAGGCATTCAAACAATTGGGGTTTTTGCCGATGCGAGTTTAGAAACCATTGAACAAGTGGTTTTAGCCACAGGCTTTACGGGAATACAATTACACGGGCATGAGACGACCGAGTTTTGCCGAGAAATCAAACAAGCTTTCCCCGACCGAGAAATTATTAAGGCGTTACGCATTCAATCTGCCGAATCTCTCCAAAAGGCGCACTGCGGAGCAGATCCCTACGGGATCGCCTATTATTCCGTCGTAGATGCGCTGTTACTGGATGCTTATCATCCCCAACAGTTAGGCGGAACGGGACAAACCCTCCCCTGGGAAAGTTTGAAAAATTTTAAGCCACCCTGTCCCTGGTTACTCGCAGGAGGATTAACTCCCGAAAATGTCTTAACGGCTCTGAGTTATTTACAACCCGATGGCATTGATCTCTCTAGTGGCGTAGAGCGATCGCCTGGAAATAAGGATCTAGATAAAGTCAGAAAATTAATTGAATCCCTGAAAATAGCCTAATTTTATGCCTATATATCAAAAATTATTTCCCGTTTTAAAAATTGATCGAACATCAAGAATTAATAACAATAACCCAGAAGTTAACCATTCCTTTACCAAGACTTGCTAGGCTTTACTGTAAAATTAGATACGTTTATAGATTCAAGATTATTGTGCTTTTTCTTTCCTTTATGCTTAATTTTATTTCCGCTCGTTTAAGACATCCTAATTATCGATTAGTTTCTTCCCTTTCCTTACTAACACTTGTCCTTAGCTTGACGGCCTGTGGTGGTGGACAAAACGAGACACCAACGACGGGTGAAACCACAGCACCAACGGGCGATGCCGGCCCCTACTGCTATCAAGGTAGATTTCAAAAACGATGTGGGACTAACGGGAGCTGGAGCCACATTCCCCGCTCCTCTTTATCAAAATTGGTTTGTGCAATTTAATCAAATGGTTCCCAAGGTTCAGGTGAACTATCAATCCGTTGGTAGTGGCGCGGGCGTTGAACAATTTACGAAAGGAACCGTTGACTTTGGCGCGAGTGACGTGGCCATGAAGGACGAAGAAATTGCCAAAGTGAGTAAGGGCGTATTAATGCTACCGATGACGGCGGGAAGTATCGTCATGGCTTACAATTTGCCTGATGTAACAGGTCTCAAAATTTCCCAAGCCAATTTAGTAGATATTCTTCTGGGTAAAATCACCAAATGGAATGACCCCAAATTAGTCGCAGATAACCCAGATTTAAAATTGCCTGATTCTTCGATCACCGTCGTTCACCGTTCCGATGGTAGTGGCACAACGGGAGTCTTTACCAAATATTTAAGTGCCATTAGTCCGGAATGGAAGTCTTCTATTGGGGATGGTAAGAGTGTACAGTGGCCCACTGCCAAAGGGAAATTTATCGGTGGCAAAGGTAATGAAGGAGTCACCGCAGGGATTCAACAAAATGTCGGTGCATTGGGTTATGTGGAATATGGTTATGCTAAAAATAATGGTTTAACGATGGCAAGCCTGCAAAATAAAGCAGGACAATTTATCGAGCCGAATGAAGCGAGTGCGGCAGAAACCCTCGCAACAGTTGAACTTCCTGAGAATTTACGAGCATTTATCATCAATCCTGATGGGGAAAAATCCTATCCCATCGTCACCTATACCTGGATGTTGGCTTACAAAAAGTATGATGACCCCGAAAAAGCGAAGGCAATGGAAGCGATGATTCAATACGGCTTAACAGAAGGTCAAAAACAGAGCGCAGAACTGGGTTATATTCCCTTACCCGCTACTGTTGTTGAAAAAGTTGCCGCCGCCGCCGATGCCCTTAGCCCCGATTTCCAAATCTCGGTCAAGTAATTGGAAAAGTGTAGTGAATGTTACAATTTAAGGATATTCACTACTCATCTAGCTAACTTTTTTTTGCAACTCAATAAAACCAAAAAAATCAAAAATTTGCATGACTTCCTCCAGTGTTTCGACATCTAATCCCATTAAATCCCGTTCTAAAACGGAAAGAAACCTAGAATCGGGTTTTCGTTGGCTGACCTTGGGTTTTGCGATCGCGATCGGACTGATTTTATTGATGATTGCCTTAGTTGTCTTTATTGAATCCATTCCCGCGATTCGTCAATCTGGCTTAGGGTTTCTCCTTTCAACTGAATGGGACCCTGTCAAAAATGTCTATGGAGCCTTGCCCGTTATCTCTGGAACCTTGGTGAGTGCATTGCTTTCTTTGCTGATTGCCGTTCCCTTGGGCTTAGGAACTGCGATTTTTTTGAGTGAGGATTTTATTCCGCTCAATATCCGCACAATTTTTATCTTTTTGGTGGAATTATTAGCGGCAATTCCCAGTGTGGTTTATGGATTATGGGGGATTTTTGTGTTGATTCCCATCCTGAAACCCTTTGGAGTCTGGCTAAATGCTAACTTTGGTTGGTTTCCTTTGTTTGGTAGTGTGCCTGTGGGGCCTGGAATGTTACCTGCTGGGGTAATTTTAGCGGTGATGATTCTGCCCATTATTACCGCGATCGCCCGTGACTCTCTAGCAACCTTACCGCCTGAATTGCGCCAAGCATCCTTGGGATTAGGAGCAACTCGCTGGGAAACAATTTTCCGAGTGTTGGTTCCTGCGGCGTTTTCAGGAATTGTCGGAGGAATTATGTTAGCGTTAGGGAGGGCGATGGGAGAGACGATGGCCGTCACCATGATTATCGGAAATTCTAATAAACTGAGTGCTTCGATTCTCGATCCTGCTAATACGATCGCGTCTTTGCTGGCTAATCAATTTGCAGAAGCATCGGGAATGCAAGTTTCAGCCCTGATGTATGCGGGTTTGGTGTTAATGATCTTAACGCTAGTGGTGAATGTTTTAGCTGAATTAATTGTTAATAAAGTCAAAGCTAAATACAGTTAATCATTGATAATTAAATCAGAAGGAATGGTTGTTGATTCTGGATTAGTGATTGAAAGTTAAAAAAATCAGAAATTTGTAAAACTTTAAAATCCAACATGATTTTATGCGTCATCAAGAAAACACGACCGATTCTCAAAACCTCGGTTCTCAACTCAAAAAGAAACCCTTTAACCCGCGATCATTATTTGGCATAATTATGACGGTTTTAGCGGGAACCTGTATTGTTATTACCCTAATTCCCCTCTTTGCCGTCTTAAGCTACGTTATTTCCCAGGGTATCAATTATTTTAACCTAGACCTATTAACCAAGTTACCCCCGCCCCCTGGACTCAAAGGCGGTGGTGTCGGCAATGCCCTCATTGGTACATTAATTGTGGTCGGTTTAGCCACAGCGATCGCGGTTCCCATTGGGATTTTAGCGGCGATTTATTTATCGGAATTTAGTAATAATAATCAAATTGCCCGTTGGGTTAGATTTGCCACCAATATTTTGAGCGGTGTTCCCTCGATTATTTCAGGAATTTTTGCCTTTGGTTTATTAGTGGGTAGTGGGCTAATTGGATTTTCGGCGATCGCGGGGCCGTTTCCTTGGCCGTATTAATGTTACCGACGATTATTCGGACGACGGACGAAGCCTTACAGATTGTTCCCCAGGAGATTCGTTGGGCCGCTTTGGGTGTGGGAGCCTATAACTACCAATCCGTTTTATTTATTGTTTTGCCCGCCGCTCTGCCTTCGATTTTAACAGGAGTCACCCTCGCGATCGCCCGTGCTGCTGGAGAAACCGCGCCTTTAATTTTCACCGCTTTATTTTCCAATTTCTGCCCAATAGCTTAGATAAACCGATCGCCACCCTTTCGGTTCTAGTTTACAATTTTGCCACTGTTCCTTTTAAACCCCAACAACAATTAGCTTGGGCAGGTTCTTTAATCTTGGTATTTTTAGTATTGATATCTAGCGTTTCTGCTCGTTTAGCAACCCGTAGAAAAATTTATTAGATGTTTCTTTAAAACTATTAATAACCTTAATTTTTAATTAACTCAGTATTCGGATTTTATATGTACAACATGATGGAAACCATTCAAGAAACACAAACTGTTTTAAAAGCAGAAAATATAGATATTTACTACGGAAATTATCGAGCTGTCCGCGATGTTTCCCTGAGTATTCCCCGCAATCAAGTCACGGCTTTTATTGGGCCTTCGGGTTGCGGAAAAAGTACCATTCTTCGCTGTTTTAATCGATTAAATGATTTGATTCATGGATTTCGTTTAACAGGAAAAATTTCCTATCACAGTCAAAATTTATATGATAGTGATGTGGATGCTGTTGAGGTCAGAAAACATATCGGCATGGTCTTCCAAAAACCCAATCCCTTTCCTAAAAC
The DNA here is from genome assembly GCA_963807635.1 of uncultured cyanobacterium. Classification (GTDB taxonomy): domain Bacteria; phylum Cyanobacteriota; class Cyanobacteriia; order Cyanobacteriales; family Microcystaceae; genus Snowella. The sequence goes on from CAWEDJ010000041.1 coordinate 18,497, forward strand.
AATTTTTGATAATGTCGCCTATGGTGCCAGGGTGAATAAATTTAAAGGTGATTTAGAAGAATTAGTGGAAACTTCTCTCCGCCGTGCGGCCCTTTGGGATGAAGTCAAAGATAAACTACAAGCCAGTGGTTTTTCCCTTTCTGGCGGTCAACAACAACGCCTTTGTATTGCCCGTGCGATTCGCCATGCAACCCGAAGTTTTATTAATGGATGAACCTTGTTCTGCATTAGATCCCATTTCTACCCTAAAAGTTGAAGAATTAATGCACGAACTCAAGGAAAAATACACCATTATTATCGTCACCCACAATATGCAACAGGCCACCAGGGTCGCTGATGTAACGGGATTTTTTAACGCAGAAGTCACAGGAAAAGGCAGTAAAGTCGGTTATTTAGTCGAATTTGAGAGAACTGAAAATATTTTTGGCAATCCCCAACAACAGGAAACGAGAGATTATGTCAGTGGTCGATTTGGTTAAAGGGTTAAGTTTTTTTGTACTTTAAATTAATTAATTAAACAGAGAGAATTAAAAAAATGACAGTCGCAAATGATGTAATTACCGAAGCCGTTTTACGAGCTAAAAACGTCAATGTTTACTATGGTTCCCATCTCGCGGTCAAGGAAGTTTCGATTGATATTCCCGAACGTCAGGTTGTTGCTTTTATTGGCCCTTCGGGTTGTGGAAAAAGCACCATGTTGCGCTGTTTTAATCGCATGAATGATTTGGTTGCCAGTGCCAGAATTGAAGGACAAATCACCTTTAGAGGAAGAGATATCTACGCCGCCCAGGTTGATCCTGTTAGTCTACGAAGTTCCATCGGCATGGTGTTTCAAAAAGCAAATCCTTTTCCTAAATCGATTTACGAAAATATTTCTTTTGGAGCTAAATTAAATGGCTACAAAGGTGATATGGATGAATTAGTGGAAAATTCCCTCAAAAAAGCCGTCCTGTGGGATGAGGTCAAAGATAAACTCAAACAAAGTGGTTTAGCTCTTTCAGGCGGTCAACAACAACGGCTCTGTATTGCCCGCGCGATCGCGATTCAGCCCCAGGTTATTCTCATGGATGAACCCTGTTCGGCTCTAGACCCGATTTCTACCCTCAAAGTTGAAGAATTAATCCACGAGCTGAAACAGCAATACACCATCATCATCGTCACCCATAATATGCAGCAAGCTTCACGGGTTTCTGATATGACTGCTTTTTATAATGCAGAAGCAACTGTAAAAGGAGCAAAAGTCGGTTATTTAGTAGAATATGACCGCACCGAAAAAGTGTTTCAAGATCCCGCCCAGCAAATCACCAAGGATTATGTCAGTGGACGGTTTGGTTAAATTCAATAATGAGTTTCTCTTTCGCACTACTTTTTGACGGGATTGATCATTCGACCTGTTGAATTAGAGTTTTAAAGTCATTGTTTTTCTTGAAGTAAAGATAATAATTTCTTTTGCTCAAATTACCATTACAAGAAGTAACTCAATCTAGTTTCGCTAAATTGATGATTAAGTTGAATTGACCTGTTTTTCTAGGGATTTAGCGATCGCATTTTTAAATCGTATTTTTTAAAAAGAGTTCATCCTATTGGGTGAATTGTTTGAAGAGAGGATTCTGTTAGGTTAAAGATAGGCCAGCTTGAAGAATCTAGGGGCTTTGAATTCCATGCTAACCTCCTCCTCCACTTCCATTAAATTATTTAAACCTATCCAATCTTCGCTATTATGGGTCGTCATGGCGAGTTTTAGCCTATTGAATTTAGGCGTAACCGCCCAAGCAGCCACTCATGTCGGATTGGATTCTTCGTTGCAGAATACTCAAACCGTTACAGAAATTTCCCTAGCTCAAAAGCCGCAATTTTTTCCCCTCAAAGATGGAACCTATCTCTATGGCCAGTCACCCCAACGTGAACAATTAGGGCAGGAATATCTAGTCTTTAAAGTGAATGCAGGAAAAGTAACAGGGGCGTTTTATCAACCCCGCTCTGAATATAGTTGCTTTTCGGGAGAATTAACCGCCAGCCAACTTAGTCTATCGATTCGTGATCCCTACGACAATAGTATGTCTCCCTACGCGATCGCCTTGAAACCCCAGGCACCTGTGGCAGGGAATGCTCAAAATCTGGGCAATATGACCTTGGACGGCTACTATGCCTTGGGAAAATTAAGTGCCAATGACCAGCGCATACTCAAAGATTGTATGAATCATTAATATTTTCGCCAGATTTGGGCCAGTTTAGAGAATAGCAGATTAGAATCTATCCAGGCTATTTTTGATAAAAATAGGAATTAGTCCTGAAATAAAGCCTGTTTTATCTTGTTATTCCTGTGCGATCGCTGCTCTTTTTTTCGCTCAACTCCATGCTAAATAAAAACACAATCTTCGCTGTCTTACTAATCTTTTTGCCCATTTCCATTGCAGGTCATTATTTAGAATGGGGTGAAACCCAGGTCTTTATTACCGCAGCCCTCGCCATTATTCCCCTCGCCGCCTTTATGGGTTTGGCCACAGAAGAAATTGCCGTCGTCGTTGGCCCCAATTTGGGCGGACTGTTGAACGCAACCTTTGGTAATGCCACCGAATTAATTATTGCTCTGGTTGCCCTAAGAGGAGGATTGATCGATGTGGTCAAGGCCACGCTGACGGGTTCGATTATCGGGAATTTACTGCTCGTCATGGGTTTTGCCATGTTATTGGGCGGATTGCGCTATAAAGAACAAGTATTTCAGTCTTCGGCGGCAGGCATGAATGCTTCGGTCATGAATTTAGCGGTTATTTCAATTTTATTGCCGACTGCGGTGGAATATACTTCAACGGGAATTGGAGAAGACAGCATTCAAAAATTATCCGTAGCTGTGGCGGTGGTTTTAATTATCGTTTACGGGCTTTCTTTGCTATTCTCGATGAAAACCCATGCCTATCTCTACGATGTGGGTATGGCTGAACAAGAAGAAGATCCTGAAGCATCTGAGCATTCCCCAAAGAAACCGAAACTCTGGCTCTGGGTCGGAGTTTTATTAGTCGTTACCCTGGGAGTCGCGATCGCCTCTGAATTATTAGTGGATTCCTTGGAAGTTGCTACGGAAACTCTGGGCTTAAGTTCTCTCTTTACAGGGGTGATTTTGTTACCGATTATTGGCAATGCCGCCGAACACGCCACCGCCGTCACCGTTGCCATGAAGAACAAAATGGATTTATCCGTCTCAGTGGTCATGGGATCAAGTTTACAAATTGCCTTTTTTGTTGCTCCCGTGTTGGTGATAGCAGGTTGGTTTATGGGGCAACCGATGGATTTAGATTTCAATCCCTTTGAATTAGTGGCAGTGGTGGTGGCAGTCTTAATTGTTAACTCCATTAGTAATGATGGTCGCTCAAACTGGCTAGAGGGAACCCTATTGCTGGCCACCTATACTATTATTGGTTTAGCCTTTTTCTTCCACCCTGTCCTCGAAACGGCAAGCTCGGCATTGTAAATTTAGAGAACATCAAAAAATCAATCTTTCCTGTGGGATGGGCATCGTGCCTGTCCTTAATAATTAGATTTGACCACAATTTTCATCGGGAATGGGAGTAATGATTCATTAAGATAGGATTTGACTTGAATGTTGGCGTTTTTTCTGGTGTTGCAGGGGAATTTATGGTATATCCTCGATGAATACGAATTTTTTCTAGTCGTGGCCCTTGAACGGTGACAACAGTAAAAGTTAAATTCTGATAAATTAAGGTTTCATTTTGGGTCGGAATTTTTTGCCATTGATAGAGTAAAAATCCGCCGAGAGTCTGATAATCATCGACAAAGGGCAAGTCTAATCCTAAAATTTCGTTTAATTCCGTCAAGTTCATTTGGGCTTCGACGATAACGGTTTCATCGTCAATTCTTTCTAGCAAAATAACATTTTCATTTTCATCATTTTCATCGTGGCTGGATTCGCCCAAAATTTCTTCTACCAAATCCTCTAGGGTAATCAGTCCAGAGGTTCTGCCAAATTCATCGACGACCATCACGGTTTTAAGGTGCGATCGCTGCATCATGGTCAACAAATCGCTGAGGGGGGTGGATTCTGGAACAAAGCGGACAGGTTTAACCCAGGCTTCAATGGGAGTTTCTGGGTTTAATTGACCTGTACTTAGGGGGATGGCTAAATCTTTAAAATCAATGATGCCCAAAATATCATCCAGGGATTCTCCCGTCACGGGATAGCGAGAATGACCATCGATCGCCACTTTTTGCAGGAGTTCAGAAAACGTGATGGTCTCAGAAATGCTAGACAGTTGATGGCGGGGAACCATAATTTCTGTCGCTGACACAGACCCAAATTTGAACATATTATTGAGAATAGTCCGCTCAGAGGAATCTAATCCACTTGATTCGCCTTCTGTTGCAATAATCAGTTGTAATTCTTCGGGAGTAATGCGGCTATACCAACTGGTGCGGTCAATGGTAACGCCGCCTAATTTTAATAATGCCTTGGTAGATTCGTCTAAGAGCCAAATGAAGGGATGGGCAATAGTCGCGATCGCATTAATAATGGGCCAAGACTGCGGGAGAATTGTTCTGCGTGGAGAAGCGCGAGGGACTTGGGGCATAATTCCCCCAAAACAATCTGACTATAAATAATTAGGAAAAAAGCCAGGGGAAGGGCAATGACGTTGGTCAGAAAGGAATGATAGGCGGGGTTAACCTCAAACTGGGTTAATAAATACTGGGCGACATCAGCAACGATTTTTTGACTGATCCACCCCAAACCGACACTGACGAGGGAAATTCCCAATTGGGTCGTAGCTAACAGTCGGTCTAGTCGTTTTTGGAGTGATTTCACTCTCCTGGCGGCAAGATCTCCTTCATCCGCTAATTGATTAATCCGCGATCGCCGCACTGTAACGATGGCAAACTCAGCCGTGACAAAAAACGCATTGATCCCAATGAAAAGGAAAACGAAAAACAGTCGCCCAACCAAGTCGTTCATTATTGTCAGTTAAAAATGTTGCAGTTACAGGAGACTAGGCTATCGGTACATCGATAAACCGCTAGATTAATAGAATTTAGGTTATCTAGCTGTATCCTGCGACTCATTACCGTTCCCCCTACCTGCTAAAAAAAGACATCAGGGAAAACGGATAATTAATCATTATAAGGCTATCTCTAGTTCTAGGATTTTTGACTCCTTATTGGGGATGGTTTTTGATCAAAAAAAGCCCGCACCGCGATCGCCGTTGAGATCGTCTATCAGAGAAAACCTTAGACTAAGTGGTACTTGCCTTCTGTTTCAGGATTTTCTACCTTGGGCAGTCCCATACTGTAATTCAAAACACGACAGTTGAGATTGTAGCTAATTTCTCCTGTCTGGAGGAGTTTCTGGATAAAATGCTCTAAATCCGAGCCAATGCGACGTAAATTATACTCACTCAATTCATCGCCATTGTAAGATTCCACCAAGTCATCAAACTGACGATATACCTTATGGAGCGCATCCTCACTCCAATTAAACTCATTGTCTGGGTCAATATCCAGGGTCAGGACTTTATCACTTGGAACCAGTTCACTGCCATGAATTTCCGCAGTAAAGATATGAACGTGACGAGTGGTGGATTTAACAAGCATGATGGCAAAAAATGGTTCAACAGAAACACTAAAGATTATAGCGATTTTCCTGAACATTGCAGAATGATCTTGTGATTTGTCGGGAATAGTCCTTTTTTATCCGCAAAAAACATCATCAAGCCCAGGAGACACGCTTAAAAATTTATCTAAATTTACTTAAACTCCCCGGGTAGGATTCGAACCTACGACCAATCGGTTAACAGCCGACCGCTCTACCACTGAGCTACCGAGGATTGCTCATGACAGTTATTCATCATAGCAATACATTGGCGAATTTTGCAAGCTTTTTATTAAAAAAAATTTAGGATGTCCCCTGAGCCTTGAGATTGATTGACGAATCTCTTCTCCTAAACGGCGATCGCGCTCTATATGTTAAATTGCCAATATTGGGTATCAAAAAAATTTCTCCCCTATCTTTAGCGTTTATCTTATCGAAACTATGTCAGTATTAGCGGCGATCGCGGTTTTAGCGGTATTAATCTTTGTCCATGAATTAGGTCACTTTGCAGCAGCGAGATTGCAGGGAATTTACGCCAACAAATTTTCAATGGGTTTTGGGCCAGTTTTGCTCAAATATCAGGGTTCTCAGACGGAATATGCCATTCGAGCTATTCCCCTGGGTGGTTTCGTCGGTTTTCCCGATGATGATCCTGATAGCGAGATTCCCCTCGATGATCCCAATTTAATGCGAAATCGTCCTATTCTCGATCGCGCGATCGTCATTAGTGCGGGGGTGATTGCTAATCTGATTTTTGCCTATGTTCTTTTAGTGGGTCAGGTTTCTACCGTCGGCGTGCACGATTTACAACCTGGTCTGGTCATTCCCAAGGTTGATCCCAGTTCGGCGGCCATGAGTGCGGGTATCCAAGCAGGAGATATTGTCCTCAGCATTGATAATCAGCCCCTCGATGCCTATCCCGAAGCAACCAGTTTATTTATCGATAAAATTCAAAATTCTCCGAATATTCCCCTTCCCCTAGTCCTCAAACGGGGAGAAGAAACTTTAGATGTCACGATTACCGCGATCGCCAACGCAGAAGGAAAAGGCAAAATCGGAGTCGCCCTCTCCCCCAACGTCTCGGTGAAACACGCCCAAAGTATCGGAGAAGCCTTAAGTTATAGTGCCGATGCCTACGAACGGATTATCGTTTTAACGGTTCAGGGATTTTGGCAACTGATCAGTCATTTTTCCGAAAATGCCCAACAAGTCGCGGGGCCGATTAAAATTGTTGAATACGGTGCGAATATTGCTCGCAATGATATTAGCAATCTCTTCCAATTTGGAGCTTTAATTAGCATTAACTTAGCAGTAATTAATATCCTGCCCTTACCTGCTCTAGAACTGGGGGTCAATTGGTTTTTCTGCTGATTGAAGGAATACTGGGTAAACCGTTACCGAATAAAATTCAAGAAAATTTCATGCAAACGGGACTGGTTTTATTGCTCGGCTTAGGTATTTTCTTAATTGTGCGCGACACGGTTAATTTAACCTTTTTCCAAGAATTACTCCATCAGGAATTGCGTTAAGTAGATTGGTCTTCAAATTGATAAGATCCCCCGTCCTATGGACACCCCCCTTATCAAGGGGGGCAGGGGGGATGAGCGCAAAACGTATTATCAGTTCAATTGTAACCAGCTACTTAGAGCTTGCTGAAAAAAGCTGAAAGCCTTATAAGAAAAGAGATGAGGGGATTTAGAGAGCAAAAAAAGTGCAAAAAAAAGGTCTAAAATGAGTGAAAAGGCTTGCACCCCTCCCCTTCCAGAGCATTGAACGATGTACCCCAAAAAAGAATCCGAAAAATCGACTGTTGAAAACTTCAAAATACCAAGTGAGTGGAAGCCAAAAGAAGAAAATCGTTGGGTAATCATGTCAAAAATAATTCCGTGGGAGGAATTTGAAGAAGAATATGCAAAACAATTTTCAGAAAATAAAGGAGCGACAGCCAAACCATTTAGGATGGCATTAGGGTCATTAATAATAAAAGAAATATTGAGAATAAGTGACCGAGAAACAGTAGAACAAATAAAAGAAAACCCTTACTTACAATATTTTATAGGACTAGAAGTATATGAAAATGAGGAGGCATTTGATGCGTCACTGTTAGTACATTTCCGTCAAAGAATAGGAATGGACTTGGTGAATCAAATAAATAAAGCAATGGTAAAAAAAGAAGAAGAAATATTATCAGAAGTAAAAGAAAAAAGTGAAGGGGAAAATCAGAATAGAGGAAAGCTATTAATAGATGCAACCTGTGCACCAGCAGACATCAAATATCCAACAGATATAGGAATCTTGAATGAGGCAAGAGAAAAAACCGAAAAAATAATAGACAACTTGTATAAAAAAACTAAAAAAAAAGGAAAAAAACCAAGAACCTATAGAATAAGAGCCAGAAAAGATTACTTAAAATTGTCAAAAAAACGCCGTCCGTCGAGAAAAGAAAGGAGAAAGGGCATAAAAAAACAAATCCAATATATCAAAAGAAACCTTTCCCATATAGAAAAATTAAGAGAAGATAAAGAGGTCGCAAAATTAAGTAAAAAAGACGAAAAGATACTGTCGATAATACAAAAAGCCTATGAGCAACAAGTAGGAATGTATGAAAATAAAGAAAATAAGGTAGAAAATAGAATTGTGAGTTTGACTCAACCTCATGTTCGTCCCATTGTTAGAGGAAAAGCGGGAACGCCAGTAGAGTTTGGTGCAAAACTATCAGCAAGTTATGTGAATGGATATCTTTATTTATACCGATTAAGTTGGGATAATTATAATGAATCAGGCGACTTCAAAGGACAAATAGAAGAGTTTAAACGTGAGACAGGCTACTATCCCCAGTCTGTTCATGCTGATGCAATCTATCGCACAAGGGAAAATCGCGCTTTTTGTAAGGAGAAGGGAATTCGATTGAGTGGCCCACCCTTGGGAAGACGACCCACAAATATTAGTCCAGAAAAAAAGAAAGAAGCTCTTCAAGATGAAAGAGACCGTAATGCTATTGAAGGCAAATTTGGTCAAGCAAAGAGACGATTTAGCCTCAATCGAGTTATGACAAAACTTCCTGATACCTCTGAAACCGCTATTGCTATCACCTTTTTAGTCATCAATCTTTTTGCCCTGCTTCGGCAGGTTTTACGTTTTTTTTGTCTTTTTCGGAAGAAGAGCTTATTTTTCTGCCCTCTTATTAGCCCAGCTTATGCTTTGTGTTGACAATTCATTTAACCCTTATGTTTTACTCGCCTTAAATTCATAAATTAATCCCCTCTTCCTGTTTTTTGACTTTTTCAGCAAGCCCTACTTACTTAGCGGATATGGCCAGCATGACTCGTAAATTAGCCACTAAAAAACAACGGGCGTTAGAAGTTTTAGTGGTTCTTAAACGCCTCTATCCCGATGCGACCTGTAGTTTGAATTATGAAACGCCTGTGCAATTATTGGTCGCGACGATTCTTTCGGCTCAATGCACTGATGAACGGGTGAATAAAGTTACGCCTGCTTTGTTTGCTCGTTATCCTGATGCTCAAGCTCTAGCCTACAGCGATCGCGAAGAACTAGAAAAATTAGTTCATTCAACGGGATTTTACCGTAACAAAGCTAAAAATATCCAGGGAGCCTGTCAAAAAATTATGGAAGAATTTGGCGGTGAAGTTCCCCAACAAATGGAACAACTGCTGAGTCTTTCGGGGGTTGCTCGCAAAACTGCCAATGTGGTTTTAGCCCATGCTTTTGGCATTATTCAGGGGGTAACAGTTGATACCCATGTTAAACGGTTGAGTCAGCGTTTAGGTTTAACGAAAGAGACTGATCCTGTCAAAATTGAACGGGAATTAATGAAATTGTTACCCCAACCTGATTGGGAAAATTTCTCGATTAGTATTATCTATCATGGTCGGGCGGTGTGTAATGCGCGAAAACCGATTTGTTCCGCCTGTAATCTGCCGATGTTTGTCCTTCTGCCCATACTTTATTGAATAGGAAAGCTGGGAATTAATTGATCAATTTCGGTCATAATTTTGAGGGTGTATTGTAGGGCAACGACAATTTTTTGATAGTGGATAATATCGTCGTCGGATAAAGCGCGATCGCTTTTTTTACGGTCTTTTAGCCATTTTTCTAGGACTTGGTAGCCGCCTATTTTAAATTCCCAAATTTGGTTAGGAATACCTGCAAAATATTTTTGGGGATTAATATAAACTCGTTGCAGTTGATCGTTATAAATAACTTGGCTTACTTGGTTATCGCCTTCGCCTTCATAGGTTGTTGTTAGTTGATTAAATTCATCGGATTTGAGTAAATGCAGATTAACTAATTGTTCGCCTTGGGTTGCTAGGTTATTAAATAGTTGATCATTTTTAGTGAGGGGAAGTCGGGGAAAGTCTATTTTCAGAAATTCGGCATAGCGTTGGCGATAGGTAGGGCTATGAAAGATTGCGTAGGCGTAATAAAATATTTTTTCGGGTGTGGGAATATAACCGAGTTTTTCTTTGATTGCAGTTAAAAATTCTTGTGATAAATTAGGATCTCTTTCTATAAAAAGATTTGTTTGTTCATTCGTTGTATCTGGATAAGTATAAAGAGGAAAATAATGATTATATTCTCTAGAATTCAGAGAAATTGTATTTCCATCACCTATTGTTTCTGTAACTAAGCAATGCCGAAAACCTATCTCTTTTAGTTGACGACAAACAATTAAAGCTAAGTTAGATGATTGAAATATATTTCTCATTACTTCATCTCTAGTATATTCAACAATATCCTGGTGGTGGTAATAATGCCTTAGATTAAAAGGGCGATATAAGCAAGTAGTAAAAAACTTTTTCCAATTTTGATTACTAGCTAAAGACTCTCTTCTTAATGTGATTTTCCAATCACGAGTATCTTTTAAATTATAATCCTTAGAAATGGTTTCATCTGATATATTTAAATCTCTAAAGTTTTCTATTTTTGTGTAAAGTTCTTGAAAATTAAAATCCATTACAAAATGATCTCGATGAGTTTTAATACCTGTTGAATTAACTGGAAAAATATCAGATACACTCCAACCTTGATTATATTCTGTCGCTAAATCAAAATCTTTAGGTGCAAAAAAGTAATTCGGTTGAGTAGGTTGTAATTCAATCCATTCAACTTCTCTAAACTTAACTTCTTCTAAAAACTTATACTTTGCTTCTCGTTTTCCCCAAAGATCATAATAAAAAACCTTCGCCATTTCCTTCACGCCACTTCTATCCTTATAAACCTTAGAAAAATAATCAGGTTCAGTCTTTTCCCTCAGTGCAATTAAAATCGCCACCCCTTGCTGAATATCAAAAACATTTTGATCAATCCCTCCCTCTGGTGTCGTTTCTTTTAATAAAGAATTACCATGTAAATCCATAATATAAAGCGTATCAAAATATTTTAATAACTCCTCACGCATTCCGCGATGAATTAACCCATTCAAATAGGAATGATTCGTAATAAATCCCACAATACCGTAACCCGTCGGTGTTTTTTGAATTTGATATTGGGCAAAACGAATAAACTTAATATAATCATCGTCCAAGGGCTGAATATTTTTTTCTTCCTCTAATCTCGCCCGACCTTTATACATTTCTAATAACTCTCCAATATGGGTTAACTCCGTAATCGTTTTACCCGCTTTTCCTGTTTTATAAACCTTCTCCCATTCAAGCCCATTATATTTAATATCAGCCAAATATCGAGTAGTTTCATTAATCACTCTTTTTCGTTTACTCGCATTCTGAGAACTCACCGAATAGGGCGGATTTCCTAACACCACAATAATCGGAACTTCAGTTTTAACTTCTGCGGCTTGATTCGATTCATCGGATAAAAATTTGGCAACAATGAGATCGGATTCCTTAATGCCTTCTTCTAGGGCATTTGTTAAATAAATATTGAGTCTTTCTTCTGGTTCAAATTTATAACCAATACTTTCTAATAATAACGCTAACTTTAAATGGGCAATAGTATAGGGAGTCATCAACAACTCAAACCCATAGAGACGACTTAATAATTGAGTATCCTTTAAAATTTTAGTCCAGTTATTGACTCCATACTTTTCAAAGTTGCTACGAACTTGTTTAATCACTTCATACAAAAAAGTTCCCGTTCCTGTTGCAGGATCAAGAATTGTTACCCGCCGATTTCCTAACCCAAACTGTAAATCAAAATCCTTATCTAAAATATCATTCACTGCTTGCACAATAAAAGAAACTACAGGCTCAGGCGTATAATAAACCCCACGACTTTTCCGTAAAGAAGATTCATAGGCCACCAAAAAAGTCTCATAAAAATGCACCACAGGATCTTGTTTTCGGGTTTCTTGACCAAACCTTTCTAAAACACTTCCCATATCGACCTTGATAAAAAGCTCGACCAAATCCTCGATTGTCCAGTGAATTTTACTGATAATATCTGTTTCAATAACCGTATTAAATAAACCCTGAAGAAAAGGAATCTTATTACTAATAAAATGACTGGCTGTTTTGCGACTAAATAACTCTTGACCAGGATTTTGCGCATGGCCTACCCTCGCGGTAAATAAACCATAGGCAATGGTTTGGGCATACATATCCGCAAAAGTATGATTATCCAAATCAGGCAATAATAAATCTTGAAATAATACCTTAAGCTGGGTTAATTCTCCCGTTTTATCCTCTAGCTTTAAAGCTTCTTCAATGGAATATTTAACGGATTTAGTATGAACGGCCATTTGACCTGCCAGATCATAATAATTATTAATATCTTTTGCCCTATACCCTAAAAATAATTGTAATAACTGAATCACCTCTTCAGTCTTCTCATAAGCAATAATCATGTCTTTTTCGAGGTACGCGATCGCGGCTGTTTGCTTTAACTTGTTATCCACATACCAACGAAATTCTAAATAGTTAGTGAGAATTAAATTTTGACCTACCGATGATTCTCGATAGCGTTCTAATTGTTCCGTTTTTTCCTCAATATCTAAATTTTTATTAATATCCTTTGCTTCGATATATCCCACTAACTGACCATTTTTTCTGACCGTAAAATCGGGAATACCTGCTTGATTCCCCTTTTCTTCGATCACCGCATTAATTCCTGTCATGGAATCATCAATTAAAGCCTTAAGGGTCGGATAATGACTTCTTTCACTGCCTCGCTGAAAATTAAATTGTAAATTTTGCAGATAATGGGTAAAGTTGATTATCATAATTAAATTTTCAAGAGATTCTAATCGGTATATTTATTTCCAGCAGATAAGATTGTTAATAATTGTAGAAAAAATATCACACTACATAAATTTTTAGAGAATAGAACGCTCCACATTTTTCGATAATTTATTATATATTAGATTAAAGTAAACTTCTTTGTCAGTAATTTTTTGCTTGCGTTCTCCATAAATCGTCCCAATAATGGTTATACTAACTAATCAATGTTTTATTTTTAATCGATCAACTTTTTAAAATTATTTGTAACCCTTGTCAACCCTTATTTCCCTATCAAGCGTGACTACTCAAGCCCCTTCTCTTTCGCAACACAACGGTACTGCTCTTTCAGAACCCCTCGACGATAACCTCAAAAGCCAGATTATCGTTATTTTAGATTTCGGCTCCCAATATTCAGAACTGATTGCCCGTCGCATTCGAGAAACTCAGGTTTATTCAGAAGTCCTTTCCTATCGCACCACCGCCGAGCAATTACGGCAAATTAATCCCAAGGGAATTATTCTGTCGGGTGGCCCTAGCTCTGTCTATGACACGGGCGCGCCCCAGTGTGATCCTGATATTTGGCAGCTAGGAGTTCCTGTTTTGGGAGTCTGCTATGGAATGCAACTGATGGTGAAACAGTTGGGCGGTACAGTCGAACGGTCTAAAAGGGGGGAATACGGTAAAGCGTCCCTTTTTATTGATGATCCGACGGATCTACTGACCAATGTGGAAGAAGGTTCGACCATGTGGATGAGTCATGGTGATTCCTGTACGAATTTACCCGATGGCTTTGAAACCCTTGCCCATACGGAAAATACTCCCTGTGCCGCGATCGCGAATCACAAGAAACATCTCTTTGGGGTGCAGTTCCATCCTGAAGTCGTTCATTCCATCGGGGGAATTGCCCTGATTCGTAATTTTGTTTATCATATCTGTGAGTGTGAACCGACCTGGACAACGGAAGCCTTTGTGGATCAATCTATCCGAGAGATTCGCGCCAAGGTTGGGGATAAACGGGTTTTGCTTGCTCTTTCGGGGGGAGTCGATTCTTCCACTCTTGCTTTTTTATTGCATCGCGCCATTGGGGATCAATTGACCTGTATGTTTATTGATCAGGGTTTCATGCGCAAGGGTGAACCCGAACGGTTAGTCGAATTATTTGATCAACAGTTTCATATTTCTGTCCAATACGTTGAAGCCCGCGATCGCTTCCTTGCCCAACTAGAAGGGATCACCGACCCTGAAGAAAAACGTCGTCGCATTGGCCACGAATTTATTCAAGTGTTTGAAGAAGAATCCAATCGCCTTGGCCCCTTTGATTATCTTGCCCAGGGAACTCTATATCCCGATGTGATTGAATCCGCCGATACCAATGTTGATCCCAAGTCAGGAGAACGGGTTGCGGTCAAAATCAAGAGCCATCATAATGTGGGCGGTTTACCCAAAAACCTGCGTTTTAAACTCGTTGAACCCCTCCGCAAACTCTTTAAAGATGAAGTTCGGAAACTAGGGCGATCGATTGGTTTACCCGAAGAAATTGTCCGTCGCCATCCTTTCCCAGGGCCTGGTTTAGCCATTCGCATTATTGGAGAAGTTACCGCCGAGCGTTTAAATATTTTGCGGGATGCGGACTTTATCGTGCGGGATGAAATTTCTAAACAGGGAATTTATCACGATTTTTGGCAAGCCTTCGCCGTCTTGTTGCCCGTTCGGAGTGTCGGGGTGATGGGAGATCAACGTACCTACGCCCACCCGATTGTTTTGCGTTTGATTACTAGTGAAGATGGTATGACCGCCGATTGGGCCAGGGTTCCCTACGAAGTCTTAGAAATTATTTCTAATCGCATTGTAAATGAAGTGAAAGGGGTTAACCGAGTCGTCTATGACATTACCTCGAAACCGCCTGGAACCATTGAGTGGGAATAAATCAAGGGGGGGGGACAATGACTTTAAAAGGCAAATACTCTTGCCCCCCAGAAATGACGGAGACAAAAAATCTAATCTTCTCCTGTCAACTGCAATTTATATTCGGCGGCGGTCAGGGTATCAGCCAGAGCCTCGTCGGGGTTTTCTACCCGTATTTTGATCAACCACCCTTCTCCATAGGGGTCGTCGGCGATCAATTCGGGGGAGTCGATCATGGCATCATTGCGCTCAATAACGGTTCCCGTAACGGGAGAATAGAGGTCAGATGTTGCTTTAACAGACTCAATCGTTCCAAATCGTTCACTGACTTCTAGGGCTTCACCGACTTCGGGTAGTTCCAGAAACACCAGATCCCCCAACTCATCGATCGCAAAAGCACTGACCCCGATGGTCGCAATTTCCCCATCCAGTCGGACATATTCGTGGCTGTCTAAGTAGTGCAGGTCTTCAGGATACTCCAGTTCCATGTCACATCCTAATATAGATATAGTTTTAACAAAGGTTAGTTTACAATGTCTTTGCTCAGGGGAATAGGGGAAATTCTACAAATTTACAAATTTTTGACAAACTGTTGCAGACCTCATCAAATTTGACCAGCCTGGGGACAGGATCTTTTTTTTTGAGTTGTAAAGAGGGTTAATTCTTGATATTGATTAGAGTGGTAGTTTTTCCGTCTCCCTTTAGCCCGCGATTGACTGAAATCATGAAAAATACGCCCAAACTCCGTGAACCTCTCGCCAGCCTTTATCTGTATCGTGGACTCAAATGGTCGGTGGTGAATCCGCTCTTGCATTTATATATGGGGGGCAAGGTCTATGGCATCGAAAATGTGCCACTGAAAGGCCCTGTGATTGCCGTGAGTAATCATGCTAGTTATTTTGATCCGCCTTTTTTGTCTGTTTCGTTGCGTCGTCCCGTGGCCTTTATGGCGAAGGAAGAATTATTCCAGGTTCCTGTTCTGGCTGACCTGATTCGGTTGTATGGAGCCTATCCTGTCAAACGGGGAGCGGGCGATCGCGGAGCTATTCGAGCCGCCCTCAATGCCCTCGCAGAAGGTTGGGCTGTGGGAGTCTTTTTAGAAGGAACCCGAACCCCCGATGCCCGAATTAACAATCCAAAATTAGGGGCAGCCATGATTGCCGCTAAATCCCAGGCTCCTCTCCTGCCCGTCAGTCTGTGGGGAACCGAAAAGATTTTAAAAAAAGGATCTTCTGTTCCCCAGCGAGTTCCCGTCACCCTCCGCATTGGTGAAATCATCCAGCCCCCTGTGAACAGTAAACGGGAAGAATTGGAAAGAGTAACCCAGGAATGTCAACGTCAAATTAATGCCATGCACGATCTGGCCGTTTGATGGGGAATTTTCAAACAAAAAAAGGAACCAGACAATGTCTGATTCCTCTTAATTCAATAGGATGTTAACAAAATAGACTGACTAGACAGCCGCGAAATAAACTTTGGATTTAACGGGGTCGGGAACCATCGTTTTGTCGCCTTCTTTCCAACCTGCGGGACAAACTTCATCGGGATGGGATTGGACATACTGGAGAGCTTTCAATGTGCGTAGGGTTTCATCCACGCTACGACCAAAGGAGAGGTTATTAATCGTCGAGTGCTGAATCACACCGTCTTTGTCGATGATGAATAAACCGCGCAAAGCAACGCCAGCTTCGGGATCGAGAACGTTGTAAGCGGTACTGATTTCTTTTTTCAGGTCAGCAACGAGGGGATAGGCGATATCTCCAATGCCACCGCTTTTGCGATCGCTTTGAATCCAAGCCAGGTGAGAAAATTCGCTGTCAACGGAAACGCCCAAAACTTCGGTGTTTAAGGCACTGAACTCGGAGTAGCGATCGCTGAAGGCAATAATTTCTGTTGGGCAAACAAAGGTGAAGTCCAGGGGATAGAAAAAGAGGACGACGTATTTACCACGATAATCGGACAATTTTAGAGTCTTAAACTCTTGGTCAACAACGGCGGTTGCAGTGAAATCAGGGGCGGATTGACCAACTCGTAAACATTCCGTCATGCTGTAATTCTCCTCAAATGGAATAATTTTTTTTAAGAACTCGTTAATCATTACGAATTGTTACGACTATATCATACTCATAACGATTTTGATCTGTCTTCGTTAACCTAAAAATTCCCTGCTTTAAATTTGTCTAACAAGCTGTTCTCTTCCCCAAGCCCGCCATGAGCCTCACCAATCCCAAAATTTCCCCTAAAAAGTATTCCTACTCGACGATACGGCCTGTTAGAACGATGCGACCTGTGCAAAGGTCTCAGAATACTAGGTTATTTCGTCCGTTTCAGTCGGATCTTTACCATCAGCTTCTAGTCATGTCCTGGCGGAGGTTCTTACTAACTATTACGCTGTTTTATTTTGGTTTAAACGTCATTTTTGCCCTGATATACGTTGTCACGGGAAGTGGTATTGCCAATGCAGAACCAGGCTCTTTTAAAGATGCTTATTTTTTTAGTATTCAGACGCTTTCCACGGTCGGTTACGGTTCAATGTACCCAAATACCTTTATTTCTCAGTCGATTGTCTCGATAGAAATTTTTATTGGTTTACTGAGCCTGGCGGTGTTGACAGGATTAATGTTTGCTCGTTTTGCCAAACCGACTGCTAGGGTAATTTTTAGTGAAGTCGCAGTGATTTGTCCCTTTGAGGGGATTCCAACCCTGATGTTTCGAGCCGCCAATCAACGAGATAATCGCATTCTAGAGGCACAAGTTAAAGTCAGCTTAATGCGAGATGAAGTGACCCAGGAAGGTCATCTATTACGGCGTTTCTATGATTTGCCCTTGATGCGATCGCAAACTCCCGTCTTTGGCTTAAGTTGGTTAATTATGCACCCCATCGACGAGAATAGTCCTTTTTATCAAAAAACTCCCGAAGAACTGAATGAAAAAGGGATTGAACTTTGGATTAGTTTAACGGGCTTAGATGAAACTTTTTCCCAAACCATCCATACTCGCTATGCCTACTCTACCGATCACATTTTTTGGAATCAACGATTTGTGGATATCTTTTCCCAGGATGAGCAGGGTCAATGGTTTATTGATTTAAGTAAAATCCACGACACCCAACCCCTGTTAGAAATGCAATAAAAAATCCCCCTAAAGTATTTTGAGAGGGATTTTAAAAACGGATGGATTGATCACTCATGTTTGACCCGAAAAAATTTTTTAACGGGTTTTAGTAAAAACACTTTCAGGTTGTTGATGGGAGAGAAAACGCTCGTTAATAATATCTTTAAATATGGCAAAATCCGCTTGCCATTCATTTAGACCTTTTAAAACTAAGGCCAAACATTCCTGGGAATTATTCGTCTCAATCGGATAGTTAAAATTACCCGCAAATAAGACCGCCGCGATCGACTGTTGATCGGGCAATTGCAGCATTGCTTGATTAATATTCAAATTCAACTGGCATCGGTCTAACTGATAGAGGAAATTAACCCCCGCTTGAATAGGAGCATTACCCACATCTTGCCAAGGGCCAGGGGATAAAAGGGTTTTGGTAATGTAATGTCTTGCCCCATCAATATTGCTCGGAAAGGGAGCGAGATATTTAGGACTAATAGTAATTCCTTTATATTCCGCATTGGGTAATTTGCTGACGTATTGACGCGCTACCTCTGCGACCAAAACTTCTTTGAAATCCTTTGCTCCAATGGTTTCCATAAACATGATGGTACGGGGTTGGGCGACAATTCCCACTCCATTTTTAAACATGACCTGGGAACCGCCTGGATTAAGAACAGGCTGACGGGCTAATTCCCATTCATTGGGAACAATGCCACTAAATTTGAGAAACTGTTCACTGAGTAGGGTTGGATCAAGTTCTTTGGCGGCGATCGTGATAGAAAGTTCTTGAATATCTTGGAGAGGGAAGGGACTAGGGTTCGCGTCCTGCACGGATGAAGTTGCTACCATAAGGGATTACATCAAAAATTTTACAAAAGAATAAAACAAATCCCAGGTAGCTTTAAATTTTGAACATTTATGACTATCTGGTATTCAATTTCATATTTTAGGAGACTGTGGACGTTGAGCGTTTACGACGATAGGTTTTTGTAATCTCTGGTTCTGCTTTGACGGGTTTGGCAGAAACCGCGATCGCTACGGGACGGATGGAATTATTCGTCGTCACAGAAGGAACGGGACTCGGTAAAGATTGGGAAAAAGCAGGGGTTTCGGTCTGGAGTAGGAAAACAACCGAAGGACTACTTTGTAACTCGCGTTTAAGTAAGCGTTGGAGAGTTCCTTCCAATTCTTTTTGGATGCGTTCCCAGTCCATTTTCGTTTTACCGTTGCTAGATAAAATAAATTCTTTCCAACGTTCTACCGCAAAACGTTCAATATTGCGAACAATCAACTGATGAACAAGGGGACGCTCGACGGTCATGACGACCCCTCGGAAATGGACTTCGGGTTGGGCCAGCAATTTGCCGTCATTATTAATCGCCGCCGCCACTGTCACCACCCCATCTGCGGCCAACTGTTGCCGTTCTAGCATGATATGTTCATGGACAATCCCCGCTTGATCCACTAACTCAATTCCCGCTTTGACCTTACCGCCGATCTGAATCCGTTCCGCAGACACTTCAACAATATCGCCGTTGTCAATGATCACGACATTTTCAGAGGGAATTCCCATTGCCTGGGCCATTTGAGCGTGTTTAACCAACATACGGTGTTCTCCATGCACAGGCATAAAGAATTTCGGTTTAGTCAAGGCCAACATCAATTTATGCTCTTCCTGAGAGCCGTGACCCGAAACATGAATTCCCTTATCCCGTCCATAGACGACGTGCGCGCCCTGCATCATCAATCGATCAATGGTATTAACAACGGCGATCGTATTGCCTGGAATAGGATTTGCCGAGAAGATAACCGTATCTCCTTCACGAATCTTGATTTGGGGATGTTCACCCTTAGAAATACGAGTCATCGCAGATAAGGGTTCACCCTGGGAGCCAGTCGTCAAAATCAAAATCTGATCGTCGGGTAAACTCCGAGAGGCTTTCAAGGGAACGAATACCTCATCGGGACACTTGATATATCCCAATTGTCGAGCGTGGGCAATCACATTCAACATCGATCGCCCGACAACAGCAACTTTTCGTTTATTCTTGTGGTCAGATTGAGAATGATATTCACCCGATGCACGGAAGACGCAAAAGTGGTGATCATCAGACGACCTTTCGCCTGGGCAAAAATTCGGTCTAAATTAGGGGCAACGGACTGTTCTGAAGGAGTCGTTCCAGGGATTTCTGCATTAGTAGAGTCACTCAGCAGACATAAAACCCCTTTTTCACCGTATTCAGCCAGTCGTTGTAAATCAAAATACTCGCCATCGACGGGAGTGTGATCCACTTTAAAATCGCCACTATGAATAACCACACCCAAGGGAGTATTAATCGCAACACAGAAACTATCTGCCATTGAGTGGGTATTGCGAATAAACTCAACCACAAAATTCTTACCCAGACGAACCACTTCTCGCGGTTGGACGGTTTGGAGTTTAGTGCGTTTGAGCATTCCTGCTTCTTCGAGTTTGTCTCCCAAAAGGGCCATCGCTAAACGAGGGCCATAGATAATAGGAATTTCAAATTGTTTTAAATGATAGGAAATACCGCCGATATGGTCTTCATGACCGTGAGTGACAATCATTCCCTTAATTTTGTGACGATTTTCACGCAGATAGGTCATATCTGGCAGAACAATGTTAATACCGTGCATTTCATCGGTAGGAAAGGCAATGCCCGCATCTAAGAGAATAATTTCGTCTTCGTATTCAAAGACACAGGTATTTTTTCCAATTTCATGGAGTCCACCGAGGGGAATAATTTTTAGGGTTGGTTTGGCTTCGTTTTTAGTCATTTTCCTCCTAAGGAATAATGTATGGGCTTAATGGGAACTAAAAAGCATTTGTAGATGAAACAATAGAGAACTGCTCACAATGGAGCGGCAGAAATAAAAATAAAATAATTAAGATAAAACAAATACTAAGAAAACAATGATGAGTTTTCCTTGGAAAAAATAAATGGGTTATGGAGATAATCGCTACATAAAAATCATTATGGGTGTCCTTATTTCTAGAGAGAGAAAGTATATCTTACTTAGAAAATCTTGTCTATTTTGATTGAGCAGATGTTATTACACTTAACCCCTTAATCAAATGCTTGGTGCCTAAAATACATTTCGTGTGAAGACAATATTTAAGAGCAACTCTTTAGAGTATAACACATATTAATTAATTTTAGATAAGAACAGATAATTAGGGAAGAATTTTTAAACGCTCACCAATCAACTACTTAAATTGGGAAAATAAATCTTGATTAAAATTAGCATCTACTTAAATTAAGGATAATGTCCGTAAAACGATCGCGACTTCTTCTCGTTGAGTTTCTGAAATTTCATAGAGCGGCAATCGCAATCCTCCAACCTCCCAACCTTGCAATTTTAAAGCCGCTTTAATGGGAATGGGATTAGTGGTACAAAACAAAACTTTAAACAAGGGAAAAAGCTTTAGATGAATATCGATCGCCTCTGCCACTTCTCCAGAGAGGAAAGACTGAACAATTTGTTGAATTTGTTCCCCCACCAGATGACTGGCCACGCTCACAATTCCCGCACCACCGATGGTTAACATGGGCAAGGTGAGTAAATCATCGCCTGCATAAATGGCAAAATTAGAATCAGTTAAACATCGAATTTGACAGGCTTGGTCAATGCTACCACTGGCTTCTTTAATCGCAACAATATTATCAATTTTGGCTAATTTGGCAACAGTTTCAGGCAGAAGATTTTGCCCTGTGCGGCCAGGAATATTGTAGAGCATCACAGGGAGATCGGGACAAGCTTGGGCGATCGCCTGAAAGTGAGCATACAATCCTTCCTGGGGCGGTTTATTGTAGTAGGGAACAACTTGCAGGGAACCATCTAAGCCCAATTTAGCCGCTTCCGTTGTGGCCGCGATCGCCTCGGTAGTGGAATTAGAACCCGTCCCCGCGAGAATTTTTGCTCTATTGCCAACAGCATTTTTGACCACTTGAAATAATTGATATTCCTCATCCCAGGAAAGGGTCGGCGATTCTCCCGTTGTTCCACAAACGACAAGGGCATCACTGCCATGCTCGACTAAGTGGTCGGCTAATTTTTCGGCGATCGCATAGCTAACCTTACCCGTTTCATCAAAAGGAGTGACCATTGCCGTAACCACTCGTCCAAAGGGGGGATGACTCATAAATTCAATAATAAAGTTTAAAAATTAATCAACATCAAAAATTGTCACTAAAACCCTAGCAAAAAGATTTTACGCCGAAGCGTTAACCAACGAAGGTCTAAGCAGATTTTTCTGAACTAGCAATTCTGCAATTTGAATGGCATTCAGAGCCGCGCCCTTACGAATTTGATCGCCACAGAGCCATAATTCTAACCCACAGGGATGGGAGAGATCTTGACGGATTCTTCCCACTAATACTTCATCTTTTCCTGTCGCATCAATAGGCATAGGAAAATAATTAGACTCCCAATCTTCTACCAGTTTTACCCCTCGGGCCTGGGATAAAATTTCTCGTGCTTGAGAAACCGCAAAAGGACTGTCAAATTCTAGATTAACGGCTTCTGAATGGGCGCGGAGTACGGGAACCCGAACACAGGTCGCCGTCACCCGAATGGTTGAATCATTAAAGATTTTACGGGTTTCATTGATCATTTTGAGTTCTTCTTCACAATAACCCGAATCCATTAGGGGGGAATTATGGGGAAAAAGATTAAACGCCAGAGGATAGGGCAAAATTTCCGCTTTGACAGGCTCTCCCGACAAAATCGCTTTAGTCTGATGCTTCACTTCTTCCATTGCCATCGCTCCTGCTCCACTAGCCGACTGATAGGTGGCAATTACCATGCGTCGGATCGGTTGAATTTGGTGCAAGGGATACACCGCAACGCCCAATAAAATGGTTGTGCAGTTGGGATTGGCGATAATGCCGTGATGGTGTTCTGCGGCTTCGGGATTGATTTCTGGGACAACCAACGGAACAGAGTCATCCATGCGAAAGGCACTGGAATTATCGATCATCACGGCTCCCGATGCGACAATGGTTTTCGCGCAGGCTTTAGAACTCGATCCGCCTGCCGAGGCTAATACAAGATCGATATTCTTGAAAGAATTTTCGTTAACGGCTTCTACGGTTAAAGATTTTCCTGCAAAAGCGAGTTTTTTACCAGCAGAACGGGGAGAAGCCAATAATTTCAACTGCTCAACAGGGAAATTTCGGGTTTCTAAGAGTTCTAAAAGCTCTGTTCCTACGGCTCCCGTCGCGCCGAGAATGGCAACACGTACAGATTTTGACAAGTGATACTCCTCCAGAAGTTAAAAAATCAGATTAGGAACGTAAAATTTAATAATTTTAATGAGTAAGGGGGGAAAAGATTATCCCGAAGGAAAATTTTCTTTAGGTATTTATTTTATTTATGATAAATAGAAAGAACTAGCCTGATAAGGTCAAGTCGCTATTGGTTTTAATCTTTGATTATAGATGATTAAGTTGTTTTTTATCGGGAAAAAATCCTCAGCAATTCATCTTACACTATGATGCTTTCTATTCCTTAACGGGCAAAGATTATTTTTCTCAACTCATTGACGACTTCCTTGGCAAATATTGTCTTGAAATAGTCTAAAAAAAGAAAAATAGAATAAAAATGGCTAAGATGACTTTTTTTAGCCGCGCAACAACTCTAGCAGAAACTTAAATTTTCTGACCTCAAATGAACTATGATCACAAAAGGTCGATTGTGCAGAACTGTACCCACCCAAGACTTTGTTCGGTGGAGTCGGTAGGCGATCGCCCTCTAAGCATACCATGTTAGTCGGCTCCCGTCAGCAACTATTCTGGTAGAAGAGTTCAAAATGTCTTAGATGTTCAACGTTAGTAATCAAATTAGGTATCAATGAAAGTCACCCAGGAAAAACTCCCTGATAGTCAAATTGGTTTAGAAATTGAGATTCCAGCAGAAATTTCTCAAAAAATCTACAATACCACCCTACAAAGCTTTGCTCGCACTGCCAACATTCCTGGGTTCCGTAAGGGAAAGGTTCCTCGTCCAGTTTTATTACAACGGTTGGGTTCCAATCTCAATGCCGCGACCCTAGAAGATTCCATCAAATCGACCCTTGGGGATGCGATAGAACAAGAGAAAATCGATTCTCTGGGAAGTTATCGACTCAAATCTTCCTTTGAAGAACTATTACAGAACTTTGTCCCTGGTCAACCCTTCACTTTTTCAGCGATTATCGAAGTCCCACCGACGATTGAAGTAGGCGACTATGGCGCGTTAACGATCCAAGCAGAAGAAGTTCCCTACAATCCCGAAGAAGTTGAAGAATGGTTCAAGGAACAGCAGGGAAAACAAGCAACGTTGATTCCTGTGGAAGAGCGTGCCGCCGATTGGGGAGATGTGGCCATTATTGACTACCAAGCCTACGAAGTCTCAGCAGAAGGGGAAACGGGGGAAGCGATCGCAGAAATGGTAGATAGCGATTTTAAGGTGGATCTAGAAAAGGGCAATTTAGTGGAAGGAATGGTTGAAGGTATTGTCGGCATGAAACCCGAAGAAACCAAGGCCGTGACGGTCACCTTTCCCCAGGACTATCCTCTAGAACAGGTGGCGGGGCAACCCGTGCGTTTTGACATTACCCTCAAGGAACTCAAAACCAAAGAATTACCTGAATTAGATGATGATTTCGCTGATGAAGTGAGTGAATACGAAACCTTGGAGGAATTGCGGGCTTCTTTAGAGGAGAATTATCGTAAAAAGGCAGCCGATAGCACGGAAAACAACATTAATACGGCGATTATCAACGAATTAGTTAAAATTTCTGAGGTTGATCTGCCCGATTCCCTCGTACAGGAAGAAATTACCCAGGTTTTAACCGAAACCCTGAGCCGATTAGAGCAAATGGGCCTCGACCCCCGCTCTATTTTTACGGCTGAACTGGTTCCCAAACTTCGGGAAAATGCTCGCCCAGAAGCAGTCCAACGCCTACAACAAATTCTTATTATCAAGAAAATTGCTCAAACTGAGTCCATTGAACCAGAGGCTAGTGA
Organism: uncultured cyanobacterium; assembly: GCA_963807635.1. GTDB lineage: Bacteria > Cyanobacteriota > Cyanobacteriia > Cyanobacteriales > Microcystaceae > Snowella. The sequence goes on from CAWEDJ010000041.1 coordinate 43,336, forward strand.
AATTCGGGAAAGGGTGAACACAATTAAGGCTCGTTTTGCGAATGAATCCCTCGATCTGGAAAAATTGAAGGCGATCGTTACCGAAGAAATCATCGCAGAAAAAACGATGGCTGTGTTGCGGGAAAAAGTAACGGTGGAACTCGTTCCCCTGGGAACCCTCACCCCGCCCGAAGAAGATGACGAAGATGAAAACACCATTGAAGCCGAAGTAGTGGAATCCTCTGAAGCTGAAGTCGTGGAAACCCCTAATGAAGCTTAGTTTTCTCTGATCTTGACTCTGCCCCATTCCCGTCTAATTGCGTCATAATGGGGTGGAGTATGTGAAAATGTTTTTAAAATTTGGGTATTCTCTGAGAAGGCGACCCAAATCCAACTAAATTTAATGATCTTTTTCCTATGGTTCAATCGCGATCACCAAATTATGCCCTAGAGAGCTATCGTGGCTCTGATATCCAAAACGTCGTCCCGATGGTGGTCGAGCAATCTGGAGTAGGGGAGCGGGCCTTTGATATCTACTCTCGCCTGTTGCGGGAAAGAATCATCTTTTTGGGAACTCCCGTCGATGACCAAGTGGCAGATTCTATTGTTGCCCAATTGCTTTTTCTGGATGCGGAAGACCCTGAAAAGGATATCCAACTTTATATCAATTCCCCTGGTGGTTCGGTGTATGCAGGACTTGCAATCTACGATACCATGCAACAAATTCGTCCCGATGTCGTCACGATTTGTTTTGGATTGGCCGCGAGTATGGGGGCATTTCTCCTGACTGCGGGGGCGCACGGTAAACGGATGGCTCTTCCCAGTTCCCGAATCATGATCCACCAACCCTTGGGGGGTGCCCAGGGGCAAGCAGTGGAAATCGAGATTCAAGCCAGGGAAATTCTTTATATTAAAGAGCGTTTGAATACCATGTTAGCCGAGCATACGGGTCGTCCCTTTGATCAGATTGCGGCTGATACGGAACGGGATTTCTTTATGTCTGCCCAAGAAGCCCAAGAATACGGACTGATTGACCGTGTTATTATTCGCCCAAACCTGCCTGATCCTACTGTTCCTGTCACCTCGTTGAGCTAGTGCTATGTCTAAATACGACTCCCACCTAAAATGTTCGTTTTGTGGTAAATCCCAGGAACAAGTGCGAAAGTTGATCGCAGGGCCAGGAGTCTATATTTGCGACGAATGCGTAGAGCTATGCAACGAAATTTTAGATGAAGAATTATTAGAGGCTCCCCCTGCGGCCGCTTCTTCTCGTTCTTCCGAAAATTCAAAACGTCGTTCCCAGGGCGATCGCCTTTCCCTCGGACAGCTCCCCAAACCGACGGAAATCAAAAAGCATTTAGATGATTATGTGATAGGCCAAGATGACGCAAAAAAAGTTCTTTCCGTCGCGGTTTACAATCATTACAAACGATTAAGTCTCGTTCAAGACAATAAGGAAGAAGCGGACGAAGATGCCATTGAACTCCAAAAATCTAATATTCTGTTAGTCGGCCCAACAGGATCGGGAAAAACCCTTTTAGCCCAGACCCTCGCTAAAATTTTGGATGTGCCTTTTGCAGTCGCCGATGCCACGACCCTCACGGAAGCAGGTTATGTGGGGGAAGATGTGGAAAATATTCTCCTGCGTTTATTGCAAGTCGCCGATCTAGACGTAGAAGAAGCCCAACGGGGAATTATCTATATTGATGAAATTGATAAAATTGCGCGTAAAAGTGAAAATCCATCGATTACCCGCGATGTTTCAGGAGAAGGCGTACAGCAAGCTCTTTTAAAAATGTTGGAAGGAACAACGGCAAATGTGCCTCCCCAGGGCGGACGGAAACATCCTTATCAGGATTGCATTCAAATTGATACCAGTAATATTCTCTTTATCTGTGGCGGAGCGTTTGTCGGACTAGAAAAAGTCGTGGATCAACGTCTGGGTAAAAAATCGATGGGATTTGTGCGTCCCGTTGGTGGGGATACGGCTCCTAGTAAGGAAAAACGGGCGGCGGAACTCGTTCGTCAGGTAGAACCCGATGATTTGGTGAAATTTGGCATGATTCCTGAGTTTGTCGGTCGGATTCCTGTTATGGCTTCCCTCGATCCTCTGGATGAAGATACTTTAGTGGCGATTTTGACCCAACCTCGTAATGCCCTGGTGAAGCAGTATCAAAAACTGTTGGGGATGGACGATGTGATCTTAGATTTTAAACCCGATGCCATCAGCGCGATCGCCAAGGAAGCCTATCGACGGAAAACAGGGGCTAGGGCTTTACGGGGAATTGTGGAAGAGTTGATGTTAGAGGTGATGTACGAGCTACCGTCACGGGCTGATGTTCAACGTTGTACGATTACCCGTGAAATGGTTGAAAAACGCTCTACGGCTGAGTTGTTAATTCATCCCTCATCATTGCCGAAACCTGAATCCGCTTAGGTTAATTGGAAGTTAGACACTAACCAACTACAAAATATTTAAGTATTGATTATTGCAATAAATTCGCAAAATACCACAGAAATTATTAATCATTTTAATCAAATTAAATTCGGTAGCTATAATTGCTTATAATACCAATTATTTAATGTTTACTTTTTTCCTAAAAACTTAATTTTTTACTTCATTTTCTTCAATTCAAACATGACAGAGGTTTGTTCCACAGACTATCAGCAGAAACTATCCTTCAATTCACCTCACCATATGGGATCTCAGATTTTTCTATTTTTTTGTTGAACAATTTAGGTTAGATTACTTAGAGGAAGCGTTGTTAGATTTTACAGATCTTATGGAACTAGATATTTGGTTACAATCTTGTATTGCAGAATAGAGAGATCGCTCTTTTAAGTTAATTGGTATTAGAATATAGGCTTCCTTGCTCAATTCTGTCATTTATTGATTTTATAGGTTTCAAAGTTAATAAAATCGGTACTATTTTCTCATGAGATAAACTTATACAATTTATTTAATATTATCAGACTTAACTTTTTCACAAAAAACAATAAATTCTTGAAAGCTAAGTAAGTGATCCGTATTCGTTTGAATCCTAGCTAATAACTGTTGAAGATAAAATTCTTCTTGTACTTCTTTGGGTCTGGCTTTAAAGTATGATAAGTCACGCTCTTTGAAAATTTCCCTAAGATAACTTTCATGGAATAAGGCTTTTGTCTTGTATCCAAAAATTTCTTTCCCGTTATCTTTATCTTGTACAAATTCAGCCGCTAAATCTTCAGGATTCTTTTGACTGACATCAAAATATTGAACATATTCTTTCAAGAGTTCATTTTTCTGTGGATGTCTGACAAAAAAATTTCTGTTTCCTAAAAACCAAGTTTCAATACAGACTTTTTGTACAATAATCTCAAGTTTACAATTTTGAGGTAGAAATTGAAAAGGTTTATCGTTTAATTCGAGCTTAATTTTCTCCATCGCTTCTACTTTTTTTTCTTCGACAGTAAAACGATCTGCATCTGTTAGCAATACTAGATAATCATATTTGGGTACTTCATTAATGTCTTGAATTGCATTAGCACAAACTCTATAGCAACTAGGAACGCCCACATCACTCTCGTAATAGTAATTATTATGGTTGACAGAATCAAAGCTATCTACTTCGGTTAATTGAGGTAAGAGTACAGATAACCATTTTTTATAGACAATTGGCTCTGTTTTTCCTTCAAATACAAAATAAAAATTCATCTTAGGCTTGTTTTTCTAAAATTTTAGTTAACTGAATAAATGCGTCTTGTTTGGATCTGCCTAATTTATACTCTGATGTATCACGGATGCTAATATGTCCACCTTGTCGCGTAACAATTTTCCAATATTCATAGGGTATATTATTAATGATATAAGGATGATGGCTGGTCGCAATAAATTGCAAGGTCTTGTTTTCATGAATTAGATCCTCCGTTAAAATGTCTATGCAGTTAATCCCTAAGCTATTTTCAAACTCATCAATTAAGATAACTGTACCTTCGCTAGAAAGAAAAATTTCGCTAAGGTGAATAAGTGTCCGCATCATCCCTGAAGAGACTCTATCTTCTCTAATCCATTTAGAGACAGATTCTTCTTTTATATAAATAGCAGGAATAGCTTCAGCCCATTTTGCAGGGATACCATTCATTTCAAGAGGTGCAGATTTAATATCTTTAACTTGTTGAAAAACATCAATAAACTTTGACTTGATTTTCTCAAAAATATCCAATTTATTTTCATAAATTAAGTATAATTTAGTTTTAACATCTTCATCGCTATTAATAATATTTTCTAACGTTGTATATTTATTTTTAAGAAGATGTAAAGGTAAAGATTTTTCCGATATGCTAAAGGAAGAGCCATTTCTTGTATGGTCACGATATTCTATTTTATTGAGAGCATTAAAAATTTCTGTGATAGCACTTTCTTCCCTTAAAAGATAAATCATAGATTGATGAGATGAAAGTTTGGGTATAGTTTTTCCTTGATATTGATTTAATTCTTCATTTCGCTCGACTAAAACCGTGTCTTTTGACGTTATTTTTTCATAAAGTAATGGTGATTTTACTGGTTCATCTTCATCTTCAATATACAGACCATCTACGTCAACGGTATCAAAACTACCTTCCCAAATAAATTCAGTATTATTTATAGTAGAAAATCTTATTTTCCACTCCAATCCATTAATTGTCTTCCCATTAGCAATACGACTTAAATCAATAATTCCTCTTAAAATTTGAGTTTTCCCTGCACCAGAAACGCCCACTAAAAGAGTTAGGTTTGATGAAAAATCGACTTCATCAAAATCCCATCCTAAAAAGTTATTCTTTAATTTAAGTGAAAGAATTTTCATGATTTAAAACTTCAGAAAATATAAACTAACAATAAACACAGTCACCAGTTATAAACTTTATCTTAGCAGAAAGAAGAGAAGCCGATCACATTCACCTTATTTCACAATATAAAACGATCACGTTTCAAATTGATGATCTATAATTTTCCTAATTTTCCTGACAATATTGATTCGTCTGAGTAATAATATTCTGTTCTTTTTTACCGATTTGTTGCACTTGATCCTGCGCTAATTTAGCTGTCGGAATATCTTTTGTTTCTAACGCTTTGACAAAACTACGAGTTGTTTCTGCATTTCCTTGATAAATCTCTGCTAGACCTTGCTGATATTCCGTTAATTTAGGATCTTTTAGCTCTATTTTTTTAAGTTCTTCCGAAGATTTTTCAAAGGAATCGGCTACTTCTAATACCGTTTTAATATCTTTGGTTTCTCGATTTTTGGCACTTTCTTCCGCCATTTTTTTGGTGATTAAAAAGATCTTTTGGCATTGAGCCGTTTTCGTTTCAGCACAACTCCCTAATAAAACCGCGATCGCGGGAATGAGACAGAAGAAAGAGATGTATCGTTTGTGTTGACTATTCATACTACTGATAAATTTTTATTTGAGATTACTATTCTTTTTCTGATTGGGTAAACGCAAATCAGGCGTATTTCTAGGGGATAAAATTTGATTTAAGGCCCGTAATTGCTCAACGGTTCCCAAACAAATCAAAGAATCTCCCTCCAATAAAAGCGTATCTCCCATCGGCCCGACAATTAAGTTTCGGTCTGCCCTGCGAATGGCCAAAACCAATGCCCCTGACTGTGATCGCAATCTGGCTTCACTCAGGGTTTGACCAATATGATTGCAGGTTTCGGCTTCGATGCGGAATTCTTCCATATAAAAAGAGCGATCAGCTCCCGTTAAAATGCCATCCACGAAATCCACCACTTGAGGGCCTAAGGGCGGCGGCGGCCAAACGTTTTCCCCCCGTAATGTAGGGAGAAACCACTTCATCAGCTCCTGCCCGTTGTAATTTTTTGACCGCTTCTTCCGTACTAGCTCTGGCGATCGCGCGAATTTGAGGATTAAGGGTTTTCGCAGACAGAACCGTATAGAGATTTTCCGCATCCGAGGTGAGAGCTGCCACAATACAAACCGCCTGGTCAATTTTCGCCGTTAAGAGAGATTCGTCCAGAGTCGCATCTCCCACAATCACTTGATAGCCTAGATTTTTTGCCCTTTCTACCTGACCTGCATCGGAATCAATAATCACAAAATTAATGCTTTCTGTTTGAAATTCTGCCGCAATTTGGCATCCCGTCCGCCCAAAACCGCAGAGAATATAATGATTGGTTAATTTTTCTAACACTCGCTGATCCTGCCTTTGTTGAATACTCTCTTGAAAATATCCCTGAATAAACGCTTCTGTAAAGCGATTGACCATATAACCAATCGTCACTACCCCCATAAAAATTAAGACAATGGTAAATAGACGAGATCTAGCATCTAGGGGATGAATTTCCCCAAAACCGACCGTTGCCAAGGTACTGGTTGTCATGTAAGCCGAATCCACCCAAGACCATTTTTCTACAAAACGAAACCAGAAGGTTCCGAGAACAAATACCCCGATAAAGGCAATGATTCCTCCCAAAAACTCTTGATGAAAACGACGAATTTGCTGGTCTCTGGTATTTAGCATCAGTATTAATGTCTTGGTCTCATGAAAATTCGTTCCGAAAGGGTATGACTCGCTTTAAAATCACAGTATAGTTTTTAGATCGAAATGAACAACTTTTTTCCTAAATTTTGGATACAATTTTCCAAAATCTATACCACAACTTCAATTAGGAGTTAATTGTGAGCCCAACAACGCTGCTTGATAATCCTGGGGTTTCCCCTGAATCTACCGCTTCTCGTTCTTTTAATCAAGAGGATTTCAATACCTATGTCATGAATACCTATGGACGATTTCCCATTGCGATCGCCAAAGGAGAAGGTTGTCGTCTTTGGGATACCGCAGGTAAAAGAGTATTTAGATTTTGTGGCAGGGATTGCGACCTGTACCCTCGGTCATGGTCATCCCGTCCTCTCTAAAACGATCGCAGAGCAAATTCATAAATTGCATCACGTTTCCAATCTCTACTACGTTCCTGAACAGGGAGAGCTTGCTAAGTGGATTGTCGATCATTCCTGTGCCGATCGCGTTTTTTTCTGCAATTCGGGAGCCGAAGCCAACGAAGCGGCCATTAAATTAGTCCGTAAATATGCCCATACTGTCCTAGATTTTTTAGAACAACCTGTTATCTTAACTGCCCACGCCAGTTTTCATGGTCGGACGTTAGCCACCCTCACTGCAACGGGGCAACCCAAGTATCAAAAGCACTTTGATCCCCTGATGCCAGGTTTTGCCTATGTTCCCTACAACGATATTGGCGCGATCGAAAATGCTGTCACTGATCTGGATGAAGGAAATCGTCGTGTTGCGGCCATCATGCTAGAACCTCTACAGGGAGAAGGCGGCATTCGTCCAGGGAATGTAGAGTATTTCCAACGCCTGCGTCAACTCTGCGATCAGAATGATATTTTATTGGTCTTTGATGAAGTCCAAGTCGGAGTGGGTCGGACGGGCAAACTCTGGGGCTACGAAAATCTGGGCGTTGAACCTGATATTTTCACCAGTGCCAAGGGTCTGGCGGGCGGCGTTCCCATTGGAGCCATGATGTGCAAGAAATTCTGTGATGTCTTTGAACCTGGAAACCATGCTAGTACCTTTGGCGGTAATCCCCTCGTCTGTGCGGCAGGGTTAACGGTATTGAAAACCATTGAACAGGATCACCTCCTAGAAAATGTCTGCGAACGGGGTGAACAATTGCGATCGCGTCTCAAGGAATTGGCGACCAAATATAGTCCTTTGTTTACCGATGTTCGGGGTTGGGGATTAATTAATGGCATGGAAATTAGTGCCGATAGTGATATCACTTCCATTGAAATTGTTAATGCCGCTTTAACGGAAGGTTTATTACTCGCCCCTGCTGACCGCAAGGTTCTACGCTTTGTTCCGCCGTTGATTGTTTCGGAAGCTGAAGTCGAAAAGGCTATGACGCTTCTGGATAAGGCGATCGCCAAAGTGAAAGGCTGAAACTAATATTTTCCAAAAGTATCAATTATCAGGAGTTAAATTTTCTGCTGATAATTGATTGTTTTTTTTGACTTAAATGTTTTAATTGCCTCTATTTGGAAAAAGTTGTGATCGATAGACCTTTTCTGATTAACTAGAGTTATGGATGTTACTTCGAACGCGATCGCACATTTTAGATTTAGCCGACTGGACTGCGGCTGAATACGACATTGTATTACAAACCGCCTGTAGTTTTCGAGATGTATTAGCAGGACGCACGAAAAAAGTCCCCGCTCTTCAGGGGCAGGTAGTAACTAATCTTTTTTTGAACCCTCGACCCGTACCCGTAGTAGCTTCGAGTTAGCGGCCAAGCGTTTGTCGGCAGATGTGATGAATTTCACGCCTGGTAGTTCCTCTTTGACCAAAGGCGAAACAATTTTAGACACTGCCAAGACCTATCTCGCGATGGGAGCCGATATCATGGTGATTCGCCATCAACAGGCGGGCGTTCCCAAATTTATCGCTTCCGAAATGGATCGTTTGGATGTGGGCGTGAAGGTTTTAAACGCAGGAGACGGGCAACATGAACACCCTTCCCAAGCCTTGTTAGATTTATATCCGATCGCGACCTTATTAGATTACGAAAAACCCTGTTTAGAACGTTTAAGAGGCAAAAAAATTGCGATCGTGGGGGATATTCTCCATTCCCGTGTGGCTCGTTCTAATATTTGGAGTTTGACCGCCGCAGGAGCCGATGTGCATTTAGCAGGGCCACCGACGCTGTTGCCCACTTTATTTTCCGGAATGAAGGGCGCGAATCAAACGGGAAGTTTAACTCTCCATTGGGACTTAGAACCTGCTTTAGTCAATGCGGATTTTGTGATGGCCTTACGCTTACAAAAGGAACGGATGACGGCCCATTTGTTACCCAGTTTACGCGAATATCATCAACGCTACGGCATTACCCGCGATCGCCTTAAGTCTTGCAAAGCTGAAGTCAAGGTTTTACATCCAGCCCCGTTAACCGAGGAGTAGAAATTAGTTCAGATTTAATGGATGACCCCCAATTCAGTCTAATTCAGCAACAGGTGACGAGCGGTGTCGCGATTCGCATGGCATTGTTGTATTTAATTGGAACTTCTGAAGATCCTTAGCTTTCTTGCAAAATATCTTGCAAAATTTCTGTCGTCACTTCATCGGTAATAATCACTTTGCCGATCGCCGTTGGCAAAATAAAGCGCACCTTACCCGCCTTCACTTTTTTATCGGTTTGTAAAATATCAATAATGGTGTTGGGGTCTAAATGACTGGGAATTTGCGTCGGTAAACCTGTTTTTTCAATTAAAGCCCTTTGTCGCTGGGCATCTTTTTCGTTCCATAACCCCATTTTTACCGCAATTTTTCCCGCCGCCACCATGCCGATCGCCACCGCTTCCCCGTGATTCACCTGGCTATAACCCGTCAAACTTTCCACCGCATGACCAAGGGTGTGACCGTAGTTCAAAATTGCTCGAATACCTGATTCTTTTTCATCCTGGCTCACCACATCCACCTTGGCTTGACAGGAACGAGTAATAATAATTTCTAGCAAAGAGTCGGGTAAATCCGTTAAATTTTTCAGACTTTTTGCCTGTTCCAATTGCTCAAATAAATCCGCATCCCAAATAATGCCATATTTAATCACCTCAGCCATTCCTGCCCGAAATTCCCTTTCTGGTAAGGTTTTCAAGACCAACGGATCAATGAATACCAAACGCGGTTGATAAAATGCCCCGATCAGATTTTTACCTTGGGGATGATTAACTCCTGTTTTTCCTCCAATAGACGCATCTACCATCGCCAAAAGAGTCGTAGGAACCTGGACAAAATTGATGCCCCGTAGCCAAGAGGACGCGGCAAATCCCGTCATATCCCCCACCACTCCACCACCCAAGGCAACCATCGTCGAAGAGCGTTCTAGGCGTTTTTCTAGGGCTTTATCGTAAATTTTGGCGATCGCCTCTAGGGTTTTATGGGTTTCCCCCGCAGGAATGAGATGAACCGAGACTTGAAATCCTGACTGTTGGAGGGAATTGAGGGCAATCTCTCCATAATGCTCAAAAATCTCAGCGTTAGAAAGGAGGAGAATTTTCTTGCCCAGTTTTAATGTCGCTAAATAATTGCCTAATTTAGACAAATTTCCATGATTAGTGACAATCTCGTAAGGACTTTGGGGCAGAGGAACAGAAATAACAGAAGTCATAAATTAGGCGATCGCTTCAAGTAAGATAGAAAGTACAATAGCAAAGAATTGATTTTTGTTAAAAGAGGTTTACGTTTATGGCTGCTGGTGTTGGTGCTTTTTTCGCCTATTTGATCGTTTTTACGGGAATTACTCTCGGTTTAATGTACGGGTTACGTGCCGCAAAAATTATCTAATCGTTAAAGTTAAACGAAGGGCGATCGCCATGCTTAACCGAGAAATCAGGAAGTGGGCGATCGTTTTCTTATAAAGTAGTCTGTTTAATGGCTTAAATGACGAATTATTAAGTCTTTAAAACTGGTCGCAAACGATGCAACCAAAAACCCAAACCAAATGCGATCGTCAAAACGACAATTTATTTGGAAAAACTTTGGCAGTTTTATTGGTATAGAAAGTCATTATGATAACAAAATTTAGTTATCTTTGAATGATACTATATTTTTCATGACATAGTTTTTTGAATGATTTTTCCGTTGATATAGTGACCTTTTTTATCTACAGGTGATCGTGTTTTTACCAAAATCTAACTATATTAGACCTCTATCGGTTGACGTATAGATTGAAGAAATTCAATAATTTCTTGTATTATTTTTGTATTGCGTAAAGTTTCAATATCTTCTTTTTTTAGTTGATAAATAAATTGATTGACAACGAGTTTTTTAGGGCGAGGTAACAACTCTTCTAGTATTTTTTTTGCTTTTTGGGGCTGAGAAATGGCTAACTCAAAAATAGAATTAGGTACATTAAAATCCATAAAATCCATGATTTTTGAAAATAAACAGGCATCTTCAAAGAAAATGGATTCGATAGTAGGAACAGCAAGAATCACTTTAATGGGAGTATCTACTGCCACACCCTCAACAATTTCTTGTATTTCTTGAGTTCGTTCTTGGATAAATTTTTGATCCGTTGAATCGGCATCAACGACAATTACAACAGGAATCTGCTGTCGAACAACAAGAGAACGGGCGAACGATTTAACTGCTGATAAACCTCCAGCCGCAATAATACCAACTTCATTGAGTAAATGTTGAGGAATTATCGCTTTCAAAAGTTGAACATTAGAATCCCCTTCAGTAATAATATAAGCAATCATAAAACACCTCATTTTATAATTTCACTATCAGCTCTAAGGTCATAATCAGGAAGACCTTGTTCTACGCATACACGATATTTAGGGCTTGCTGAAAAAGTCAAAAAACAGGAAGAGGGGATTAATTTATGAATTTAAGGCGAGTAAAACATAAGGGTTAAATGAATTGTCAACACAAAGCATAAGCTGGGCTAATAAGAGGGCAGAAAAATAAGCTCTTCTTCCGAAAAAGACAAAAAAAACGTAAAACCTGCCGAAGCAGGGCAAAAAGATTGATGACTAAAAAGGTGATAGCAATAGCGGTTTCAGAGGTATCAGGAAGTTTTGTCATAACTCGATTGAGGCTAAATCGTCTCTTTGCTTGACCAAATTTGCCTTCAATAGCATTACGGTCTCTTTCATCTTGAAGAGCTTCTTTCTTTTTTTCTGGACTAATATTTGTGGGTCGTCTTCCCAAGGGTGGGCCACTCAATCGAATTCCCTTCTCCTTACAAAAAGCGCGATTTTCCCTTGTGCGATAGATTGCATCAGCATGAACAGACTGGGGATAGTAGCCTGTCTCACGTTTAAACTCTTCTATTTGTCCTTTGAAGTCGCCTGATTCATTATAATTATCCCAACTTAATCGGTATAAATAAAGATATCCATTCACATAACTTGCTGATAGTTTTGCACCAAACTCTACTGGCGTTCCCGCTTTTCCTCTAACAATGGGACGAACATGAGGTTGAGTCAAACTCACAATTCTATTTTCTACCTTATTTTCTTTATTTTCATACATTCCTACTTGTTGCTCATAGGCTTTTTGTATTATCGACAGTATCTTTTCGTCTTTTTTACTTAATTTTGCGACCTCTTTATCTTCTCTTAATTTTTCTATATGGGAAAGGTTTCTTTTGATATATTGGATTTGTTTTTTTATGCCCTTTCTCCTTTCTTTTCTCGACGGACGGCGTTTTTTTGACAATTTTAAGTAATCTTTTCTGGCTCTTATTCTATAGGTTCTTGGTTTTTTTCCTTTTTTTTTAGTTTTTTTATACAAGTTGTCTATTATTTTTTCGGTTTTTTCTCTTGCCTCATTCAAGATTCCTATATCTGTTGGATATTTGATGTCTGCTGGTGCACAGGTTGCATCTATTAATAGCTTTCCTCTATTCTGATTTTCCCCTTCACTTTTTTCTTTTACTTCTGATAATATTTCTTCTTCTTTTTTTACCATTGCTTTATTTATTTGATTCACCAAGTCCATTCCTATTCTTTGACGGAAATGTACTAACAGTGACGCATCAAATGCCTCCTCATTTTCATATACTTCTAGTCCTATAAAATATTGTAAGTAAGGGTTTTCTTTTATTTGTTCTACTGTTTCTCGGTCACTTATTCTCAATATTTCTTTTATTATTAATGACCCTAATGCCATCCTAAATGGTTTGGCTGTCGCTCCTTTATTTTCTGAAAATTGTTTTGCATATTCTTCTTCAAATTCCTCCCACGGAATTATTTTTGACATGATTAAGCTGTTGAGCATTTAAACTGCATTGACAGCGTTACCCTTGTTTTTTAGCTTCCGCCCCCAATTTATAACTAGCTCCCCCTCATTTAGTAATCGGTTAAGGAGTTCTTCTAGTTCTTCTATTGACTTAAATAGACGGTTTGCAATAAACTCTTTCGCTGAATGCCATACCAACTCTATTAAGTTATAGTCTGGACTATATTCTGGTAAAAACTCTATTATTAAATTCGGCATTTTCTCTTTTATTTTCTCTAGAAACTCTTTCTTTTTATGAATACTTGCATTATCTAATATAACCAGTATTTTTGGCCCGTTAATTTCAAACTCTTCTATTTTATTACCATTTTCTGACCATTCTATTTTTATGTCTTCATAAAACCCTTCCAACACTTTAAAGAAGTTTTCTCCTGTTCCTTTTTCTAGAAATTCTACTCGTGTTTTTTTATCTGAAAGTCTCAATGCTCCCATTACATTTACTCTTCCTTTTCTTCTATTTCCCTTCACTTTCTTTCTTTTTCCTTTTTTGCTCCAATTTTTTCGTCTTAACACCCTCAAACCGAACCCAGATTCATCCCAAAACCATATCTGGAGACGCTCTGGCGACTCTTTTGCTATTTTTAAATATTTATCAAATTTTTCCTTAAATAGCTTTCTTTTCTCTGGGTCTTGGCTTTCTTCTAAGCTATATTTTGCCCAAATATACACATACTTTTTTGATTTTAATATTCTTCTTACTTGACTTCCACTTAACTTTATTCCTGTCTCTCTTTCTAAATATTTTGCTAATCTTTGTGCTGTCCATCTCCCAAATTCGTAACCTAATTCTTCGGGGTCTTTATCTATTACCTCCAAAAGTTTATTAACATATTCTGGAGTCGCTTTTTGATAATTCCCTTCCATTCTTTTATCTTTTAGGCTTTCCAGGTTATTGGCATCTCCATGAACACACCAATAGGCTATCTTTCTTAATGAGCATCCTACAAAATCTGCTATTTCTTGTTGAGTTTTACCATCATTTTGTAATAATAATATCAGGATTCTCTCCCTGATATCTGGATGTTCATTATATTTCAGTTCGTTTTGTAGTTTCTGTTTTTCATCCGTTTTTAGATGATTTTTTACTGGCATGACTTTTCTCCTTTTTTACTTTCATTATATGCTATTTAAATGACTAACAGCTTACCCAACGATTTTCTTCTTTTGGCTTCCACTCACTTGGTATTTTGAAGTTTTCAACAGTCGATTTTTCGGATTCTTTTTTGGGGTACATCGTTCAATGCTCTGGAAGGGGAGGGGTGCAAGCCTTTTCACTCATTTTAGACCTTTTTTTTGCACTTTTTTTGCTCTCTAAATCCCCTCATCTCTTTTCTTATAAGGCTTTCAGCTTTTTTCAGCAAGCTCTATTTAAGAAGCAAAAATTGACAGATTTTTTGATGATCTAAAGCATATTTTATTTCTTCTCCATTCCATAATAAAATGGCTCGAGGTAGAGCAAAACAAGAAAGATGACGGGCTGGATTGGTAAAGCCTGAGCTAGAGCTACTAAAAACTAAACCTATTGTACCTGCTGGACGACGCAAAAGTTGATTACGCAACTTAGCAATTGGTTCCACATTGATAGCTTGATTTCCATAATCTTTACTTTCAACTAAACAAGAAAGATGAGAAAAATGAATTGCTCCGTCAATTTGTTCAACTTCTTCTCCAAATAATCGAACGGGATAGGGCCAAGTGATATCTGCACCATCCAGTTGAAAAGCTCGTAATACCAAATATTCAAAAGCTTTACCTGGAGGCCGATCCTGGAGTATCTCGATTCTCAATCTGCTCCCACAATGTTCGTAATTCATTCCATTGAAGTGATTGAATCCTATTCTCATATTCTCTTGTTACAGACAATCTTAATTCTCCTATTAATCGCGCTTAAATTACCTATTTTAATATAATAAGGTTAGATACAATAAATCATAAATGTTTGCCTATTTAGACCAAATAGAAGAAAAAATGACATCAGTAGCAATTTCCGAAACTATCACCACGATCGCCAAAGCCGAAAAGCGATTTAATCTTCATCGTAGCCCCTCCAAGGATTTTTTCACGGAATGGACTTCTTCCCTGTCCAAAATATCCGACAGTGATCAGACTGAGATAGATACCCTCTGGCAACGCTATATCTATCATCGCTCAGGAGGTCACCTCTTAGAAAATACCGTCATGCTCTTGCTCGTTTCCCCTCTATTAACGATCGCAGGCTTTTATGATCCTCCCTTTCGCATTAAAGCAGAAGAATCCGTCCGCATAACTGTTTCTGATAGCGAAGAAACTTTACAGGGAAGAATTGATTTATTGATTTTATGCGATCGCCTCTGGGTCATTGTTTTAGAATCAAAAAAGACGATGCTTTCAGTTTGGTGTGCCGTTCCCCAAGCTCTTTGCTATGCAATGGCTAACCCTGACAAAGATCGTCCTATTTTTGCAATGTTAACCAATGGAGATGATATTTTATTTATCAAAATTCAGAACAAAGAATATGCTTTCTCGCGTATTTTTTCTCCTTTTTCATCGAAGATAGATCTTGAAAATTCTCTACAAACTTTATGCCAAATTAATCAAGTTGTTCAATAGCAAAAAATGCGATCATCGTGATTATCTCTTCATTGTCGAAACTGCTTGTAAACGATGCAACCAAAAACCCAAACCAAATGCGATCGCCAAAGTAAAGAGCATATAACCCAGACTAATTAAACGAGTAAATAGGGGCGGATGAATTGCCTCGACTTCAATCGCTTTTCCGATTTGTAACGGTTGACTTTTACTCGCAATATTGGGCGAAATAGTGACAGTCAGTTCATGGGGAGAACCATCAAAAAATTGTTGTTGCCAACGAAATTGCCCTTGACTATCTGTTTCAGCTTGAGTGGCAAAAATTACTAGATTATTTTCTAATTGGTTAGCTTTAATTCTTAGCGATAAATTACTAATCGGTTTTTGAGTTTGAGTATTTATCGCTTTTATTTGAAAATTGTTTAACTGTCCCACCGTTGCACTTTCTTCTCCCAACAGTTGGATGATTGAGTCTGTTATTTCACCTTGATCATTCAGGGTATCTGATATTTCTGATTGATGATTTTCATGCTCGGAATGGGAAGATCCGACTTCGGCTGTAATACAAATAAATAATAAGGTGGCGATCGTCACAATGATTGCACTACTTAATAATAAGCGGACTCGTTGGGGCACGACTTCTCCTGCTTGTAAACTTTCTCCTGCCCCAATAATCCAACCCCCACCGAAACCTATGAATAGTAATAAGACTAATAAAATTACATAATTACGATATTTAATTTCATTTTCAGAAACAGACAAGGATAGGTTTTGTTGAAATGGTTGAAAGCTATCGGCGATCAGGGGATTAACTTCTAATTTAAACGTGTAATTTCCCCGAATGGGCAGGATTTGTTGAAATTGTAATTCTCCTGTTTTGCTCGGTTGGCTAATGTCTAACAGTGTTGTTCCTTCTACCCAGGGAAAATCTGTGGAAAACCAGGGCGATCGCGGTGGCGTTAACAAAGTTAGATGAATATTGGCATTATTTAAAGCTTTACCTGTTTTATCTAGAGTTTTTAGGGTAAAATGAACGGTTTTTTCTGCTAAAGCCGAATTTGTTCCAGCGCAGGTTCAGTCAATAGTTGCACAGACGGCTGAGACGATTGGGAAAAAACGCGATCGCCACTATAAAAACGGCTCATCAGACAAATAACGCCGACGAGCAAAGCAAGTTTAAAATATTTCATTGTTAATTGAACTAAAAAAGATAATAAGTTGTGAATAAAATACTCACCTTAACGACAGCAAATTCCCCAGCATTGGGGGATTTACGTGGCAAAGAAATATTGTTTTTTAGTGTAGATATGGCTTAATGCTCAGACAAATTAATGACAAGAAACCGTTAAAGTATGGTGACGCAAAGAATGAACTTGATTGTGCATGGCAGGATAGGTTGTGAAATAAACCGTCCAGAGCGTTAATCCACAGAGAGACAAATAAAGGGCAGACTGTACGGGAGTTGAAAGCGTCCAACGAACAGCCCGATCAGATAAATTAGAAAAAGCTTGAGTTGTCATCTTGTACCTCGCAGATGAAAAATAAAGAGAACTGTTGAGCAAACTCGGCGGGCATCCTGGCTATTCAATCCTCAAAAATTATTGAATTACAGTTGCGGGACAGCGTTGGATTTGCACCAATCTTTCCCCGTTACCTCTGATGACTGTTTCCCATCAGAACCGAATCCCATCAGTATATCACCTCAATTCTCTCCTACTGAAATTCTTTGGTTAGTGATAAATCCTTGCCCTGATTTTTGAATGGGGTTGCAACGTGGCAAAATGTTAAAGAGACATTAACTAAACACGCTGATTTATTAATCCACTGCCCATGACTTCGGTTTCTGATTGTTTTCAATCCCTCCGTAATTCCCACCAATGCGCCCTGATTCCCTTCCTCACCGCAGGAGACCCCGATCTCGCCACCACTGCTAAAGCTCTACGAATTTTAGACAAAGCAGGGGCAGATTTGATTGAATTAGGAGTTCCCTATTCCGATCCCTTAGCTGATGGGCCTGTCATTCAAGCCGCCGCAACTCGTGCCTTGGGTCATGGGGTGAAGTTAGAAGATGTTTTAGAAGTCGTGAAAGATGCTCAAGCCGATATTAA
The DNA here is from genome assembly GCA_963807635.1 of uncultured cyanobacterium. GTDB lineage: Bacteria > Cyanobacteriota > Cyanobacteriia > Cyanobacteriales > Microcystaceae > Snowella. Next base: position 60,802 of record CAWEDJ010000041.1, read on the forward strand.
GGCTCCTATCATTCTTTTTACTTACTACAATCCGATTTTTTATCGTGGTGTGGAATCGTTTCTCAAACAAATTGTGGAAGCGGGCGTGAAAGGATTGGTTGTGCCTGATTTACCCCTCGAAGAGTCGGAAAATTTGATTAAACCCGCCGCCGCTCTAGGAATTGATTTAACTCTCCTAATTGCGCCAACGAGTCCCATTGAACGTATTCAGGCGATCGCCAAACAATCCCAGGGTTTTATTTATTTAGTGAGTGTGACAGGGGTGACAGGAATCCGCAGTCAAGTAGCCACTAGGGTTGAAGAATTAATCGCCAAAATTCATGAAGTGACGGATAAGCCCGTTGGAGTTGGTTTTGGTATTTCTCAACCCGAACAAGCCTTACAAATGAAGCAATGGGGAGCCGATGCGGTCATTGTAGGTAGTGCTTTCGTTAAACGCCTAGCGGAAGGATCTCCCGAAGAAGGATTAAAATCGATTGAGCTGTTCTGTCGTGAGTTAAAGGCTGCAATTATATAGGGGCGGCGATCGCCTAAAATCGACAACTTGAAAATTTTGGATATCCTATATAAGAGGATGATAATTTACATAAGCCAATTTTTTAATGCCCTGTTTAATTAAACGAAAGATAAGGAGAGATTAATGCCAGTAGGATTACCTGAATTTATCGAAAACCCAGAAAATCGTTGTCCTGTTATTTTATTATTAGATACTTCTCGTTCAATGTCTGGGCCCCCCATTGAGGAATTAAATCGGGGGTTAATGGCCTTTAAAGAAGATCTTTTGCGGGATACCCAGGCCTCTCTAAGTGTGGAAGTTGCGATTATTCAATTCGGTAAAACGGTCAAGTTGGTTCAGGATTTTGTCACCGTTGATGAGTTTTCTCCTCCTAATCTGCGAGCAGATGGTTTAACCCCGATGGGACAGGCGATCAATTACGCGCTAGATCTGTTGGAACAGAGGAAAACAACCTATAAAAGTAATGGAATTCAATATTATCGCCCTTGGGTTTTTATGATTACCGATGGAGCCCCGACAGATATGTGGAAAAACGCTTCCAAACGGTTACAAGAGGCTGAACAGGCTAATAAGTTATTGTTTTTTACCGCCGCCGTAGAAGGGGCTGATATGGATACCCTCAGTTATATCACTCCACCCGCTCGCCCTCCTGTGATGCTTAATGGATTAGATTTTAGTTCTCTCTTTATCTGGTTGAGCGGTTCCATGAAGCGGGTTTCTAGTGGGAAAGTTGGGGATGTTATTGTGCTTCCTCCCGTTGGTTGGGGACAAATTACCACCTAGTTCAATGGCAATAGTCCAACGTTTATTTTGCGTCGGGTTGATGGGGTTAGGGTTAGCCAGTTGTGGAGATGGGCGATCGCCGATTGTATCTTCCCCATCGGTTAAACCGTCCCCCGCAGCATTGCCCATTTATCAAGTGTATGAATTGCCCCACAGCAAGGTTCACACGTTGCGAATTCCTGTTCAGGGAAATTTTGAAGTCACGGTTGCGGTTTCTCCCAATTTAAGAACGGTTGCTGAATTTGCCGCTAAAAATCAGGCGATCGCGGCTCTCAATGGCGGCTTTTTCGATGCTCAAAATGAAAAAACAACGGCTTACCTGACTCAAAATGGTCAAATAGTCGGTAATCCCCAAGAGAATGAACGATTAACCCAAAATCCGAAACTTAAACCCTATTTATCTCAAATTTTTAATCGCAGTGAGTTCCGTCGTTATCAATGCGGCACAACCAACCGTTATGCGATCGCACCCCATGATGCCCCCATTCCCCCAAATTGCGAGTTGAAAGATGCGTTAGGCGGCGGCCCCTCGTTTGTTACCAACAATAACGGCGACGGAAGAAGGCTTTTGGGCAGAAAATCAAGGAAAAGTTATTCGAGATGCAATCACTCTGAAACAACGCAATGCTCGTACTGCGATCGGGATTACGTCATCGGGGGATTTGCTCTGGGTGATGGCGGCTCAAAAAAAGGAATTGGGGCAAAATTCGGGTTTATCTTTGCCAGAGTTAGCGGATTTTATGCGATCGCAGGGAATTCAAGACGCTTTGAACTTGGATGGAGGAAGTTCTTCGGGAATGTATTATCAGGGCAAAATATTTTTAGGTAAACTAACGGCAAAAGGTGAACCTGTGGTGCGATCGGTTAAGTCGGTTTTAGTGTTGCGATCGCGGTCTTAAAGTTTAGTCAACAAGATGACGGCGATCAGATTATTTTTAAGGGAAATTTTTGTAAAATCCTTCTCGACTCTCTATTTTGAGAATTTCGATAACTTCGCCATCCCAAAAAATTCCAATACGATAGTTGTAGTCAAATTTAATACGATAATATCCTGAGAAGCCTTTTAGTACTTCAAGATCGGGGATTTCGGATAGTGATTGAGAACTTCCAATTGCTTCAATACATTTTCTAACTTTTGCGAGAATTTTTTGGTCATTAATTTTATCTAAATCTTTTTTGAAGCGTTTGGCAATCTGATATTTCATTGAGGTAAACTCTCCAAGAGAGATTGAGACTCTAATTCAGATAAAAATCCTTCTTTTCGAGAATTATCACAAGCTAAATAAAGGATAAAGTCTTCTAATTCAGAGGAATTATTTTGAAATAAAAGTTGTAGAAAGCCTTGTCGGATTTCTAGGGGTAAGGTTTGAAAGAGGCTATAGAAACCTCTGCTAGTTAGTAAAGAATCTGTAATTTCTGCTTGACTCATGGCTGTTTTTTCCTTTTTTAGACAGTAGAAGGGATGGCGTAATATATCGTCAATTAAGTTAACTATTTTTTTATAGAGTTTTTTATCTTCTATAGCCCATTCATTGAATTGTTTAAAGGCTTTCGGATCAAATACTATATTTTTCATGCCATTCTTTTGCAGTAATCGTCACTAGGTTTTCTTTATTTTCTATTCTTTCAATGGCTTCGGATAATTCGCGCTGATTAGCTTCTGTTGAAAGAAGATATTCGGTTGTGTCGGGTTCAGTATCAGATACTAAAATAATAATATCTACATCTGTACCTTCTTCTAGTTCCGTAGAATGAAGCTCTATTTTTCCTTCTCTACCAACAATTCCTTTCTGTTTAATGGCTCTAATCACGATTTTTCTCCTAAGATGTCAAGCGATTACGGCTATTATATCAAAACCAGGATGAGTTAAAACTGATGACAATAAAAGCGATCGCGTTCTTCAACATTAATCAACAAGATGATGGCGATCGCACTTATGGAAATTCATCCACGTTTTTTATCACCCGTGAACTGGGTAAATAGAGAACCCTTGGAACTTCAGAATTAAGTTTTTTCAACGGTAATGGTTGCCCAAGAGTTAAATTACATTTGCTTAAATAAAGAATTAATTCTGTGTTTTGCGGATAATAAGAATGAATAAAATCTAAAAAATCCTTGAGTTTACAGGGCTTGTTTTTCCCACCCATATAATGATCATGAAATTGATCATGAATACTCTGCTTAATCGTAATTAGATTAGTAGCATCATCTGCGAGATGGGGATATTCATTTTGGGAGTATAAGTGGTGAACTGCTAATTTAAAATCAGCAGAGGGAACTTGCTTTTCTCTAGTAACTAAGCACGTTTTCTTATCACGTTTCTCTCTTACCCATTGTTTAACTTTTTGTATATCTTTTTCTCTTTTTTCAATTTCATTTTTAATTTTATTAATCTGATCTTCAATGACTTCACCAACATCATTACACCAAGATTTACGAGGTTCTAATATAAGAGACGTTGAAAATTGTTCAGCAAGTTTTTGCATCCCACGTAAAGAGTAATATCTTCTTTTAGAATTATCTATATCTTCATAATAGTCTTCATCTTTTCTTAGTACTACTGGAGAAGCACCTAAAATGTCAGATATAGTCAGTTTTCTGTGCATTTCATCTAAATAATCAGGACGAGTCTCAAAGATTCTTGCGACTTCTAATCGAGACAACCAAAACTTATCCTGACGGCGGACTAAAGATGACGAGCTATGTGTAATTCTTTCACGAACACAATATTTTTTTATATCTCGCTTTAATCCTTTAATCCATTCCTTGATATTTGCAAAAATTCTAGCGATAAGTCCTTTGTCTTTATAGTATTCTTTTTGGAGATAGTCAATAATTGCATAAGCTCCAATTTCTGTATATTCGCGTAAGCCTGTCTTCTTAACAACTAATTTGTAATGTTTTCCTTCTGTCAGTTTCCAATTATTTGATGGGTCACTTTTCATTTTATTTTCAATATCGTGAAAATCTTCAGGAGAAATCTCTAATCTCTTAGATAGCTCCTGAACTGTTAGATGAATTTTAACTTTTTTGTAAGGCATAGTAGTTAATCCTTATTTAAATAAAATCAATGACACTTTCATATAGAATTTGTAGCCTATGAAAAATTTCTTTATCACCTGTTTCTGAATTGTCTGGATAATAAATTTTTGCTAAATTTTTGTAAGCAGATTTTACTTGTTCTTTTGTTGCAGTTTGGGGATTTAAGCAAAAAATTCTCCAAGGCAAATTATACTTAAAAATATTATTTCCATTAATACATCCGTAGCCTAATTCGTACCGTTCATGAGGTAAAATCCCAATTGTGTTTCTGTAGATATTCTCTAAAGATTCAATTTGGCAAAAATTGATGTTTTTTATTCCACTAGTGGCCATTTTAAATGAACTTAATTGCATGAGAGCGTCTTTATCTTTAACTCCAAAATGTTGATATATTGCTGCTTTTAATTCATCACGATTTAATTTTCGGTCAGGGCCTTCAATTATAAACTGAGCAAAATAGTTCAAAACTTCTTCGTGATATTTTTTTTCGTTAGCGATTTTTTCAATTTCTGATTTTATATAATCGTATGTTTTTTGTTTAACCTGTTTTTCATTCACAAAGTTAGCAAAATCTCTCAATATACTTTCTTCATAATCATACATTTTTGCTAGTCTTTGAATTTCTAAATTAATTTTTTCCTTAGCATTAATTTCTTTCTTTAGCTTAGTTACTTGACCTTTCTGAGTAGCTTGCTCACGTTGTCTTTTTTGTAATTCTTTTCCTGCAAAATAAAGAAGTTTAAGTAAAATTTCATTTTCTGAATAATCGTTTAAAATCAAGCCTTGTACTGCTTTTTCGGCATCGGCTGTCGTCCAATTATATTGTTTCGCTATTTCTATTATTTTTTGCTTAGTTACCATAGTTTTTACCTAGTGTAATATCTGTAGAGTAAGCTAGTGCGATCACTAATTTTGTCAGATGTTGAGTTATTGTGTTTCGACTAAAGTTTGATCACTGGTATTTTAGGAACATGATAACCGTATTTTTGGCTAATTGTCGAGTTACCGCGATCGCTTTCTCTGATAAAGTGCGATCGCGTTTTTCAATTTTGTGAAAAAGACTCAATAAGTGTTTTCTCTTACAAAATCTCTGAATGAGATTTTAATTCAAGGTTTTACATTGTCCTTGAAAACGCAATAAATGGTCACACAAAACGATCGCCACCATCGCCTCTACCATTGGCACCGCGCGGGGTAGAACACAGGGATCATGACGACCTTTCGCCGCAAGGGTGGTTTCTTCTCCTGCATTACTCACCGTATTTTGTTCCTTCCCGATAGTTGCCGTTGGTTTAAAAGCCGCTCGAATAATGATATTTTCACCATTACTAATGCCCCCTTGAACACCGCCTGAACGGTTCGTTCGAGTCCGCAATTTACCCGTTTCATCTAAATAAAATTCATCATTGTGTTCACTGCCTGTTAATAACGTTCCCCCAAAACCAGAGCCAATTTCAAAACCTTTACTCGCAGGGAGAGACATCACTGCCTTGGCTAATTCGGCCTCTAACTTATCGAAAACAGGTTCCCCCAATCCCATTGGCACATTTCTCGCGACGCATTCCACCACACCGCCAATGGAGTCTTTATTCCGTCGAATTTGATCAATGAGATCAATCATTTTTTCGGCACAATCGGCATCAGGACAACGCACAATATTACTTTCAACCTGTTCTAAAGTGACAGTATTCGGGTCAACCATGCCTTCTAAATTCTGAATGCGTTTGACATAGCCAATAATTTCGACTCCAGCTACTTGATAAAGGATTTTTTTGGCGATCGCACCTGCGGCGACCCGACCAATGGTTTCCCTCGCAGAAGAACGACCGCCCCCTTTCCAATTGCGGATTCCGTATTTGGCATCGTAGGTTGCGTCTGCGTGAGAAGGACGATATTTCACCGCCATTTCATCGTAATCCTGGGAACGGGCATCCTGATTTCTGACTAAAATCGCGATCGGAGTCCCCAGGGTTTTTCCTTCAAAAACTCCCGATAAAATTTCGCAAGTATCACTTTCTTTGCGTGGCGTGGTGATTTTGCTTTGTCCAGGACGGCGACGGTCTAAATCGACTTGTATTTCAGCTTCAGAGATTTCCAAACGGGGCGGACACCCATCAATGATGACCCCGACACCTCCACCGTGAGATTCTCCAAAGGTTGTAATCCGAAATAAATGGCCAAAGGTGTTTCCCATAACGATAAATTGCTAGTTTCCTGTCAAGCTGCTTATTTTATCCTAAACCTGAATGGGGTTTTTATCTTTAAAAACGGCGATCGCTCGTGAAAAGTAACACAGAGTTTTAGAATGATTACTTGATTCTAAAAAATTGGAGAAGACTTGATGACTGCATTATCAGAACAGGTTGCCATTGTAACGGGAGCTTCAAGGGGCATTGGACGGGCCACCGCGATCGCCTTGGCCGCAACGGGAGTTAAGGTCGTAGTGAATTATGCCCAATCTAGTGGGGCCGCCGAGGAAGTTGTTCAGGAAATTGAGAAAAGTGGCGGAAATGCGATCGCCCTCAAAGCCGATGTCTCGAAAACCGAAGAAGTGGATAGCCTGATTGAGCAGACCCTCAAAACCTTTGGAAGAATTGATATTTTAGTCAATAATGCTGGAATTACCCGTGATACCTTGCTTCTCAGAATGAAATTAGAAGATTGGCAAGCTGTGATTGACCTCAACCTGACAGGGGTGTTTCTGTGTACCAAAGCCGCTTCAAAAGTGATGTTAAAACAAAAAAGCGGACGGGTGATTAATATCACGTCTGTAGCAGGCCTAATGGGCAACCCAGGTCAAGCAAACTATAGTGCGGCCAAAGCAGGGGTAATTGGCTTTAGTAAAACCGTTGCTAAGGAATTAGCCGTTCGGGGAATCACCGTTAATGCCGTTGCACCAGGCTTTATTGCCACCGACATGACCAACGACCTCAAAGCCGATGAAATCCTCAAATATATTCCCCTCGCCCGTTACGGTCAGCCCGAAGAAGTAGCAGGTATGATTCGCTTTTTAGCCACCGATCCCGCCGCCGCCTATATCACAGGTCAAGTGTTTAATGTCGATGGTGGTATGGTCATGGCCTAATGAATCAATCTGATGCTCAACAACGACGACTGGATGTTTCGCAAAGATTTCGTCATGCCATCGAAAAGCTAGATATTCCTGTTCTCTGGTGGTCTGCTTGGGTGGGGATACTGACTGGCTTGATTGGGGGCATTTTTCAACAATTCATTAACAAAATCGTCCTTCAACGGGAACTCTTGGCCCAATCTCTCCAAATTTATCCCTGGCTTTATTGGACAATTCCCAGCTTCTTGACGGCGGCAATGGTGACAGCCAGTTTTTGGTTAATGCGAAAATTTGCCCCTGAAACCAGTGGTGGAGGTATTTCCCAAATCGAAGGATATTGTGATGGACTACTACCTTTGAATTGGAAACGGGTTTTACCGATCAAGTTTTTCGGAGGAATTTTATCCCTTGGTGCGGGAATGGTCGGGGGCTTTGAAGGGCCAACGATTCAGCTTGGAGGCAGCATCGGGCAGATGGTCGGACAATGGTTTCGGGCAAACCAAGAACAGGTGCGTATTCTTGTTGCCGCAGGAGCAGGCGCGGGATTAACAACGGCTTTTAATGCACCCTTAGCGGGAATTATCTTTGTTTCTGAGGAAATGAACCCCTCTTTTACGGTTTGGCCGTTGGCCTATCGTTCCGTCATGATTGCGAGTACCTTTGCCACGATGGTTGCAGGTCTCTTACGGGGTCAGGGAGCGGCCATTAACCTGACCAAATTTGAGCCAGTTCCGTTGCAATCCTTGGGATTTTTCGTTTTGTTAGGAATTTTCTTTGGGGTCATGGGTTATTTATTCAACCGCTTGTTTTTTCAGTGTCTAGATTGGTTTGCTCGTTTACGCGGCCCTGCTAATCGCTTGATTGGGTTATGGGTGGGCATTATTATCGGGCTTTTAACGTTGGCTCCGATTCCGATCACAGGGACGGGGGATAATGCGATTTTATGGGCTTTTAATAGTGATTCTCCCCTTTATCTCTTGATTTTCGTTTTTGTTGCTCGTTTCGGATTAACGCTCTTTTGTTGTGGGACAGGCGCGATCGGGGGAATATTTCAACCGATGTTGGCGATCGCAACGGTCGCGAGTTTGGGGTTTGCGAGGGAAATTCACTATTTTTTTCCAGAGCATCTACCAGAGCCTTCGGTAATGGCTATCGCGGGTATGGGAGCCTTAGTCGCCGCGACAGTGAGGCCCCCTTAACGGCTATTTTGTTAACCATTGAAATGAGTAATAATTATTTAGTCATTTTGCCTTTATTAATCACTTGTTTAGTCGCGACAATGGTGGCTCATCTCTTAGGAGGAGAACCCCTTTATAGTGTTTTACTCAAAAGATTATGTGACAAACAAGCAGGGGAGGTACCGACAGATTCTATCAAAACCTAAAAATATTGATTATTATGGCAGTATTCATACAAGTGAGGTATGACAAAAGCTTAATTAACAAGGGGCTTAAGCCCCTTGCCTATACCTCATACGACTGCATATTCTATGTTTCATTACAATAAAGCTTGACAGTGATATAACTGATAATCATAACCATTAACCCCAGGGAATGATTGTTGATCTATAGAACAATTGGGTAGATCAATTTTGGAATGGAAATTCACTGTCCACACATCGATATTTTGCTTTTGTTTTTGTATAATAGTTTTTAATTTTTCAGTCGTTTCTGGAGAATTTTCTTGGGTTTGATGGATTAATAAAAAGTCTGGTTTTGAACTTTTCGCGATCGCGTCATTCTGTCCTAATTCCCAAGCAAGACCCATCATTTCTCCTGTTTGAACCAGACTTTGTTGGGTAGTTGCGATTAGGCTGGGAACGTTAGAATTAGCCTGTAAAATATCCAAAAATTGGGTCGGATTATAATATTTTCGATAACCTAAATTATGGGCAATACTAAGACTACTCAAAATTCCCATTAAACCAACTACACAAACAATGACTTTTCCATTATGTTTAACCATGTATAAAATGTTCTTTAGGGAAAAGTCAACATTAAATTTTGCTTCTTTTCGTTCCCAGCAAACAGATAAAACAATGGTTAATAAAAATGTGATGACAGGTAAATAAACAAAGCTATATCTTGCGCCACGAGTAATATCTTTTCCGCCAAAATAGGTGATTCCCAAATAAAGCATCACTAAGCTCATAAAACAATAAACTAACATCCGAGTTTCTAGGGAAAATTTCTCTATTTTCCAGCTTTGCAGTAATCCCCATTTAATCAGAGGAAGATACCAAATTAAGTAGATCAACATACCCAATCCCGATAAAACCGCGATCGCCAAATTAGGAGATTCAATGGGCAATAAACATAACATCGTCACCCAAGCGGCGGCTAACTGGAAAATGGGGCTAATTAATCCAAGAATATTACTATTATCTTGCCGAATCCATTAAGTCATGCCATTGCCATATTCACGTTGGGAAATAATGATTAACCAAGTTAAAATCGTCGTTCCTGTGCCAAGAATAACCCATAGCAATGAATACCAATGTTTAAGGGATTTATTGTTATCATTATCTTTCCCAAGTTGAGAAAGATAGAGAATTCCTAAAGACATTATTTCCGCTAAAAAAGCCAGTCCAAAAAAGAAATGAATAGATAATCCTATCCCATTAATGATTATCCAAGCCATAATTAATGACCAGGGCAATTTCTTTCTATTAGCTAAATATTGAGCGGCCTTTAAAAAACAACCTAACGATAAAATAACCAATAATACTGCACAGGTGTAATGGCGAGCTTCTTGGGAAATAAAAATACTATAGGGAGAAACGGCAATTAAAAGAGCAGATAAATGGGCAATTAAACTAGAACGAAAAATACGTTTTGTGACAAAATAAAAAGCAGGGATAGCGAGAATTCCAAATAAAACAGGTAAGGCTCTTCCTGCCCAGAGATTAACCGTCTCCCCTGACGAGGAAAATAACTGTAACCAAAGATGTAATAAAACAAAATAAAGGGGGGGATGATTATCTTCATTGAGCAACAAATTAACGACATCGCTAATGTTTGCACTAGAATTAATTTGTAGAGGTTGTAGGAGGGTTTCTGATAAAATAATTTGATTAAGGGGAATTGATGTAAAGTTATTTCCTAAACTAAAAACTAGGGTGGCAAATTCATCTGTCCAGGGAGATTTTGAAGTTAGTTGATGAAACCTTAACAATCCGCCAAGGATTATCCAAAGAGATAGTAAAATAAAGTTTTTTTTATGGTTTAGCTTTGCTTTATTTTTAATAAAATTTTCCTGGATGGGTAAGGAATCACACTTTGTCATAATTTATTTTTAATACTTTGAGATTGTCAAATAGCCTATTCAATTTCGCCTCTTAATCTAAAAGTTATTCCCCCAAGGGTGAGTGCTAACTTACGGATCAAAAGAACAGATTAATATTAATAGATTTTGGTTGATGATCATCAAATTTAATGAATTTTGAGGCAGACGGGAGGCGATCGCGTCTTAAAAAAAAGAGTTCCAATGTTGAATATTGATGAATTTGATAGCTTTATCGTTAAAAAATCCTCAATTTATCGGTAGAGAACTGCTTGAACAGATTTTCTCAGAAAGAACCGCCATAACACTATAAAATAGCAAAATCTCATTTATAAAAATCCTAATCATGTTTGCCGATCTCCTCAAAGTCTTCCAAAGTCGCAAAATGTCGGCCTTGATTTTTCTGGGTTTTTCGTCTGGACTGCCTCTTTATCTGACCAGTCAAACCCTGCAAGCTTGGATGACGAAGGAGAATATTGATTTGGCGGCGATCGGTTTATTTAGCTTGGTGGGAATCCCCTATTCCTTAAAATTTCTCTGGGCTCCTATCCTAGACCGCTTTGTGCCACCTTTTTTGGGGAGAAGACGAGGTTGGTTAGTGATTGCTCAAATAGGGTTATTTTTGGCGATCGCGGGAATGGGATTACAAGATCCGAGGACAGCGTTGGTCTTGTTGGGGATTAATGCCCTTTTCATTGCCTTTTTCAGTGCGACCCAGGATATTGCGGCAGATGCCTATCGGACGGACGTGCTAGAGATTCCAGAAATGGGAGCAGGAGTTGCGATTTTTGTCTTAGGTTATCGTTTGGCTTTGCTAACAACAGGAGCTTTGGCGTTAATTTTGGCTGATCGCTTTGCCTGCCCCAGGTCTATGGAATTTTGGCATTGTTAATGTCTGTGGGAATTGTCGCTTCGATTCTTGCCCCAGAGCCAGTTCTGACCAGCCCACCGCCGACTTCCCTGCGTTCTGCGATTATTGATCCCTTTATTGACTACTTTGAGCGAAAAAAACTACTTCCAGGCTTGATGATCCTCGTTTTCATCGTTCTCTATAAATTGGGAGACGCGATCGCCAATAATATGTCCACCCCATTTCTTTTGCAAACAGGCTTTAGTCAAACTGATATTGGGGCAATCAAAGGAGGAATGGGACTGATTGCAACTATTATTGGAACGCTTGCGGGCGGGGTTTTCCTGAGTAAATTGGGAATTAACCGTTCCCTCTGGATCTTTGGTGGATTTCAGGCGATCAGCAACTTGGCTGATTTGGCCTTGGCGAACGTGGGAAAAAATTATCCCTTCATGATTTTGACTATTAATATCGAAAATTTTTGTGCAGGTTTGGGAACTGCGGCATTTCTCGCATTTTTTATGAGTCTTTGCAATAAGCAATTTTCAGCCACCCAATACGCCCTTCTCTCTAGTTTATATGCCTTCAGTCAAAACATTTTAATCGCTCCCGCAGGTTTAATTGCTAAACAAACGGGCTGGCCATTATTCTTTTTTCTAAGTTTTCTAATTTCGTTTCCTGGGCTGGCTCTTTTACCAATTTTTGCCCCTTGGAATGGAGAAAAAGTCTCGCATTCTGTCACAATGAAACGACCTGGTTTGGATGATGAAGATCTAAAATAGTGATTACTTGATTCGTTAAGTTTATTTTTATGAAATTAACTGATTTTCGCCGTCGCGATCGCTTCTTAAAATTTTTGATAACCAACATGGACTTTCTTTATTTTCAAGACAGAAAGAATCTATGGGAGTCTAGAGCAGAAATTAAGCTAATCATTGTAAATATTTATTGAGAACTTGACCGTCCATAACTCCCAGCATTTATACTTATCAGTATTTTCTTCGTGCTATCATGTTAAGAAAAGTATAGTTTTTTATATCCAATTTAATATTCCTTCCGCTTTAACGAACTTAAATAACCAGTGAAACAACAACAACCCCGTCCCTCTGTATCAGGTTTGGATGTCCAAGGCTTTGTTCACTACGACCCAGACGCGATCGCCAGTTATTACCGTCATCGTCCTTGGCAAGTGATTTCGCGGACAATTCATATTTTTTGGTCTTTTATTACCTTCTTCTTCCATCTCCAGTGGGATAAATGGCAAGACCAGGTTGAAAAAAATAAATTAAAACGCGCCGCCGAACTGCGAGAAATTCTGACCCGTTTAGGCCCCACCTTTATTAAAGTCGGACAAGCCCTCTCCACGCGCCCCGACCTGATTCGTAAAGATTTTTTAGTTGAATTAATTAAACTCCAAGACCAACTACCGCCCTTTGATAACGAGTTAGCCTTTAGCATCCTTGAAAAAGAATTAGGCTTAAAAGTCGATGAAGCCTATCGAGAAATTTCTCCCCATCCCGTCGCCGCCGCCAGTTTAGGTCAAGTCTATCGAGCAGTTCTCCATACGGGGGAAGAAGTGGCAGTGAAAGTCCAGCGTCCTGGATTACGGTCTGTTTTAAGCCTGGATCTCTATCTCATGCGGTGGGCGGCTCAGAGTTTCGGTCGTTTGTTACCCTTGAATTTGGGTCACGATTTAACCCTGATTATCGATGAATTTGGCGTTAAATTATTTGAAGAAATTGATTATATCCATGAAGGCCATAATGCCGAAAAATTTGCCGAAAACTTTCACAATGATCCAGAAGTCAAAGTTCCTGTTATCTATTGGCAATACAGCGATCGCCATGTGTTGACCTTGGAATGGATTAACGGTTTTAAACTCACTGATACTGAGAGCATTCGCGCGGCGGGTATTGATCCCAATGAAATCGTTCGGATTGGGGTAACTTCTGGCCTGCGACAACTCTTGGAACATGGATTTTTCCACGCCGATCCCCACCCTGGAAATTTATTTGCCACTCGCGATGGTCGCATGGCTTATATCGACTTCGGCATGATGGATCAACTGGAAACCGTTACCAAAGAAACCATTGCCAGTTCCATTGTTCAACTGATTAATCAAGATTACAATGCCCTAGCCGATGACTTTGTGCGCCTAGGTTTTCTTGCCCCTGAAACCAATATTCAACCGATTATTCCTGCCTTGGAAAAAGTTTTGGGAGACGCGATCGGGCAGAGTGTTAAAGACTTTAATTTCAAAACTATCACCGATGATTTTTCGGAATTGATGTACCAATATCCCTTCCGAGTTCCCGCCAAGTTTGCCTTAATTATTCGTTCCCTCGTTACCCAGGAAGGATTAGCCCTCAGCTTAGATGCTAATTTCAAAATTGTGGAAGTCGCTTATCCCTTTGTGGCTAAACGCTTACTGACGGGTGAATCTCCCCAATTACGCCGACAACTGTTAGATGTGTTGTTTAAAGATGGTAAATTCCAGTGGCAACGCCTGGAAAATATGATCGCGATCGCCCAATCCGATAATCAGTTTGACCTATTGCCAACGGCCCAACTCGGCATTCAATACCTTTTATCTGATGAGGGTCGCTATTTAAGACGACAATTGTTGTTAGCATTGACGGAAGATGATCGTTTACACACTGCCGAAGTTCAACGCTTGTGGGTTTTAATTAAGGATGAATTTAAGCCCCAGCAGTTATTTACGGTGGCGATGAATGCGGTACGAGATTTTTCTCTGCCTAGTGTAGCGGCTCTCATGACTCAAGAAAAATAGATTTTTAGACAAATTGAACGGCGATCCCATTTTATCTATGGGAGTCGAACGGCGATCGCGATGAGCCAGCTATTTTTGTTAAAATACTTCTATCGAACGCTAACTTTCAATCATTCAAAAACCATGAGACAAGTCATTACCTATAAAGATGAAGATGGCTACTGGATTGCTGAATGTCCAAGCCTAAAAGGATGTATTAGTCAGGGAAAAACGAAGGAAATAGCACTTGCTAATATTAAAGAAGCCATTTCGGGCTATATTGCAGCATTAGAAGAAGACAGTTTACCTATCCCAGAAGAAACGTTTGAAACTTTTCTGGTTGTTGTATGAGTAAACTTCCCAGTATTTCAGGTAAAAACTGTGTAAAAGCCCTACAAAAAGTTGGCTTTTATCTCAAAAGACGAGAAAGTAGTCACGTTATTTTAAGGAGAGATAACCCCTTTACTCAGGTCGTTGTACCAGATCATCAAGAATTAGCAAAAGGAACCCTAAGAGCAATTCTTCGAGATGTTGATTTAAGTGTAGAAGAATTTATCGAATTACTATAGGGCGATCGCTTTTTATGGGTAGAGAAATTAAGCGGCGATCGCGTTTTTATTGTAATTAATCAGAGAACGGACAAATGATTTATAATTTTTTAAGATTCAACCTCAAAACCTATTCTTGCATAGAATAAAAACTATGAATCAGAGCATTACTCAAACTCTCTACGAACAAGATTTTTCGCTGTGGGTGAAGGATACGGTTCAAAAAAATAAACCTCTTACTGACTCAAAAAATTTGGGAATAAGCTGTCATGAATGCTCTGTCAATTCCTACCTGGATAATTCATGTTTCAAGTGTGATCGAATGGATCGTCGCGATCGCGTTAGTCTGGAAATATGGCGAAATAAGACAGAATCACTATTGGCGGGCTTTATCCTGGGGAATGCTACCCTCCTTAGTCAGTGCTATGTGTGCTTGTACCTGGCATTTTTTTGATAATCCCAGCAGTTTGGATTGGCTAGTAACTGTTCAAGCCGCCACAACGGTTTTGGGAAACTGTACGCTCTGTTTGGCGGGCTGGTGGATCTGGAGATCTTGCCGTATGGTGTCCTAATTCTTTTTTTGACTGAGAAAATTAATGTGTGGTTCTCTGGAAACAGTTTTATGCAGAAATTCTTCCTAAACTGGGGCGTTGACATTCTGAAAAACTAAGAGAACACCATGAAAAGATTCTGTTCCTATTTTTTATGCTTACTCATTTTTATACAAACTCCTGCTTGGGCGGCGACCGACGCAACGACGGAACCCAGTATTTTTGATAGGGTATTGAAACCGATTATTGATGTACTCTCTATTTTAGAGTTTAAAGTGAACGAAATGCCCTTAATTGTGCTTTGGCTGATTATCGGCTCGATTTTCTTCACCATAAGAATGAATTTCATTAATTTTCGTGGCTTTAAACACGCGATCGATGTCGTTCGGGGCGTTTATGACGATCCCCATGAGCCTGGGGAAGTTTCTCACTTTGAGGCATTGGCCACTGCTCTGGCGGGAACTGTTGGACTGGGAAATATTGCAGGAGTTGCGATCGCCATTAGTATTGGTGGGCCAGGGCGGCCTTTTGGATGACGATCGCGGGATTATTTGCTATGACCATGAAATTTGTGGAATGTACCCTGGGTCAGAAATATCGCATTGTTCGGGCGGATGGTTCCATTGCAGGCGAGCCCGATGTATTACCTCTCGAAAGGATTGGCGGAAAAAGGTCATGCCAAACTTGGAAAAATTTTAGCGATTTTATTTTGCGTTTTGGCCATGATTGGCGGCGGTGCGGGTTCTAGTATGTTCCAAACCAATCAATCCTATCTCGCGGTTTCCCAGGTTTTTCCTTGGTTTAGCGATAAAGCTTGGCTCTATGGCTTAGTCATGTGCTTTTTGGTCGGCATTGTCATTTTAGGGGGAATGAAACGCATTGGTACGGTGGCAGGAGCCGTTGTTCCGATTATGTGTGGCATCTATATGTTGGCCGCTATTTGGGTTTTAATGGTGAATTTTATTCAGATTCCCCAATTAATCGGTACGATTATTAGCAGTGCCTTTTATCCCCAAGCCGTAACAGGCGGACTAATCGGGGTGATTGCCCAGGGTTTCAGACGAGCCGCCTATTCCAATACGGCAGGGCAGGGAGTTGCCGCAATCGCCCATGCTGCGGCCAAAACCGATGAACCCGTGCGAGAAGGATTAGTTTCTGTCTTGGAACCCTTTATTGATACAGTCATTGTCTGTAATCTAACGGCAATGGTGATGGTGGTGACAGGAGCCTATAATAATCCAGAATTTCAAGGACTCAATGGAGCGCAACTCACTCAAGCCGCTTTTGGTTTAGTGATTCCCTGGTTTCCCTATTTGTTATCGGTTTGTATTTTTCTGTTTGCCTTTTCAACCGTGATGTCCTGGGGTTACTACAGCGAACTCTGTTGGGAATATTTATTTGGCGACAAAAATCCCTTAGTCCTCAAACTCAGCTTTTTAGTGATCGTTTTTTTAGGAGCCGTCCTCAATCCAACAGTTTTTATCCGTTTAAGCGATTTAATGCTAATTTCAGTGGCAATTCCCAATGTTTTAGGTTGTTATTTTCTCGGTAATGATGTTGCCCTAGACCTCAAAAGTTATATGCGTCGCCTCGGAAAAGGAGAATTTAAAATTCACAAGGTCTAATCCAACAGTAGGGGCGCATCGCGTGCGCCCAAGGACGTATCGTGATCGCCTAAAGAACTATCAAAAATAGGCACGTATTGCGATCGCACTAAAAAAATCAAGGAAACACAAGACTACCATTTCCCTCAATCACCTGACCGATCGCGTAGGCAGAAAGATTTTGGGATTGGAAATAACGAATAGTCGTCTCTGCTTGATCGGGAGGAACCAACACAACAAAACCGACCCCCATATTAAAAGTCTCTAACATAGCAGTTTCATTCACCTGACCCACTTCCGCTAACCAACGAAAAATGGGGAGGACTTCCCAGCTATGGGGTTGAATTTGAATCGATTGATTTTGACCTAAACAACGAGGTAAATTTTCAGGTAAACCGCCCCCCGTAATATGGGCCATCGCGTGGATAGTCAAATCTGACCCTAGAGCCTCTAAAACAGGCTTAACGTAAATCTGAGTAGGAGTCAGTAAAACATCTCCCAAACGTTGGCCGCCTAAACCCGATGGGCAATCTTCCCAGTTGAACCCTTGAGTTTCAATAATTTTACGGACTAAACTAAAGCCATTACTATGGACACCCTGACTGCCCAAGGCGATCGCCACATCTCCGATTTGCACCTGGGAACCGTTTAATAATTGACTTTTTTCGACAATTCCGACACAAAACCCTGCCACATCGTATTCGCCTTTGGGATAAAAACCAGGCATTTCGGCGGTTTCTCCTCCCAATAGGGCGCACCCACTCAAGCGACAGCCTTCCACGATTCCTGCGACAACTTCGGCTAATTGTTGGGGTTGTAATTTGCCAGTGGCTAAATAATCCAGAAAAAATAAGGGTTCTGCCCCACAGGTCAACACATCATTGACACACATGGCCACCAAATCGATCCCGATAGTATTGTGGCGATTCAATGCCTGGGCAATTTTTAGCTTCGTGCCGACTCCATCCGTGCCTGATACCAAAACGGGTTCTCTGTAGCCTGAAGGTAATTGAAACAATCCTCCAAAACCGCCCAATCCCCCCAAAACGCCTGGACGATAGGTGCTTTCCACGCCGCGTCGGATTTGTTCAACAAAATCACGGCCCGCTTCGACATCAACTCCCGCTTCTCGATAATCCATTGGGTTAAATAACCTTAATAACTAAAATAATTGAGACTTTTTTTCATGCTAAGGGGTAACGGTTGCTGACCTCAAGTTTTTCTAGTTGGATTTTATTACCTGCGATCATCGTCTATACAAACAATAAGTCTTCAAATCTCGACATGATATTATCTTGACTGAATAGTAGCATAAGAAAACCTGATCAGAAGTCCCTATTAATCAGGCGATCGCTAACGAACTTAAAGGTATTTTTTATTAAATCTTCTTATTGAATTGTCTTTAATTAATCAAGATTTATTTGTTTTTAGGTATGATGTGACCTCAAAGAATACATCAATAATCCGTATATTTACTGATTTCATGTTCATCGGCCACTTTCCTAAGTGTCATGCTTGAGTCTTATCTACCTTGAGTCATAGAAATTTGATGTTTAAAATTATCATTCGTGTATAAATGTAAAGCGGCTACTGAAAAAATTAAAAATTCAAAATCCCTTATCATCTTATTTTTTTATTATTGAAGTCAAGTCAGATTTGAAAATCTGATTAATAATGTATGACGTGATAAGGACTCGCGTGATCCCCACCCAGATCACCATGCTAATCTGTGACGAGTTGATACAAAACGACTTAAATTACTCCTGCGAGACACACGGTGGAAGATTCAAATTTTTCTAATTTTTTAGAAATTATCTTGACTCATCAAAACCCACCATAACCTAATTATTGCTTATGCTTATGAAAAAAATAATTCTGAGTGGATTAAAAACAACAGTTCTTATGACGGCTCTTGGAACAACCTTGTTCTTGTCAAATGGCCTCAGCAAAGCTTTAGCGTCTAATGCCGATCAAGATTCTTCTCAAACTGCCGCTCCTCAAAACGCTACAACAAATACAAATACGGATAATATTTCCCCCACTGCCTCTATTCAAAAATCCGTTACACCAACCTATTTAAGTCCTGCTTCTCAAGACAATATTGCGATCGCTGATATTCAGCCCCACACTTGGAAAGATGGAAGATTAGCCGTTACGCTGCGGGTGCGTAATATTCCCATCATGACTTTTCTCGGTTCCAATGCCGATCTGGCGGCTCTTAGTAATAAACAAGATTTGACCTCTGCCGACAATGCAATGGAGCGAGCTAGGGCGATCGCCGACAAAATCAATCAACTCGCTCAAGATCCTGACTTTAACGCCAAAAACATTACGATTGAAGTTGACCAAAAATCTCGGACTTACCTGATTCAAGTCAATGAAGAGACCCTGGTTAGTCTGGATAAAAATACGGTTTTACCAGATACCACCCGTAACCAAAGTAAAGATGCCCTGCAAATAGTCAATCGCCTACGACGAGTGATGGGGAATGCCGAACCTTTGACCTCCATTGCGAAGGGATCTAAGCCGTCTTTTAACCCAGTCATTAATGCCCCTTCAACGGGTCGCCAAGTTAGAGGCGGAATGGCTTCCTGGTACAGGGCCAGGTTTTCACGGTCGTCGAACAGCTAATGGAGAACGTTACAACCAAAACGATTACACAGCGGCCCACAAAAGCCTACCCTTCGGAACCAGGGTCAGAGTGACAAATCTACGCAATGGTCAATCGGTGATGGTTCGCATTAATGACAGAGGGCCTTTTATCCGAGGACGGGTCATTGATCTTTCGGCGGGAGCCGCTAGGGTGATCGGTGTCCATAGTAGTGGAACTGCCCCTGTTCAATTAGAAATTCTTAACTAGAAGAATTAGCTTCTCGATAAAATATTTAGGCAAGGGCGAAGATTATTTTTCCCTTGCTTTATTGCTTTAAGAATCCCCAAGCCGCCTAATCTCTGAAAGCGCGATCGCCTTGGTTCCATTGAAAAAATCGTAAGGATAACTCGTCAGAAAACCGAAAGGGATAACACTCCTGATAAGATGAAAAAGTGTCTTGGATTACTATAAAAAATACCAATGCTCGTTGGGAAGCGGAGTTGATGCAACAAATTCTGGCCGCCTACGAGATTCCGAGTCGGGTTTTGGATATTGGTTTGGGCGGTTATTTCGGTCAAGGTAGCCAAACTGCTTTGCAAGTGCGATCGCAAGACCAATGGACAGCCCTATTACTGCTCAGTGCGCCCGAAGACGATGAGCCATCATGATTAAAAACTGGCTTAATGTTAACTTAATGGCTGAAAATGCCGATAAAATCTGATATCGTATGTCTTTATTTGACTGGTTTGCTAACCGAGAAAAAGCCGAACCCCCGACTGTCCAACAACAGCAACAAGAGCGAGAAATTGCTGATGGCCTTTGGACAAAATGCCAGGTCTGTAGCGTTTTAACCTACACCAAGGATTTACAAGCCAATCAACTAGTCTGTGTGGAATGTGGTCATCATCTTAGGGTCGATAGTGACGAACGGATTCGGCAATTGATTGACCCCAAAACCTGGAAACCCCTCGATGCCCATCTCCATCCCACCGATCCCCTCAAATTCCGCGATCGCAAACCCTACAAAGATCGTATCAAGGACACTCAAAAAAGTACCCAATTAACCGATGCCGTTCAAACAGGCGCAGGATTGATTGATGGTTTACCCGTTGCCCTGGGCGTAATGGATTTTCGTTTCATGGGCGGCAGTATGGGATCGGTCGTGGGCGAAAAACTCTGTCGCATCATTGAATATGGAACCGCAGAAGGGATTCCTGTCGTGATTGTCTGTGCCTCTGGAGGAGCGCGGATGCAGGAAGGAATGCTCAGTTTGATGCAGATGGCTAAAATTTCTGGAGCCTTAGAAAGACATCGCCAACAAAAATTACTTTATATTCCCGTGTTGACCCATCCCACAACGGGAGGTGTAACCGCGAGCTTTGCCATGCTAGGGGATATTATTATCGCTGAACCCAAGGCAACCATCGGTTTTGCAGGACGACGAGTCATTGAACAAACGTTACGGGAGAAACTGCCCGAAGGCTTCCAAACTTCGGAATATTTACTGAAACACGGCTTTGTCGATGTGATTGTTCCCCGTACCCAACTCAAGCGCACCCTCGCAAATCTGATTAGTATTCATCAACCCTTTTTTCCGATCTTGCCCAATCTCAATGCAGAGGCTAAACCTACGGAAAAGGAAATGATTTTCAATAATCAGCAAGAAATGACTTCTTAAGATCAAAACGCTATTAATTGCAAATTGTTTGATGATTAAGTGAATTAACCGAATCCTTAACTAAAAATTGACTTATAGCCAATGGCGGGGGTAATTATGTTTAGAAAACATATTATTAAAACCATAGGCGCACATTACTAAAATAGCGGAACCAATAAATACGGGAGTCCATAAAAACTTTAACGAAGCCGCACTCATGACACCGATCAAGGCAACGGCTCCCGCAGGGGGATGCACGGTTCTGGTTAATTGCATGAGTTTAATCGCTGTAGCAACGGCGAGGGCTTCTACCCAAGGTTGAGTTCCAAAAAAATGGACTAAAGTAATCGCCGCAATCGCGCCCAGACAATTCCCACCAATCACATTGCGGGGTTGAGCCAGGGGACTTTCGGGGACACCAAAAACTAACACAGCAGAGGCTCCAAAAGGGGCCGCCAATAGGGGATAGTGCGTATAGTTAGTTAGATAGGCTAGAGCCGCAATGCCAATAAATCCGCCTAAATAGGAACATAAAATATGACTAAACGAAAACTGAGGTTGGTAGGAAATACTATCAGTCAATGACTTTTTTCGTTTTTTTAGCTTCTTGAAGATATTAAGCCAAGAAAACCTAATGCGGTTTAGTCTCCAATCCGTAGCTTTCCGAAAAAGATTAGGCTGTTTCGTCATTGTTTCATGTAATTAAAGCATCGATTTTGTCATCATACTATGATATTTTGTCAAAAAGTATTTTTTGATACAGATTATCTTTTGCCTTTTATAAATAAAATTTATAATACTTAAGCCTATTGATGATCAAAACTTTTATCCCACCTCTATCTCCAAAGGGATTTCGCCATCGATATTGCCATACAAAATGGAGAGAGTACTCGTCAAACCCTTAGCCGATATGAGCCGTTCAAATGTAACCCCATTTTGTCTCAATACTTTGAGCATCTTTCTCAAAAGAGGACTTGACAGAAAGAGTTGCTATAGGGGATGATAAATAACGGACTCAAGGGGTTATAGCTCAGTTGGTAGAGCACTGCAATGGCATTGCAGGGGTCAGCGGTTTCAAGTCCGCTTAGCTCCATAAATTTCTGGAATCAATTGGCTTTTAGGACTTAGCTTTTTTCTTAGATTTGTTAGCTTTAGCCTTAGTATTCGTCGAGGGAGCAAACCCCTTGGGCTTATGTCTTGCGTTCAATTGAATTCTCATGAATTCGCGGAGACTTTCACGATTAGGGGCAGGATCATTGATGCCAAATGCAATCTGCACATCTTCCCAATCGACAACAAAAACATCAACTTTTCCTTCAAAGAAAGCTTTTTCGATCACAGGTAATGCGTCTGCGTTTTCTAGGTCGCATAACAACAGAATTAAAAAGCCGTTCAGGGCAGGATCATTGTGGCGATAGTTGTCTAATTGTCGGATTGCAATGTCAAAAATTCGTTCTCGCGTTTCAGGATATTCTTTTGCGATCGCCTCTAGGCAATCAGAGGATAAAAGTCCCTGGGTCAATAATTCAGTGGAACTGCCATGTAACTGTTTTTCAAGCTCTGTAATAGCTGGAGGGCCGATTTTCGCCATCACTTTAGGCATATCATTCCGAAAATAATCATCATCCTCAAGCTCAGTTATCAATCCCAATAACGGCGTAACGGCACTACTGGCTTCTGGGACAAACTCAGATAAAGCCCGCCAGGCATGGAAGGGAGCCCAGACTTCTGGAGATTCTTCATGATTCAGGTCATTAAAGGATAAATCTGTCGCTAGACGAATCAATTCGGGAATATGCTCAGATTTTAATCCAAATTCTTGGGAATAATTAGCCCAATCCGATGTCGTTTTGGGGTGACCATAGTTTAATAACTGGGAAACGGGTGTTTGATAGTTTGATGAATCCATAGGTAAAGATGAAAAGTTAAAAATAGTAAAATTAATCCCGAAAACATTGATCTAGGTTGGATTCAATACAGCACAATTCAAGGCTCTTTGTTCTGCTGTTTGACGATCATCAACGATCGCAGGGAGAAACCCTTTTCCACAATAGCAACACCTTGAAGAATAAAAAGGACAAAACAATAATTCTTTATTTAGATAGAAAAGCAGGGAGATGAGTTGCTAAGATTGGGAAACGTAAATTCTTTTTCTTTCATCATGACCCTGACCCTCTACAACACCTTAACTCGCCAAAAAGAACCTTTTCAGCCTCTAGAAGCGGGAAAAGTCAAAATGTATTGTTGTGGAATCACGGTCTATGACTATTGCCACCTCGGTCACGCTCGCACTTGTATTACCTGGGATTTAGTCCGTCGATACTTGCGATGGCGGGGATACAAAGTTCAATATATTCAAAATTTTACCGATATTGACGATAAAATCCTCAATCGTGCCAAACAAGAAGGAACCACGATGGAGGCAGTTTCGGAGCGATTTATTGCGGCCTATTTCGAGGATATGGAAAATCTTCAAGTTAAACCCGCCAATGCCTATCCCCGCGCGACTCATAGCTTGGACGGAATTAAGCGATTAGTGGCAGAACTCGAAGCCAAGGAATACGCCTACGCCTCGGAAGGAGATGTTTATTATTCCGTGCGGAATTTTGCCGATTATGGAAAACTTTCGGGTCGCAAATTAGACGATTTACAAGCGGGAGCCAGTGGTCGAGTCGAAACCGATGATCCTGATTCCCAAAAGAAAAAATATCCCTTTGACTTTGCCCTTTGGAAAGCGGCTAAACCTGATGAACCGTTTTGGGATTCACCCTGGGGAGCAGGTCGTCCTGGTTGGCATATTGAATGCTCGGCAATGGTGCGCGATCGCTTAGGGGAAACGATTGATCTCCATGTGGGGGGCAGTGACTTGATTTTTCCCCACCATGAAAATGAAATTGCCCAATCAGAAGCGGCAACGGGCAAACCTTTGGCAAATTATTGGCTCCATAATGGCATGGTCAAGGTCGGTGGAGAGAAAATGTCCAAATCCTTGGGGAATTTCACGACGATCCGCGATTTATTAGAAAAAGTGGATTCCATGGCCGTGCGTTTATTTGTACTTCAGGGTCATTATCGCAAACCCCTCGATTTTACCGATGAGGCATTGGAAGCCGCGACCAATGGTTGGCACACATTGAAAGAAGGTTTGTTATTTGGTTGGAACTATGGGGAAAAGTTCGGCTGGAATTTAGACTTTGCGCCTCTGACACCTGATGCCAATGATTTAACGAAACAATTTCGAGATTCAGTCGATGATGATTTTAATTTTGCTGAAGGTTTAGCGATTTTATTTGAATTAGCGAAGGATTTACGCAGGGCGGGCAATCTGTTGGTTCATCAAGGCAGTACGGATGTTTCGCCTGATATTCTCTGGCAACAGTGGCAAACTCTCGTTAGCTTGGCTGGGGTGTTGGGATTGGAAGCTAAACCAGAAGTTTTACCAGAAGTTTCTCAAAATGGCTTAACCGATGCTGAAATTGAGGATCTAATTCAACAACGTATTTCAGCTAGAAAACAGAAGAATTTTGCAGAGGGCGATCGCCTACGAGATGAACTAAAAACCAAGGGAATTACGCTGATCGATCAAGCAGACGGCGGAACTAAATGGCATCGTTAAATCGAAAAAACGCGATCGCAGATAAGTTTTACGTTCAAAAGGTTATAAGTTAAAATACAAGCAATTAAAGCTCTGGTTGATTTGTTATGTCTGAGCGACTGCAACGTTTTCGTAAGTTAATGGCCGCTTTTGAAGGCACTTCTAATCCCCAACACGCTATAGAAAGGGGATATTATGTTGACTTGCCTAATAATCCTGTCGGAGAAATTACTCGTCGAGTGGAACTTCGTCCGTCCTCGGTACATTTACTTTTGGGGGGAATTGGCTCAGGAAAAACGACTCAATTACTTTTAGCTCAGGAACATCTTAATCAGTTAGAAGGGTTTAAGGCTATTTATGTGGATGTGAGCCTCTATACTGATATTTCTCAGCTTGAACCTGGTGCGTTAGTTGCGATCACTGGTCTTGAAATCGGAAAGTTGTTAACCGATGTTGACGACGAAGATTCTCAGATGAAATACAGTAAACAAAGAATGAAAGAGTTAGCTTATGGAGAATATTTAGAATACGGCGACTATGATCCAGAAGATGGGAGTTATGGCGATGGCTTTTACTTTAAATCAGGACTTTTGAAAACAGACACATCTAAGTCTCAATTTAAACAATTAAGTCAAGAGTTAATAACAACTTTTGAAAAATTATTGGGTGCATTCATTAACCAGCTAGAAGGAGATATCGTTTTTATCTTTGATGGATTAGATAGACTTAGCTACTCAAATATATTTATTGATTCTGCTTTAAATGATGTAATGACACTATCAAAATCTGGTATTGGTGTAGTCATTGTTGGCTCTATTCCAATAACCTATACAAAAGGAATTGAGAATTTTCCCAATTATCTATACTATTTTCCCTATCTGGATATTGCTGAAGATGCAGAAGCCAAAAAATTTTTTATGAATATTTTAAACATTCGTGATATCGATAATTTTCTTGTCTTAGATACAAAGGAATTTCTAATAATTCAATCGGGTGGAGTTCTACGCGATTTGATGTCCCTTACTCAAGCCGCTATTGAAGAAGCTTATGTGGATGGTTCTGATAATATTACATTAGAACACGCAAAACAAGCTGTTGCTTCCCTTGCTCGTTCAAAATTCATGGGATTAACAGATAAGAATGTAAAAACTCTTGGACAAATAGTTTCACAAAAAAGCTTTACCCCTAGAACACCGGAAGACTTGGAATTATTATTAACAGGTCATATTTTAGAATATCGTTATCCTCGCAAACACTTTGCGGTGCATCCTGTTCTAGTTCCCTTAATTGAAATGATTGAAGAAGAGTTTTAATTCTCTTAATTCAAATGATAAAAAAACAAAATCTGAGTGTGGCTCATGGATAAATTATTTTCTTTAGATGAATTACTACAAAGAATCACCGCTCGACCAGATGGAAATATTTGGATGGCTCTGATTGTTGCTATCGATGAAATAGAATCCACTCTGGAAGATTTACAGGATACCTTAGAGATTTTTAATGAATGCGAAACTGGTACTCTTTCAGGAACAGAAGGAGCTTTAGATTTAGTTCAACAAATTAACCAAAACTCAGAAGAGTATATTTTATTGTATGATTTTGAAAACTGGGATAGTCAGCAATGGAAGACTTTTGATGGTTTCAGGAGCCATTTAGATCAAGGCAAAAAAGGAGGATTTCTTATTCTTACACAACAATCTACTCGCTTAATGCTTCATAACGCGCCTAATTTTGTGAGTTGGTTAGGAACAAGAATTTATCAATTCCAAAAAGATGCAGAAATGCTCACCCAAACAGAACGCGATCGCCGCCTAAATGCTTTACAAGAAAATTTTAAAATGTCGGATCAGGACGTGATTGATCTAGCAGAAAATCGTCAATTACCTGCCGATCCTGAATTTGGAGAATGGTTGATTTTATTAGATAGGGGGGACTTACTTGAGCGGCAAAAATGAAACATGGGAGAAAATGTGTGTCGAAATTCAACAGCGATCGCTCGATAATATTTCTTTTCAAAAATCTCTTGAAGTTAAAAAAACAAAAACGTTATTTAGACAGATTTTACACGCTCTCACAATTGCTTATGATGAAAAATTAACTACTAAACCAGACGAAATTCGTGGTTTACTAAAGCTAGACAAGTCATCTGTTATCAAACAACAAGGTTATTGGAACATAATTGGGGGCGAAAAAAATCAAAAACGAATCAGAGACATTCCGCATTTTTCACTAACAAATGGTTGCTGGTTCGATTTTGCTATTCTTGTTTATGAAAATAATAAAGAAGCTGAAATAATCGGTTTTAATTTTGAGATTCGTTTCCCCGAAGAAATGCCTTCTCGATTTTTAAGAATTGATTTTAATCCCCCCAATCATGCTAATGATGATAAAAATATGAGATTGCATCTTCATCCTGGTCATGATGACATTATGATCCACAGTCCACCGATGTCTCCGATTGAAATTCTGCATCTTTTTTTGTATGGCATAGACATCCCCGATAAAATTCGCGCTTAATTTCACTATTGAAAAACATTAATCTTAAAACAATAGAAAAAGCTGGAAAGAAAAATTAATTAACGTAAAAATTTAAAACTAACGCAAAGAGTAAAACTAACTGAATCGTTAAAATAGTTAAATAAAATACAGGTTTAAAACGAAAAACAGCCAACAAAAGGGCTAAACTTTTGAGATTAATCACCGAATCGATTAATAAAAAAGCCAACGACGAACCGATCCAGAGATTTGCTGTTAAAGGTACTAGAAAAGAAGCGCTGAAGAGTGAACCAAAGGAGAGAGTAACGCCTAATCCCATCATTACCAAAATTTGAGTTAGGGGATCGATCGCCCAATTCAAAAGGCTGGCTTGGGGTAAATAAAGTTGACTTCCCGCCGCGATCGCCGAACCCAGGAGCAAAAAAGGCATTAACTCTAGACTTTCTTGTATCCCATTTCTAAAAAATAAACTTAACTTTTCTAGCCAAGAGCGTTGATGAACTTCTGGCATGGCGTATTCATAAATTAAATTACCACTCCGTTGCAGAGGATCATCTTTAGTTTCATCCACCAAAAAAGTCCCTGAACGTAAAAAAGGAACCCGACTCACGGGATTTAAAATCAGTTCAGAAGACGGTTTTTCTCGATAGGAACTAAACACCAAAGCAATAATTACCGCCATGAACCAGGTCAGGATAATTCGCAGAAAAATTAAACGAGGTTGAATCGCGAGGGTCGATAGGGTAAACCAAATGACGATGGGATTAACTGTAGGGCCAGCAACGAGAAAACTAATCGCCAAGGGAATGGGTGCGCCCTGTAATAATAAACGACGAACCACTGGAATCGTGCCATACTGACCGACAGGCAACAAAATCCCTAAACTACTGCCGACAATGCTACTGAGAATTCGATTTTGGGGAAAGCGGGCTATGAGCTTGTGTTCATCCACAAACACTAACAGCACACTGGAAAGAAGAATTCCGAAGAGCAAGAAGGGGATCGATAGCAATAACTGACTAAAAAATAGCGTTAGGGCCTCATTCAATAGGGGAAATTGGAGCATTAGGTCTGTCTAGATTGGTCTGGGTGATTGGCACTCTCAACAACCTATCCTATCTTTAGTCTGACCACAATGTTAAAGCTCTACTTCCCTAAGATCAGAAAGAGAACCGACGACTTTCCGTGTTTCGTCTCGGCTCTCTAAATCTGGTTCGCTCCTCACACTTAACTTTCAATATACAGTATCCTTACCTTATTATGACATTTGAGTTTAAAAAAAATTTACAATTCATCAGGGGCAGGGATTTGAAGTTTTGTGAGAAGTAGTATTTCTAAAATAGCGCGGGTATTGATTAATAAAAGCCAGGCTAATTGGTTCTGAGACTGATTTTTAGGATTAAATAGACGATGATGCCGCTCAAAAAACAAAAGGGATTGACTTAAATTTTTACTGACCTTGAGCCAGTTTTCTGAAGCCTTTTCGGACTGGTGATCAATAACTCTCAGAATTTGTTCTAGTAGCGATCGCATGGGAGGCGATAACTCAACAATGGAGACTGATTCCGTTGAAGGCAACAAAGGTAGAATTTTTTCCTGTTCAGCTAATCTGAGTAAGGCAGAGGCGCGAGCATGGGCATATTGACAGTAACCCGCGATCGCGTTTTCGGTAATGCCAATGGTCGTCGGTCGCTTTTTGAGATCATCCATTGAATTGAATTGGTGGAATAAAGCCAGTAACCAAAACTGAAGACTGGAACAATCTAAAATAAAAGTTAGCCAAACGCGATCGATGAGTTGAACTTCCAGCTCGATGGGATTCGTGGTGTCCTGGGAAAAAGTTCGGTTAATCAATGCGTTAAATAATTTTTCTGCTAGGATTTCTTGTTCCCATCTTGTTTGTTTTCCGAGTTTAAAGGCGATCGCGGAACGATAGGTTAAATCGCGCTCCGTAACTGTTGGAATAAGGGGAATATCCGAATAAACCCAGGAATCTGTCAATCCATCAGAGACTTGACTTAATAATCCTAATATCTCAACTTGAAGAATTTTTTTTAAGGACAGAACAGAAGATAGATCTTTTGTTTTTTCTAGATCTAGCGTTAAACAACCCGTTTTCATCATTATTGCGTCTTTTTTGATAGCAAAAGCCTATGGCGATATCCGATCAGCCTCCTTTATTGACTTTCCCCGAACTGGTGCAGTGGGGGCAAGCCCATTACCGCGATCGCACCTTTAATAAAGAGGATTTTATTCCTACTCGCCAAGGCTTAATCTATTTTGTCCATCAAGGAGTTGTCCGTTTAACCAGCCACCCTGCTACGCCGATGGAAATCCCAGGAAAATCTCCTCCACCAACTCTCTTGGGATTGATAGGAGCAAATCGTCCTTTTGAAATTTTAGCCCAGCCTCCCTTGGCTTTCGGAGCCTATGCCCATATCGATCAGACTTCCGTGATTTGGCTCTACTGGAATGAATTAATCCAATCTCCCAACCTCCACCTAGACATTCTCGAAGCCTTTCGCCAACAACAACAATTTCAATTGCTTTGGTTAGGACTGTTAGGACAAAAATCGACCCTAGATCGTCTCTTAAGTTTTTTAGCCTTGTTGATGACTCAAGACGGAGAACCTATTGCCGACGGTTATCGTTTACCCTATCCCCTCACCCACGCTCAAATTGGCAGTGCAATCAGAGCAACGCGAGTTACGATCACTCGCCTGATGGTTAAACTACGGGAAAAAGAAATTGTCTGGCTTAAAGATAACCTAATTTGTTTAAGCCGTCGCAGTTTTCAGGAATGTAAACCTTTAAGATTGCACTAACCATTGGCATCAAAAATTTTTTGCAATTAGGAAATTTAGGTAAAGACAAAAAATTCTTATGTTGATGTTTTGATTACCATTTTTTATAGGGTAAAAACTTACCGCACATAATGACTTTGACGCGATCGCCCTTGGGATCTTCGACTTTTTCCACATCCAAAGTAAAATCAATCGCACTCATAATGCCATCGCCAAACTTTTCCTGAATAACTGCTTTGATGGGCATCCCATAGACCTGCATGATTTCATAAAAACGATAAATTAACGGATCGGTGGGAATGACAGGCTCTAGGGAACCCTTTAAAGGAAAGGTAGTCAACTCATCAATTAAAGATTCATCCGCAGCGATCGCTTCAATAATTTGTTTCGCTTCTTCGGGAGAAGCAGTAGCTTGACGATAAAAAACCGAGGCAATCCAGACTTCATCCCGTCCCAATTTTGCCTCTAAGTCCGAAAAACTTACACCCGATGCTTTTTTTGCCGCTAACAGTGCTTCCGTAATCGCAGAAATTGCCATTTTAGTTCCTTAGTTGATGTAATTTAATGTCAATAAATTGGTGAATAAAAGCTAGTATCCTGAATTTGTGGATCAGATAAGCTGTTCATTTATCCTGGAGATATTATTTTGACCGTTTGAAGAACGAAAAGAGTATTCTTTCGACGATCAAATTATTGGTCATACTAACCCCAAAAAGATTTGATTTTTGTAATCATTTTTACGGGGCTAATGCTCAAATTGTGAGTGGCTAGAATTTATTCAATGTATTATAGCGGTATTCTCAGGGGTAAAGTATTGTCGATGTTAATAAATCAGGGGTTGAAACGCTTTGTCCGTAGCTCATGCAACTTTATACGGATATATTGTTCCCTTTTTCTACAATTTTGTCGTTTTTTAACCCCATTAACCGTAAAATTGAAGAAACAGACCTCCCAGAAAGACGGAAAACTTTCTAAAATATAGAGGGAATTTTTCTAAAGATTCTTGAGACTGATATAATTTCTTTCAATACCAATCGCTAAACTATCTTCATCGAACCCATGTTCCTTTCCAAACTCAAACTAGGTTCTACCATCGTTTTAAGCTCGATTCTTGCGCTTAGTCCCCTCTCTACCGTTTTTGCTGCGACTCCCGCGACCTTTAACACTTTTTTAGATTGGTGTTCTGCTAAAAAGACCCTAGCTCCCGCGACCGTCAATACCATTGATCAGATTCTAAATAATCTCGGAACCCAGGATTGCCAACAAGCGAGTAGAAAAATTCCCCTCACCTTCGCCCTAAACTTGAGCAACCAAAATATTACCGATCTCGCCCCCCTCGCTGCTCTTCCTAACCTGACCCAAATCAATCTCTATAATAATCAGATTAAAGATTTAACCCCTTTAAGTTCCCTTAAAAATCTGGATCACCTTATTTTAGGAAATAATCAAGTTTCTGATTTAAAACCCCTTAGTAATTTACAAAAATTATCCCGACTATTTTTATTTAACAATCAAATTTCTGACCTTACTCCCCTTAGTTCCCTCAGTAATCTTAGTATTCTTTTCCTAAACCGCAATCAAATTTCCGATCTAACCCCTCTTAGTTCTGTTACTAGTTTAACGGAACTCTATGCTACCCATAATCAAATTTCTAATCTCGCCCCCCTAAGTTCTTTAACGAATCTTATCCAACTTTCTTTAGACAGCAACAATATCTCCGATTTAGCTCCTTTGATTCCACTTACCAAGATAACAACTTTATCCCTGGTGAATAATCAAATTAGAAATGTTGCTCCCCTTTATAAATTACCTAAATTAAGCAAAGTTTATCTCCGAAGAAATCCTGTTGCAGATAAGCTTTGTCCCAATAATTCAGACGCGCTTTGTTTCTTGTAAATAATTCATGAGATCTCTCTAGAGAACGTGTTGACATAATTTCTCGGTAATCAGTTTTCCCGCTAACTGATGCCCCTGTTTATTCCAATGTCCAACCCCCATTCGCGTATTATCAAATCCATGTAAGAAAATTTGATTTTTATCGGCATATTCTTGCATGGGTTTAGCTAGATTAAATACCGTAAATCCATTTTTTTGTCCTAACTTTTGGATTCTTTCATCGGGATAAAATAAATTGGTTGCTCCCAACTGATTTAAGCGGTCGCGAATTTTAAGATCGGGATAAACCTGAGGCGGATTACTGATAGTAATAGCTAAAAAGTCAGCATTTTTTGATTTAACTTCAGTATTGATTTGTTTAATTAATTCTTCGGTGACTTCCCAGGCTTCTTGCCAATCTTTATTTTGCGATTCTTGATATAAATTTACGTCAAAATCTAAGGCGGGAATAATATCATTACTAGTAGCGTTTACTAAGGAATTAGCACTAGCTTCTTTTTTAAGACTAATGACTCGTTTGGCTTCATTGATAACTTGTAATAAGCGAGAATGATTGATCACAGAGAAAACAAATCTTCTAACAAAACTATCACGACGACGATAGGTTTCTGTTTCTTTAAATGATAAATCCATTTTAAATTCGCCATTTTCTTTTTTTAAAAAAGGGCTAAATCGATCCGCAGGACTCAGGGCTTGGGAATTATTGACAATATCATTTCCTGTAAAAATCTCTAGTAAAACCAAATCAGGAGAGTATTTCCAAACATGATGTTTCAGAGTCATCAATTCCTGGGCGGTTCCATAATCTCCCACCCCAAAATTAATGACTTCAACTTTTTTTCCTTGAAGAGCAGGACAGGAAGGCAGTTGTTGGGCGATCGCTGACCAAAAAATTTCTTCTGCATTGACTTGAATCGCTTCAGAAAAAGAATCGCCAATAACCGCAATGCGATAGCTATTTTCGGATTTTGTTGTTGAATGTTCTTTGTCTCTTAAGCCATCACTATTAATAGAAACGTAGCCTTTTCCTTCACTGATCCACCAGTCCGAAAAATTGGGAATTAAGGCATGACCGCGATATTCATCAACTTGATAAAAGCTGGGATAGGAAATGCCGACAATCCGTAAACCAATTTCTGCAATCACTAAGGCAAAGGTAATCCCGCCTAAACTGAGGAGAATATTGGCTCCCATTAATTTTAATTTTTTAATATCTGGCATGGTGAAAGATCTCTAAGATTTAAGTTAGAGTTTTATGATTAAAATTTTAAGACTTACCAGTTTTTGCAGGGACATAATACTATTATCTCCTTGTAAGTTTTTGTAGGGACATAATACTATTATGTCCTTATATTTCCTTACCCTATAGGCAATTTAACTGCAAATTGCTGTCAGTTCCTACGGAAAAGTTGCATTATTAAATTCATCGTAAAAAATTATGATTTTGATTTTTTATCTTTTTTCTTTTTATCCAATTTTCCTTCAATTAAACCATTAAATCCATAGATTTCTCGATCGCCTACAAAATTAACCAGTTCTACATTTTTCTCATCACCAGGTTCAAAACGAACAGCCGTTCCCGCAGGAATATTGAGGCGCATTCCCCTGGCTAATTCTCGATCAAAACATAGGGCAGGATTTACTTCATAAAAGTGGAAATGGGAACCGATCTGGATAGGGCGATCGCCGCTATTGGAAACCGTAATTTGTTGAGTTTCGCGACCTGCATTGAGTTCAAGATCGCCAGAGGGAGTAATAATTTCACCAGGAATCATAATTTTTAGGAAATACTGAATAGAAATATTGAGAGGACTGGAAAGATTTTAACTTAACGAATAGGGTCGTGAACGGTAACGAGTTTTGTACCATCGGGGGAGGTGGCTTCTACTTGCACTTCCTGGAGCATTTCGGCAATCCCATCCATGACATCGCTACGGACTAACAGGGTCGCGCCATAATTCATCAAATCGGCTACGGTTCGCCCTTCCCTGGCTCCTTCTAAAATTGCCGCCGAAATATAGGCAACGGCTTCGGGATAATTCAGTTTTAAGCCCCGCGCTTTACGCCTTTCGGCAAGGAGGCCCGCCGTAAAAATCAATAATTTATCTTTTTCCTGGGGAGTTAATTGCATAGGAGATCATCAGTGAACACTCGTCCTATAAATCTTAAGCGATTTGTTGCGGCTTGAATAATCTTGCATGATACGAACTGGCTAAACAAGAACGCGATCGCAACTTACACCACAGGAGCCGACCTGTTTCACGGTTAACATTCTCACCAGAGCAGATATCAGCCTGAGTCAGATTTTAGAATCAATTTGGTTATAATGATGAACGATTAAGCGAGGATAATTTAACAATGGACAAGATCATCATTCAGCAAAAAATCAATCTCATTACAGCCAAACGCGAATTTCTCGTCAAATTATCCGAACAACCGAATCTGGGGATTCTCAAGCTAGATGTTGTTCAAGCTCTGAGTGAACTAGATGATTTGATCGAAGATTTTTCTGTGACTTTTCCTGAGTTTAATTAAATTAAAG
The DNA here is from genome assembly GCA_963807635.1 of uncultured cyanobacterium. Taxonomy (GTDB): domain Bacteria; phylum Cyanobacteriota; class Cyanobacteriia; order Cyanobacteriales; family Microcystaceae; genus Snowella. The sequence continues at coordinate 95,403 of CAWEDJ010000041.1, forward strand.
GGAGGATGCTTGAATTTAATCCTCCTTTTTTATCTATTTTTCTGAATAATAACTCAACAGGACTAGATGCCATTATGCAAACTAAACTTAATCCCGAACAAATTCTTTTAGAGAGTTGGCGATCGCTCGATTTTGATCAACAAAGACAAGTTTTAGAATTTATCCAATTTCTACAATTTCAAGCCCATCAATCTCCTAAAGATAAAGGAGAAAAAAATAATTCGATTTCTGCCCTAGAAGCGGCGGGGGATCTGGTTGGTTGTCTTCAAGGGCCAGGAGATTTATCATTAGAAAAACGGAAGCTCAAGCAGACTGTCCAATGAACAGAACGACTATCATTGATGCTAGTGTTATTGTTGCTTTGTTAGACCAGCGAGATTATTTTCACCATTGGGCGGTTAGGGAATGGGCAAATATCCAGGCTCCTTTATTAACTTGTGATGCAGTAATTACGGAATCTTGTTATTTACTCCGAAACGTTCATGAGGGTAAAGAAGCAGTCATTTCTTTGGTTAAAAGACAAATTATTCAAGTTAGCTTTAATCTAAACGAAGAGGCTGGAGTGATTGAAACTTTAATGCGTCGTTATCGTTCGGTACCGATGTCTTTTGCTGATGCCTGTTTGGTAAGAATGTCTGAACAAATTTTTAATAGTATTGTCATGACTTTAGACAGCGATTTTAAAATTTATCGTAAATATCGCAATCAGGAAATTCCTGTCATTATGCCAAAATTCTGAAAGCGATGATTATTTTTTAAGACAAAAACTATTACGGACGTTGCTAATTTGAGGGATGAATCATCTTTCATAGGATTTTTAAAACCTAGACTCAAACTAACTTTTAGATGTGTTCAAGATTGGCATTAATATCAACAGGAAGAAAATTTTGATTTTTAAGGATATGGGTCAAATTTAACTGACTTTCTAATAAACAAGCATGGCCACTCTGGGGCAAAATCTCTAGTTGAGCTTGGGGTAAAAAATTCTGTAACCGTTTCCCTTCCTCTACTGACGCCAAAAGACGATCCGCTCCACTGGCAATAATCAAAGACGGCTGTTTAAATTGCTGTAATTGAAATGGCTCAACCACAAAGTCATAAAGCAAAGATAATCGGCTACACACGACTGCCTGGGGCAGCGATCGCATGGCTTGCAATAATTGACGGCGATCAGGGGCTTCTATACGGCTTAAAGAGGCTAAAAGGGGGAGAAAACCCAAGGTAGAAGCTTGATGCACCGCTTCGGGTAGCCAATGGCTGAGAGTAATGCCCAAGCCTAGCCAGGACGCTTGACGTAGGGAAGAAGCGGGATTAATTAAAATTAGTTTATCAACGATTTCAGGCTTTTTGAGGGCGATTTTAAGGGCTAAACATCCTCCAAAGGATTCACCGCAGAGATAAACAGGTTTTTGTCTGATTTCCGTTGAAACTAAGGAAATAACGCTCTGGGCCATCTCATCCCAACTATTAATACTAACGGGGGGCAGAGAAAGACAATGAAGGTTGAAAAAAGGGGCGAGGGATTCACTCTGGCGATGCAATAACCTACCCGTTCCATCCATGCCAGGCAAGTAAACTAAGGAAGGTAAGTGGGGACGAAGGGGAAAAGGATTGAGTAATTTCATCAATTCAATAAAATTTCACCGATTCAAGATAGAGAGGGCGGCAAATCTGTCCGAAATATTTTCTGACTACCATTTATGACGTTTCTCTTTTAGTTTAACCCAATTGGGTGGGGTGATTAGGAGAGAAAACCGATACGGGGGCGCGATCGCGTTTTTTCTAGTTTTTTCTATGTGACTAGCTTGTTAAAATTGACAGAAGAGATCACTGTCAGTTTCGTGATATTCGATAAAAGCGATCGCACATTTTTTTGAATTTTGAAATAATTGGGGACTATTAAGATGACTTTTCAGACTCAGACCTCATTTTATAATGTCTTCAATCTCAATACGAGGGCCGATATTAATGACCGAATGGTTACCTATTGGTATGAAGGATATTGTCCTAATACAGGAAAATTACTGCGCTTACCCCGCACTCGTCAAATAGAAGTGATCGCTAGGGAATTGATGAAATCTTTAGCAGAAGATCCGATTTTTTCAAAAGAAGGAAAAATGTATGGTGTTTTATTAGTCGAAACCCAGAATGGAAATCAGGTGCTAAAAGCATTTTCAGGATTATTACAAGGTCAATCCCAAAAAGAAGGTTGGGTTCCACCAATTTCAGGACAAGAAAAATTAGTGTTAGCCGAGAATCAAACCCTCGCTGAATTAGAACAAATTAAACAACAAATTTTGCGGTTAAAATTTATTCCTGAACGTCAAGAATATGAGAGATTTTTTGAAGATTTTAACCAACAGTTATCAGCATTAAATTTGATTCATGCTCAACGAAAGGAAGATCGAAAAAAACAGCGTGAATTTTTATTTGCAAATCCAGAAAATGAGGAGATAGCCTATCAATTAAATGAATTACAGGAACAAAGTAAGCGAGACGGGATGGAAAAACGTCGATTGAAACGGCAACGAGATGAGGTACTAAAACCGCTACAAAGGATCATTCAAGAAGCGGATCAAACAATACAGCAACTCAAGCAACAACGAAAAATGCGATCGCGCCAACTGCAAACCCAAATGCACTGCACCTATTCCCTCACGAATTTTGCGGGAAATTCCCTTTCTTTGAAACAGTTGATGCCCCAGGGTTTACCGACGGGAACGGGAGAATGCTGTGCGCCGAAATTACTCCACTATGCGGCGACTCAGGGATTTAAGCCTTTGGCAATGGCAGAATTTTGGTGGGGGAGTAAGGAGCAGGGAAAATTTTATGGAGCTTGTACAGAACGCTGTCAACCCATAATGGGATTTTTATTGTCGGGTTTGAGCAAATTTGATGATATTCCTAAAATTATAGATGATTCTCTTCCCATTATTTATGAAGATGAATGGTTCGTCGCGATCGCGAAACCTGCTGGTTTACTATCGGTGCCTGGTCGTCATTCAGGCAAAGGCGATAGTGCCTCCAGTCGATTACAAAATTTGTTAGCCGATGGCATGAATTTACGCCCTGTTCATCGTTTAGATCAGGATACTTCGGGAGTTTTGTTATTTGCTCGTGATTTGGAGAGCTATCGTTCCCTTAGTCGGCAGTTTGAACAGCGACAAGTTCATAAGATCTATGATGCGTTGTTGGCAGGAAGGGTGATTCTCTCTGAGGGAACGATTAATTTGCCGCTCTGGGGAGATCCGAGTCATCGACCCTATCAGGTGGTGGATTGGCAACGGGGGAAGCCTAGTGTGACTAAATTTCGGGTAATTTCTAGGGGAGAAAATGATACTCAGGTTGAATTTATTCCTTTAACGGGACGCACCCATCAACTCCGTGTCCATGCGGCGGATTCCCAGGGGTTGGGGATGCCGATTGTGGGCGATCGCTTATATGGGGTTGCCAATGAGGGCGATCGTTTGTGTCTTCATGGGAGGGAACTACATTTTTTCCATCCGCGATCGGGGGAAAGGATGATTTTAAGAGCCTGATTTTTCCCGTGAAGTCTGAAAAAAATGACAGTATCAGGGAGAAATTTGGCGATCGCTAATAATAGTTTTAGATCATTTTATAAATGGTGTTGTTCTCATCGGATTTGTTAACAATTTTGATAAATTCTTCTTCTTGTAAAATTAGTAGGTGATCGCGGAGAAGTTGTTTATCACATTTTAGGTTTGATAGGAGGTCTATAAAACTAGCATTGTCATTTTTCCTAAGATAATACAAAATACCGAGATCAACTTCTTTAGGATTAATTGTTTCGGGAGAAAAAGCTGGTGATGAAGTTATATTTTGAGATGGTAGATTTTGGAATGATTGTAGATTTATTTCTGGAATAATATCTTGTTGTGTAAATTCTCCAGGTTCTTCAATTTCCCATAAGTCAAAACCAATAGCTTTTAGCTTTGCAGGTCTAACTAGGGCTTGCTGAAAAAGTCAAAAAACAGGAAGAGGGGATTAATTTATGAATTTAAGGCGAGTAAAACATAAGGGTTAAATGAATTGTCAACACAAAGCATAAGCTGGGCTAATAAGAGGGCAGAAAAATAAGCTCTTCTTCCGAAAAAGACAAAAAAAACGTAAAACCTGCCGAAGCAGGGCAAAAAGATTGATGACTAAAAAGGTGATAGCAATAGCGGTTTCAGAGGTATCAGGAAGTTTTGTCATAACTCGATTGAGGCTAAATCGTCTCTTTGCTTGACCAAATTTGCCTTCAATAGCATTACGGTCTCTTTCATCTTGAAGAGCTTCTTTCTTTTTTTCTGGACTAATATTTGTGGGTCGTCTTCCCAAGGGTGGGCCACTTAATCGAATTCCCTTCTCCTTACAAAAAGCGCGATTTTCCCTTGTGCGATAGATTGCATCAGCATGAACAGACTGGGGATAGTAGCCTGTCTCACGTTTAAACTCTTCTATTTGTCCTTTGAAGTCGCCTGATTCATTATAATTATCCCAACTTAATCGGTATAAATAAAGATATCCATTCACATAACTTGCTGATAGTTTTGCACCAAACTCTACTGGCGTTCCCGCTTTTCCTCTAACAATGGGACGAACATGAGGTTGAGTCAAACTCACAATTCTATTTTCTACCTTATTTTCTTTATTTTCATACATTCCTACTTGTTGCTCATAGGCTTTTTGTATTATCGACAGTATCTTTTCGTCTTTTTTACTTAATTTTGCGACCTCTTTATCTTCTCTTAATTTTTCTATATGGGAAAGGTTTCTTTTGATATATTGGATTTGTTTTTTTATGCCCTTTCTCCTTTCTTTTCTCGACGGACGGCGTTTTTTTGACAATTTTAAGTAGGGCTTGCTGAAAAAGTCAAAAAACAGGAAGAGGGGATTAATTTATGAATTTAAGGCGAGTAAAACATAAGGGTTAAATGAATTGTCAACACAAAGCATAAGCTGGGCTAATAAGAGGGCAGAAAAATAAGCTCTTCTTCCGAAAAAGACAAAAAAAACGTAAAACCTGCCGAAGCAGGGCAAAAAGATTGATGACTAAAAAGGTGATAGCAATAGCGGTTTCAGAGGTATCAGGAAGTTTTGTCATAACTCGATTGAGGCTAAATCGTCTCTTTGCTTGACCAAATTTGCCTTCAATAGCATTACGGTCTCTTTCATCTTGAAGAGCTTCTTTCTTTTTTTCTGGACTAATATTTGTGGGTCGTCTTCCCAAGGGTGGGCCACTCAATCGAATTCCCTTCTCCTTACAAAAAGCGCGATTTTCCCTTGTGCGATAGATTGCATCAGCATGAACAGACTGGGGATAGTAGCCTGTCTCACGTTTAAACTCTTCTATTTGTCCTTTGAAGTCGCCTGATTCATTATAATTATCCCAACTTAATCGGTATAAATAAAGATATCCATTCACATAACTTGCTGATAGTTTTGCACCAAACTCTACTGGCGTTCCCGCTTTTCCTCTAACAATGGGACGAACATGAGGTTGAGTCAAACTCACAATTCTATTTTCTACCTTATTTTCTTTATTTTCATACATTCCTACTTGTTGCTCATAGGCTTTTTGTATTATCGACAGTATCTTTTCGTCTTTTTTACTTAATTTTGCGACCTCTTTATCTTCTCTTAATTTTTCTATATGGGAAAGGTTTCTTTTGATATATTGGATTTGTTTTTTTATGCCCTTTCTCCTTTCTTTTCTCGACGGACGGCGTTTTTTTGACAATTTTAAGTAATCTTTTCTGGCTCTTATTCTATAGGTTCTTGGTTTTTTTCCTTTTTTTTTAGTTTTTTTATACAAGTTGTCTATTATTTTTTCGGTTTTTTCTCTTGCCTCATTCAAGATTCCTATATCTGTTGGATATTTGATGTCTGCTGGTGCACAGGTTGCATCTATTAATAGCTTTCCTCTATTCTGATTTTCCCCTTCACTTTTTTCTTTTACTTCTGATAATATTTCTTCTTCTTTTTTTACCATTGCTTTATTTATTTGATTCACCAAGTCCATTCCTATTCTTTGACGGAAATGTACTAACAGTGACGCATCAAATGCCTCCTCATTTTCATATACTTCTAGTCCTATAAAATATTGTAAGTAAGGGTTTTCTTTTATTTGTTCTACTGTTTCTCGGTCACTTATTCTCAATATTTCTTTTATTATTAATGACCCTAATGCCATCCTAAATGGTTTGGCTGTCGCTCCTTTATTTTCTGAAAATTGTTTTGCATATTCTTCTTCAAATTCCTCCCACGGAATTATTTTTGACATGATTACCCAACGATTTTCTTCTTTTGGCTTCCACTCACTTGGTATTTTGAAGTTTTCAACAGTCGATTTTTCGGATTCTTTTTTGGGGTACATCGTTCAATGCTCTGGAAGGGGAGGGGTGCAAGCCTTTTCACTCATTTTAGACCTTTTTTTTGCACTTTTTTTGCTCTCTAAATCCCCTCATCTCTTTTCTTATAAGGCTTTCAGCTTTTTTCAGCAAGCTCTAAGTAATCTTTTCTGGCTCTTATTCTATAGGTTCTTGGTTTTTTTCCTTTTTTTTTAGTTTTTTTATACAAGTTGTCTATTATTTTTTCGGTTTTTTCTCTTGCCTCATTCAAGATTCCTATATCTGTTGGATATTTGATGTCTGCTGGTGCACAGGTTGCATCTATTAATAGCTTTCCTCTATTCTGATTTTCCCCTTCACTTTTTTCTTTTACTTCTGATAATATTTCTTCTTCTTTTTTTACCATTGCTTTATTTATTTGATTCACCAAGTCCATTCCTATTCTTTGACGGAAATGTACTAACAGTGACGCATCAAATGCCTCCTCATTTTCATATACTTCTAGTCCTATAAAATATTGTAAGTAAGGGTTTTCTTTTATTTGTTCTACTGTTTCTCGGTCACTTATTCTCAATATTTCTTTTATTATTAATGACCCTAATGCCATCCTAAATGGTTTGGCTGTCGCTCCTTTATTTTCTGAAAATTGTTTTGCATATTCTTCTTCAAATTCCTCCCACGGAATTATTTTTGACATGATTACCCAACGATTTTCTTCTTTTGGCTTCCACTCACTTGGTATTTTGAAGTTTTCAACAGTCGATTTTTCGGATTCTTTTTTGGGGTACATCGTTCAATGCTCTGGAAGGGGAGGGGTGCAAGCCTTTTCACTCATTTTAGACCTTTTTTTTGCACTTTTTTTGCTCTCTAAATCCCCTCATCTCTTTTCTTATAAGGCTTTCAGCTTTTTTCAGCAAGCTCTAACTAATTCCAGATTTCCTGAACCACGATGAATGATAAAAACTTCAGGATTCTCCTCTAAATTATTCATGATCTTACTAATATAAGATGAAGTAATATTAGGAATTAACCAATATTCTCCGTCCATCTCAAACTTAAGAAAGGACGCTTGAGAGTTATCAGTAACACTTTCTAGCTCTATAACTCGATGTACATTTAAGCCAATTTGTCCCTGAGTAGATTGCTGGGTTAATTTCAACGGTTGAAAACGTGAATCATTAAATAGGGCTTGCTGAAAAAGTCAAAAAACAGGAAGAGGGGATTAATTTATGAATTTAAGGCGAGTAAAACATAAGGGTTAAATGAATTGTCAACACAAAGCATAAGCTGGGCTAATAAGAGGGCAGAAAAATAAGCTCTTCTTCCGAAAAAGACAAAAAAAACGTAAAACCTGCCGAAGCAGGGCAAAAAGAT
>CAWEDJ010000042.1:0-64536 GCA_963807635.1 uncultured cyanobacterium
AAATAATTAGTTGATGATTAACAAGATTGAGCAGGAAACCAAAGAGAAGTCCAGCAATGATTAAGTTCAGCTACCTTGAGAAAGCTTAAAGCCTTGCTACCGTTCATGCTCCAACTGACACCCTTTTTTTTCTGACGATGACCAATGACCAAATCTACGCCTTTTTCGATGCGACCACTACCAATACTTTTACCGACTTTTCGCCGACCTTCGTAGTTGATGATTTCTGAGTGATGTTTCTCCAAATAACCAATAAGTTCCAACAAGACCTTGTTATTGCGAGCAACAACCTGATGTTTTAAGTAGTTGAGGGCAATATCAGTCTGACCATGCCATAATTGTGAGAATAAAAACTTGACATGATTGGATTTTTCTTCTTTGTTGAAAGCAATCATAGACATCAGATTTCGCACTTTTTTGCATAGGTGATACCAGTCTAAAATCACAACAGGTAAAACACCAAAGATAGCCAAGAGGCGATGGCGAATGACTTTTGCCCCATCGGTGATAGCAACAATATTCAACGGTTTTGATTCCTTTTGATAGAGGTCGAGAATTCTCACTCTAACGACTGTCGCAAGACTTATCGGTTCTTCTAACTCAGTATCAAAAGGAGAAACGAGATATTCAAATCCCCCTTTGGGTGTTTGCAACATTACTACATCGGTAATGACGGCGGGAGTCTTATTCTTGATGTTATCTGGACTTGGAGTATGGGCAGTAGATTCATGACGCGAATTACGCTCAGGCTTTTGTCCTTTGACTTGAATACCATCGTCAAATAGGAGAATTTCTGACTCCTCTATGTTATAAATCTCTACGCTTTTCTTTATCTGAATCTGCTCAGATGTGGTCGATTCTAACGATTCTTGTACAGTTTGTCGGATTTGCTGGCTATAGGTTTCGGCTTTCCTTTTCACTATTCCCCAAATGGTCTGGTCACTCAATAAGTTTTCTCCTGTTACTCGCTCCACTAATCCAGCCAAATTCTCATAACTGAGCCGATTGGCGTAATAACCGCATAATTCCTCTAATCTCTGACTCACAAACCTTTCCTGTAATTGCTCCGATAACTGAAAATAGTTGCTTTCTTTTTTATTCGTTTGATACTTTTGTAAGTAAAACTCAAACTTACCGTGTAATGTTTTTATCCATACTTTTCTCGTAGCATTACACCACAAGTTTAGTTTTTTTTGACTTTTTTCGTGAACTGATTTTGTGCCTGTGCCAGTAAGGTTGCCTCTATTTCAGGCAATACTTTCTGTTTCATCTGTTCTACACCTCCCTCTATGTCATGTAAGCTTTGGATTCCTATTTCCATTGCAAATGGACTATTTTGACTGAGAATATTGCCTATTTCGTCACGAATTACGAATTCTATCGTTACTTTCATAGTTTTTACTCCTTTTTTTAAGATAATCTGATTTTTTGCTTTCTCTTCATTTTACCTAATCATCAACTAATTATTTACAGGTAGAAACAATTCGATAATACACTGCATAGGGAAAACGCTTAATTACTGCTCGTCGAATGTCTCGATACACAATGACATAGGATTCTGGCATTGAGCAGATTTGATTTAGCATCAAGTCTATACAATCTAAAAATTCATCGCCTAGTCCCTGTTGCTGTCTCTCGTACCAACGATAAGCTTCATCAAGCTCGTCACGAACTTTTGGGCGAAATACTAGAGCATAATTCATGGTTATTTTTTAATAGATGCTTTGATTTCTTCCCAAGTCATTGTGTTATCGGGATTGATTTCATGATCTTTAATTCGATTATCCAGTTCTTGCTTTTGTGCTTCGGTTAGCTCAGGGTAAGCTTGTTCTGCGGCAATACTATCCCAGATTGCTTGAACTAGCTGAATTCTATCTTCTAGATTAAGGCTGGTAATTTCGTTTAAGGTGGCTGTGATTTTCATTTTCAAGGTATTGGACTGAAAGTAAATATTCTTCTATTATAGCGAAAGAACTAAAACAATCTAATTTCAGATTGGCTCAGTAAATCATGAGCATAAATTTATACTACTGCAATAAGTTAAAACGCAATCCTAAAACGCGATCGCCTTATCGCTGTTCTATCAATCTAGGCAGAAGATAGATAGAACAGCGATAAATATCTGATTTCGTCTGTTCATCTCCGCAATTATTTTGCCCACTGCTGTTATTGTACGTCTTGAATACGCAAAGGGCTGTATCAACTTTTACATCGATCCTTGTTCTGTCCGACTTTAAGCGATTATTAGCATAATAAGTTCGGTAGAGCCTAATTTATTCAAGTTCAGCTTTTGGATACAAGCTGAGCGAGTTGAATGTGCCAATTTTTTGTTATTCTACTTTAATAGATTATTTTGGTTTGATTTTCGATGATTTGTTAACCGTTTTTGACCGTCGAGGCAATTTTTCTAGATTAAATTTATTTTTCATATTAACTGTTAAAAAACTTTTGCAAGAGGTCTAATGCCCAGGGTTAAAATGAAGATTCCCCTCTAGGAGCGAACGTAAGGTGGTCAGTGAGTTTATCGAACTACTTATGTCCAATTATGTCCAACCCAATGCTCTTACCCTACCGGATGGGACAAAAGAAACTCTTTAATGGCATAAATCCTGAGCATCAGCTTTTTTTGAGATTCGTTCCCCTGATAACAATCCATTATTGGTAAGAACCGATACAATAGTTGGGATCGAGCGTATTTTAGGCTGGTTAGATAAGCTGTTTAGATATCGTCCTCGACATTTTAGTGCTTTTGCTGTTTTGCATTGTTGATACTCCTTGAGGTTCCTATGAGTCCGGTCATTCAATCCTCTTCTTCCCCTAATTTGGCTCCCGCTTCCAACGGAGGTGATAAAAATTTACGGTCTGATCTCCCCGAAGATTCCGTACTATATCATCGCTTAAAGTTGGTGGAAGAGATTTGGGAATCGGTATTGCAATCCGAGTGTGGGCAAGAATTAGTCGATTTGCTCAAGGAGTTGCGATCGCGGTGTTCTCCAGAGGATGTCGCCACAGGAATGACGCAAGACTCTCTATTGGCCATCACAGAACGAATCGAAAAACTAGAACTCAATGATGCCATTCGGGCCGCCCGTGCCTTCGCGCTCTATTTCCAATTAATCAATATTGTGGAGCAACATTACGAACAACGGGAACAGGAGAAAAATCGCTGGGAATCAGCCCAAAATGTCAGCTCAGAGATAGAGGATGAAAAATCCGATGAAGCCTCGAATCGCGCCCCTCCCCATCGAATTGAGTCTATTGAAAAAAAGTATGGGAGACGGGGAAGGAATTGAGCAAGTTGGAGATTTTAATTGGTTATTTAGCCAACTCAAAACCCTCAATGTTCCCCCTAAACAAATTCAACGATTGTTGGATCAACTAGATATTCGCCTCGTCATTACGGCCCACCCGACGGAAATTGTCCGCCACACCATTCGTCGTAAACAACGTCGTATTGATAGAGTGTTACGCAAACTTGACCAATTGGAAGGCGGGGTTTCCCGATTAGATTGGCTAAATTCCTGGGAAGCTCGGTCAGAAATGGATAAATTGACCGAAGAGATTCGTTTTTGGTGGCGTACAGATGAATTACATCAATTTAAACCAACCGTCTTAGATGAAGTGGATTATTCTCTCCACTATTTCGATGAAGTGCTGTTTGATGCCATTCCCCAACTCGCAAAACGCCTAGAACAGGCGATTAAAAGTAATTTTCCCTGGTTACGCGCTCCTAGTCCTGATTTTTGTTACTTTGGCTCTTGGGTCGGTGGCGATCGCGATGGCAACCCGTCTGTTACCCCTGAAGTGACCTGGCAGACTGCTTGTTATCAAAGAGAGATGGTTCTCAAGAAATATCTTCGTCATATTGGTGAATTAACCTCCTTTCTCAGTCCTTCCCTCCATTGGTGCAAGATGTCCCAAGAGATTCTGGACTCCCTAGAACGCGATCGCATGGAATTGCCCGAAATCTATGAAGGGTTAATGCTCCGTTATCGTCAGGAACCCTATCGCATGAAATTGGCCTATATCCAGAAGCGATTGGAAAATACCCTAGCTCGCAATAGTCAGATGTCCAGCCCCGATAAACGGCAGATGATCAGTCAAATGAGCCATCCCCAGTATTATCGGACAGGGGCAGAATTTCTCGAAGAACTGCAACTGATTCAACGCAATTTAGCAGAAACGGGACTAACTTGCCTCGAACTCGATCACTTGATCACCCAGGTGGAAGTTTACGGCTTTATTCTCGTGCAATTAGATTTTCGTCAGGAATCCTCTCGCCATGCCGAAGCGATCGCCGAAATCTCGGCCTACATGGGGGTACTGCCCTATCCCTACGAGCAACTGAGTGAAGACGAAAAAATCAATTGGCTCAGTGTTGAATTGCAAACCCGACGGCCTCTCATTCCCCAGGAAATGCCCTTCTCCGAGAGAACCTGTGAAACCATTGAAACCATGAGAATGTTGCGCTATCTGCAACAGGAATTCAGCCCAGCCATTTGCCAGACCTATATCATCAGCATGACCAACGATGCCAGTGATGTCCTAGAAGTCTTGTTACTGGCGAAAGAAGCGGGCTTGTATGATCCTGCGACCAGTAGCTCCTCCGTGCGGATCGTCCCCCTCTTTGAAACCGTAGAAGATCTCAAGCACGCCCCAACGGTGATGAAATGTCTTTTTGAACTGCCCTTTTATCGAGCAGCCCTCGCGGGTAGTTATAAAGCCCTAGCTCAGGGTCAAATCGAAGAGAACAATGCGCCGATTCTCGTCCCAGAGCCGATTTTGAAACCCGCCAATTTACAGGAAATTATGGTCGGTTATTCCGATAGCAACAAGGATTCGGGATTTTTAAGTAGTAATTGGGAAATTCATAAAGCCCAAAAAGCCCTACAACAGGTTGCCCAGGAACATGGCTTAATTTTACGGCTCTTTCATGGTCGGGGTGGCTCCGTTGGTCGGGGTGGTGGCCCTGCCTATAAAGCGATTTTGGCCCAACCTGCGGGAACTGTTGATGGACGGATCAAAATTACGGAACAGGGAGAAGTTTTAGCATCTAAATATTCTCTCCCCGAACTCGCCCTGTATAATCTCGAAACCCTGACTGCCGCCGTTATTCAAGCCAGTTTACTCAAAAGTAGTTTTGACCATATCGAACCCTGGAACCGCATTATGGAAGAAATCGCGGCTTCTTCCCGTCAGGCTTATCGGTCGTTAGTTTACGAAGAGCCAGATTTCATTGACTTTTTCCTGTCTGTTACCCCCATTCCTGAAATTAGTGAATTACAGATCAGTTCCCGCCCTGCTCGTCGTAAGAGTGGAAAAAAAGACCTCAGCACTCTGCGGGCCATTCCCTGGGTCTTTAGCTGGACTCAGAGCCGTTTTCTGCTTCCCGCTTGGTATGGAGTGGGGACTGCATTAAAGAATTTTGTGGATCAAGATCCCGTTAAAAATCTGAAATTATTGCGCTATTTTTACTTTAAATGGCCTTTCTTTAACATGGTCATTGCCAAAGTCGAGATGACTCTCTCGAAAGTTGATTTGAATATTGCCCAACACTATGTTCAAGAATTATCCCAACCCGAAGATCGTGAACGATTCCAACGTCTGTTTGAACAGATTGCTGATGAATATCGTCTTACCCGTGATATTACCCTCAAAATTACAGCCCATGAAAATTTATTAGACGGCGATCGCGGCTTACAAAGATCCGTTCAACTACGCAATCGCACCATTGTTCCCCTCGGTTTTTTACAGGTTTCTCTGTTAAAACGATTAAGACTCGTAACCCAGGAAGCCGAATCCAGTGGCGTGCGTTATCGTCGGTATTCCAAAGAGGAATTATTACGGGGTGCGTTGTTAACGATTAATGGTATCGCGGCAGGAATGCGAAATACGGGCTAATTTTGGGAATTTATCTCGCTTATTATCCTTAAATTCTGCACTTCTGTGGTACTTTCAATGACTGCCTCCTCCAAAATTTTTATAACAAGGGGCTTAAGCCCCTTGCCTTTGAGCGTTTTCGATGAAAAACAGCCTATCCCTTTTGTTAATTATTTCAAAAAATACGATGCTATTTGATTTATGACGATGGTTCAAGCTCAACAAATTGCTTTTTTAGGATTAGGGGTGATGGGCGCACCGATGACTGCCAACTTAGTCCGTAAAGGCTTTTCCGTAACTGCCTGGAATCGAACTCCTAATTGTGTCGGCGTAGAAACGGTGGAAAAAGCAGGGGCAAAAGTTGTCGATACCCTAGCGGAAGCAGTCAAAAATGCCGATGTTATTCTGACCTGTCTGGGAGATGTTCCCGACCTAAAAGCAGTAATATTAGGTGAAAATGGCGTTATTCACCACGCTAAATCCAATGCTTTAATAATAGACTTTAGTACCATTGGCCGAGATACCGCCCAGGAAATTGCCCAAATTTTACGATCAAATCATTTGCGTTTTTTGGATGCACCCGTTTCAGGGGGAGATATTGGCGCGAAACAGGGAACGTTAACCATTATGGTCGGTGGCACAGAAGCCGATTTTCAGGAATCTCTGCCCTATTTACAAGCAATGGGTAAAAATATTTATTACTGTGACCATCGGGGAGCGGTCAAGCCGTTAAACTTTGCAATCAAGTTCTGGCTGCGTTGAATATGGTCGGACTCTGTGAAGCGATCGCCCTGGCTCAGGAACAAAATATCGATCCCAATTTAATGATTGAAGTTTGTTCCACAGGAGACGGCGGGGTCTTGGGCATTAGCGAATCTTGGCCCCAAAATTGTCGCCGATGACCTCAATCCTGGCTTTATGATCAAACATATTTTGAAGGATTTACGGCTAGTCCAAGAAACATTTAAAAATTCGGACAAATCCTTCGCGGGGGTGCAATTAGCCAATCGCCTGTTTCAAATAGTTCAAGATTTGGATAATGGAAAAGGAGCAGAACAGGGAACCCAAGCCATGATTCGGGCTTATCAGGATAACGGATAAATATTAAGAGTCATTAAAATAAGGAAAATTAACTTGCAAATTCGCCCTAAACATTAGGTATGATAACAAAAGTGTTTGGTCGATAATTAGCAATTGATAGAATCTTATAGGTTATACCAATTTAAACTAAAAACATTGCGGATATTTTCAAAAAAATCCTGTAGGGGCGTAAGGCTTACGCCCAATAAAATAGTATAACTACCTTAAGTTCCATTTAATTTGGGATTAGTAGATTTAACGATTATCGCATTCTCCATTTTTTAAAATTAATCAGGTATGACAATGGGATTAAAAATCATCGAAAATTATGATTCTAGTTTCACCCTATCCCCAGAAAACAAAGAGATTTTATTCAAGTTATTAACTAATGAAGTATTTATTCAACAATTAACTCAACAAGTCGATAATGCAAAATTAGAATTTACCGAACTCATTTTTCAACCCGTTCCCTATAGCAGTGAAACCCCTAAAGGAATGCCCAGGAATTTGAAGCCTATTATCAATCGGCTGATCATCTCATTATTAATGTTCCTCCTAATTTTATGTTTCAAGCAAAAATCTTTAAACCCAGTCGTCTGTGTGCCATTTATAGAAAATTAGTATCGGAATAATGAATATTAAAGATAACCATTTATTATTCTCACTCTTTTAAACCGTAGGGACATAATATATTATCTCCTCAATCATATTATTAATAAAAATTGAAGCTTAAAGAATATGCCTTTAGAAACTGAAATACCTGTCTTAGACAATTTAGAATTTTTACCCTACTTAGATGATCAAGGTCTTCTTGATGAAAATTTATCAGGAAAAATAGGGATTTATGCTATTTTTGATCAGAATAGAAACTTACAATTTGTCGGTTATTCACGAGATATTTATCTGAGTTTAAAACAACATCTTGTGCGTCAGCCCAACAAATGTTATTGGTTAAAACTGCAAACCATTGATCGTCCTAGTCGGAGTATTTTAGAATCCACTAAACAACAATGGATCACCGAAAATAAAACGATTCCCGAAGGTAATAGTGAACAGGAAAATCTTTGGACTCAACCCATTGATGCTAAGTTAACCATGACAAATGAAGATAAACTCAGTTACCATAGCAATGATGAATTAGGACAAATAAAACTCCTTAAATCCATTGCCAAACGACTAGAAGCACAAATTTTAGAAACCCTTAGCGATCGCGGTGTGAAAGTCGAGATTCGTTTTAATCCGAAACTCAAAGAACAGGGACTCTTAGACTTAAAATAAATGCGTCAATCTTGGCAAGAAATTTTAGCCGTTGCTCAACGAATTTTAATTGAATTAGGCAGAAGAAAGCGGAGTTTAATTTTTTGGATTATTTTTCCGATCTCGGTTTTATTATTAAATGGTTTTATCTTTGCCGATCGCTCTGGATTAGCGATTTCAGAAGCAATGGAATACGCGGCTCCATCCAGTTTAGTGGGAGCGGCTTTATTTTTTAGTTGCTTAGGGGGCAGTGTGGCAACGGTGGTTTCAGAGCGAGAACAGCACACCCTCAAACGTTTATTTATTTCACCTTTACGGGGAACTTCTTATTTTTTAGGAATTTTTCTAGCCCATGCGGTGATCGGCATTGGTCAAAGTTTAGTAGTTTACGCGATCGCCTCTTTTTTTGGAGCTAAATTTCAGGGTTCGATTTTGTTAGGAATGATTATCATTTTTTTGAGTATTATTTCCTATGTCGGTGTGGGTTTTTTGATGGGAACTCAATTGGCACGACGCACAGAAGATGTCAATGCTTTGGTGGCAACTTTTGGGGTTCCTTTATTAATTTTAGGAGGAGCTTTTTTTCCTGCTTCAATTTTCCCGAAAACCTTACTCGCGATCGCGCAGTATAATCCCATTTATCACATGAATCAATCGTTAACTGGCGTGTGGGCTGAAGCCGATGATATTGACGGATTAGGATCGCATTTTCAGTTTTTAATCATTTTTACTTTATTGATGATTCTGTCGGGGTGGGTTTCCTATCAGCAAATGTTAAAAAAGGAACGTCGTTTATAACTTTATGTTAACTATCACTGATCTATCTAAATCCTACGGCGATCGCCTGATTTTAGACCACTTAAATTTAACAATTAATGCAGGTGAAGTTTATGGATTGTTAGGCCCCAATGGTGCAGGAAAAACGACTGTTATTAATCTGATTTGTAATTTACTCAAGCCCGATTCTGGAATGATTAAAATTAATCAAAAATCGCTTTCTCAAACAACAAAATGCTGGTTAGGGGTTGCTCCTCAAGAAAATTTGCTCTATCGAACCTTAACCTGTCAGGAAAATCTTGATTTTTATGGGAAAATTTATGGATTGAAAAGCTCAGAACGCAAAACCAGAATTGAATTATGTTTACAAGCGGTTAATTTATTAGACCGTGCTAAAAGTCCTGTAGAAACTCTCAGTGGCGGAATGCAACGTCGTTTAAATATTGCAGTTGCAATGATTCATCAACCTAAATTATTGATTTTAGATGAACCGACAACGGGATTAGATATTGAAGCAAGATATGATATTTGGCAATTAATCCAAAATTTACAACAACAGGGAATAACAATTTTATTAACGACTCATTTATTAGATGAAGCTCAACGGCTCTGTCAAAAAATAGGGATTTTAAAAAGTGGAAAATTATTGGCTGAAGGAAGTTTAGATGAGTTACAACAATTAATTCCTGCTAAAGAAGTTTTAACGATAAAAACCCCTGAAGAAAATCAAATTTTAGAACGGGCAAAAAATCTCGGTTTGATCCATCGTCGTTATGGTGGTGATTTATGTTTTTGGTTACCTGAACCGTTGGAATTACGGGAAGTTTTGGATCTTTTTCAGGGAATTATGATTGATTCTATTGCGAGACAACCTGTGCAATTGGAACATATTTATTTAGAAGTTACTCAAGAAAAATTTATAAATCATTTTCAGTGAGATTAGCAATTTTTAGAAAATGTCGTAATAGTCCAGGTTTTAGGGATTGATTGCCGTGAATAGGAACAGAAATGCGGTTGGGATTATTGGGCTGTCCATAAATATGATGGCTACCATTAATACGCAATAGTTGCCAACTGTTTTTTTCTAATATTTTCGCAAACTCTTTTCCTGAAATGGACTTCATACCGCAATTTCTAAAATTTGGGAAGATTCATCAAGTTGTAGCTGTTCGGTATCTACTAGCAAGCAACCTTCAACTGCTTCATATAAATTTTGTAAGAGTTCTTCAAAGGTGTCGCCTTGGGTTGCACAGCCAGGGATAGCAGGAACTTCTGCCCAATAACCTGTTTTTTCTTTGTGAACAATCACTTTGATTTTCATTGATTAAGGTATTTAAAAACTATTTTATTTATTATACAGATATAAACTGCTCTCTTCCTGCAAGATCAGCGATCACACTGTCAATTTATGATTGGATTATGAAGATTCCACATTTTTTTGAGTGGGACGAGGACAAATGCCAGGCTAATATAGATAAACATGGGATAGATTTTGCTAACATTCAGGCAGTGTTTACCAATCCCATCGTTGAGCGTGTAGATGACCGTCGAGATTATGGTGAAACGAGGATTATTTTACTCGGAATCATTGATAATCGGGTGCTTTGCATTGTTTGTACCTTGCGCGGTTCTGTCTGTCGTATTATTAGTGCTAGGAAGGCGAATCAACGTGAACAAAAAACTTATAACCAGAGTATCGCTAGAAGAATGGGCAAAAATGAAGGGTCAAACTGACTGGGCGAAAATTGATGCGATGACTGAGGAAGAAATCGAACAAAATGCTCTGAGTGATCTTGATAATCAACCTTTAACCGATGAGTTTTGGGATGAAGCTGAGGCTATTTTTCCTGAAGTAAATGTTATGGTTAAGGGGTGAAAGTTTAAAATTAAAAAGGCGTATTATATCTCATGAAAGCATCCTATGAAAGCAGCGATCGCGCTTAAATCCTCCGTTTTATCTCCTACAATGGTGATGACTTAAGTAAGGTCAGGAAACAAATATTAGTTGGATTTCCTTTGGTCAACCCAACCTACGAAGAGGCGATCGCACTGAGCAGGAAACCGCGATCGCGGTTAAGACAGAGCCAAATGATCACCACTTCGACAAGACCCAAAAACAAGAGATTGCGTCTTATATTGGACAACAAAGGAAACTACTTCAATTTTGTTGGAAAGAAGCTTCTATTATTGATGGGCCATGTACCGAAGAACGTATTGAGAAATTGACAATGGCACTTTATTTGTCCGCTCAACGTCGTTTTAAACTAGCCTAACTCTAACCCCCTGAGCATGGCTTTAAACTGCTTAAGTTAACTTTTATTTTGAGCTAAAACTGATGAAAGACGAAGACTTCAAACAATTATTAAAGCGAGTTGAAAATCTTGAAAAACTTATTTCAGAAAAAATCATAAATGAAAACATCAGTCGAGAACATCTTCTACAGGGAGAAGATATTTTCCCTATAAATTTTACTTATTATTCTTCAGATACGGTGAGATATTTGATTCTACCTTTGACATCTGATTTCAAAAAAGAGTTTGAAGACATTTTCCTTATAAGTTGTAATGCTCTTTTTGCACTACTCGCTCCTCACATGATAAGAGAAGCCACAGAGGACAATTTACATTCTATTATAAATGGACATATATTGGATAATCCCAGTAATTATAAAAATCATAAAGAACGAGAGAGATCCATAGGGAACAAGTTGGTTAAAACTGTTCGGATGGATTGGGGTTCGTTAACAAAAATAATAATACAATTTAAAGCCTTAAATTTAATAGAACAAAGCAAAAATAAGCGTAGTGTTACTGATGATAATACCTATTGGACTCTTACCAAATATGGTGATAATTTAATGATGCAGTTATGCTCTCTTAAAAAAAATAATGATTGAACATAGAGGAAAATGTAATGAGTTTTGATAATCCAGATCCAAATGCTGACCCATCGGAACTACAGTTACCTTGACCGCGATCGCAGCGTTGGAAACGAAACAACCTGTTGAACGGGTCTGGAAATTACAAATGATGAGCCTTGCCAAGTTTCGCCGCTATGCCAAGAAAGCAGGTATTAAACACGCTAATCAATACTTTGTTATGAACCTATAAAAATTGCAAGTGAGAGTTGGTATATCTCATCTTGCAACGTGATATTTATTTTATTAAAATCTCCTTGAAAGTTACTGGCTTGACCTTATATTCTTCAGAAGATATTAATGCAGAAGCTTTTTGGATAACATCCTCTGGCTTAAGCTTATTCTCACTGATACTATCATAATTTTCTTCAATATACTCAAGAATATATCCTTCAATATAAATTAAGTCTTTCAATGTTTCAGTTGAATAATAATTCCTTACTGTGTCATCTTTTTCGTTGGAAACTGAAGCCTTCAGAAATGATTCAAGTCTTTTTTTAATAGAGGCATACTCTTCATCAAAAAAGATAAGATAAATTTGGCGGTAAAATTTTGAGCCATCCCATTTCAAATCTTTTATTGACTCTTGTAATTTGGCTCCAATTATTTCTGACTCTTTACGGCATTCTTCCCAATTTGGCATAATCAACTTACCTTTATACTTCACTGGAGAAACTGTAACATAATTTTAAGATTTAGGCTTTAACTTTAAAGTATTTTCCGTTCACTATGTCTATAAAAATATCTTAGGACTTGCGTAAAAAATCTTTTTCAGGACAGAAAACGCTATAGATGGTGTTCTTCGATATATTTAAAGCTTCATAAAGCTAGGTTCTGCGTAAGTCCTGTAATTTTATAAATTTTGTCGAATTTCCCTGCGATCGCCGTCTTCCTGTTGATTAAACTTTAAAAACGCGATCGAACGATCAGTTTAGGTTACTGCGATCATTGGGGGTGACTATGTGCTGACTCAAGTGCGATCGCCTCTCTTGTAGGAAAAGTTACTCAACGTGACTTTTTGTTTCAAGGATGATAAGCCGTAATAACCAGACTTCTATCAGGACTATAAATTGTTTCAACACGACGGAAACTGGGATGATTCCACCAAACTTTAATTCTATTTCCTTTCGCTAGAGCAGACCCGACAACCGTATAACCAGCATTGAACATCAATTGTTCAAAAACTTCTGCTGGTAAAATTTTAGATGAAATGGGAGAAAGACCATCAATTTGATGCTTATCTAGGGTCATAACTCCCTTTATAGGTTGTAAAAATTCGATAACCAGTTAAAACTAAGCTGAAACCCGCAAAACTATGTATTTTTCCTGGATAACTCTCTTCTGCATCACTACCCCCCAATCGCAAACAAAAAGAACCTAACCAAATATAAAATCCTGGAATCAATGTGTCCATAGAATAGGCAATATCCCTTAACTGAGGATTCACTTCCTCTGATGATCGACTTGTTTTGGGAACCTTCGTTTTCATTATCGTAAACCTCTGCTTATCTAAAAACTATGATAACCTCATTTTCAGCTAGTGCAATCATTTTGGGTGCGTGCGATCACTTTCTCTGATGAAGTACGATCGCCATCTTCCTGTTGATTAAACTTGAAAAACGCGATCGCACTCTAATTTTATTAAGAATCAGGCAATTTGTTCAGAGATACGAGGCTGAATTCGTTGAATAATCTCATCACGATTAGGTAACGTTTTTAGATCATAAATAGCTTGAAGATTAAGCCAGGAAGCAGCATCACCACCAAAATAGCGAGCTAATCTTTCCGCAGTATCAGCCGTAATGGAACGACGTTCTTTAACAATTTCGTGAATACGAGATACAGGAACATTTAAGGCTAAAGCTAAAGCATTCACGCTCATATTAAGAGGAACAAGAAAGTCTTCTCGTAGGATCTCGCCTGGATGAACGGGACGCATTTGATTAATGGGGCGGTTAGTCATAGTTATTTACGAGTGATAATCAACAATTTCAACATCAACAGGGCCATTATTTGTCCAGCTAAAACATAATCGAAACTGGGAAT
Source organism: uncultured cyanobacterium (assembly GCA_963807635.1). Classification (GTDB taxonomy): domain Bacteria; phylum Cyanobacteriota; class Cyanobacteriia; order Cyanobacteriales; family Microcystaceae; genus Snowella. The sequence goes on from CAWEDJ010000042.1 coordinate 13,958, forward strand.
TAATCCGAATACTATATTGTCCTTTTCTGTCGCCTTTTAATGCTTCCAGTTGATTGCCTGGTGGAGAACGCAAAAATTCTAAGGTTTTAGCTGCATCCAATTGAGTCAACTTCCGAATCGCACTATCCTTGAAAGCACAAAAACGAGATGGATCGCCTCCTTCAAACAGCGATCGCGTATGTTTACATCGAAAAGATTGAATCATATTCAAATGCTATTCTGTTTTGCGTAATACGTCAATAAAGGGAATAAACCGCGATCGCTTTTTTTTATTTAAAATTCCAACACTCCTCCGCGATCGCCCAATCCTCTTCTGTATGAATCACTAAAACCCAAATCAAAGAATCAGTTGTAGAAATATCTTGATTAATGGGAGATTGAGCATTTTTTTGAGGATCTAACTTTAATCCTAAAAAAGCAAATCCCTCACAAACTTTTTCCCGTACAATTGCCGAATTTTCTCCCACTCCTGCCGTAAAAACTAATCCATCTAATCCACCCAAAGAAGCTAACATCTGTCCTAAACAAGCCCTAAAACGATGAATATACATTTCAAATGCTAATTTTGCCTGTTCATTTCCCTCCTGCATTGCCTGTAAAATACTCCGCAGATCAGCAGACATTTGCGAAACACCTTTAAGTCCTGATTCTTTATTTAATAAATGATTTAATTGATCAGCGTTGAATCCCTGTTCTCTCATCAAATAAATTAAAATCGCGGGATCAATAGAACCACTACGTTCTCCCATCATTAAACCTTCTAAGGGAGTAAAGCCCATTGTGGTATCCATACTGATTCCATTTTTAATAGCTGTTAAAGATGCACCATTACCGATGTGACAAGTAATTAATTTGAGAGAATCTAAGGGCTGATTTAGCAATTTAGCTGCTTTTTGAGCGCAATATTTATGGCTCGTTCCATGAAATCCATAGCGACGAATGCCTTTTTTAGTCCACTCGTAGGGAATAGGATAAAATGCCGCTTCGGGAGGAATTGTTGTATGAAAAGCCGTATCAAAAACTGCGATTTGGGGTGTATTTTTCAACAAACTTTCAATCGTCTCAATACCTTCTAAATGGGCAGGATTGTGAGATGGAGCGAGAGGAATCAGATCCCTAATCACCGTCTTTACCTCATCTGTAATGAGAGTCGCCTGAGAATAATTGGTTCCGCCATGCACGACCCAATCGCCAACCATATCAATTTCTGTCAGACTGCTTAAAACCTGGGTTTCTCCTGTTTGCAAAGTATTGAGCATTTGAGCAATCCCTAATCGGCGAATCGCTGTTGGCTAATTCAATTTTCTGTTTAATGCCGTTCGCTTTGACGGTTAACACTCCTTTTTCTGCTAAAACCGTCCAATCAATCATCGCTTCCCAAATTGGTTCAGGGGGATTCGTGGGCAAATTATCTTCTGGTAAATCGTAGAGACAACTTTTTTGGCTACTGGAACCAGCATTTAAAACGAGAATTTTCATGATGCGATCGCTAATCTTTGTAATTGACCCAGATACTCAATAAACTAACCTTAATTCTGATACAAACTTATCCAATATTCAATTTAAGAACAGATTATCCCTGGGAGAACGCCCGAAAAAACTCGCTTTACCCGCAAGAATAGCGCAGAGAGATAGGACAGCTTAGGGTTTTAAGTTACAATAGGTACTTGGACAAAATACACCAGACCACTCCCTCGCGGAAAAATCTATGATTTTGTTGCAAACAGCCAATCCTTGAAATAACGGACATTAACGCGGTGCAAAGTTCCTACTACGGAGATTCAGCCTTTCGTACCCCACCCCCTGACCTTGAATCTCTCTTACTCAAAGAGCGGATTGTTTATTTGGGAATGCCTTTGTTTTCTTCCGATGAAGTAAAACAACAAGTGGGAATGGATGTGACGCAATTGATTATCGCTCAACTCCTTTTCCTCCAATTCGACGACCCCGATAAACCCATTTTCTTCTATATCAACTCGACGGGAACCTCTTGGTACACAGGAGACGCGATCGGCTTTGAAACCGAAGCCTTTGCTATTTGTGACACCATTAATTACATTAAACCCCCAGTCCATACCATTTGTATTGGTCAGGCAATGGGAACCGCCGCCATGATTTTATCAGCAGGAACCAAGGGTTTTCGGGCGAGTCTTCCCCATACGACCATTATCCTCAACCAAAATCGGACGGGTGCTAGAGGCCAAGCAACGGATATTCAAATTCGGGCCAAAGAGGTATTGGATAATAAACGTACTATGTTGGAAATTTTTGCTAAAAATACGGGTCAAACCGTCGAAAAAATTGCCAAGGATCTAGACCGAACTTTTTATCTCACCCCAGAACAGGCTAAAGAATACGGCTTGATCGATAAGGTGCTAGAAAGTCGTAAAGATCTCCCCAAAGCCCTAGCCGCCGTCGGTTAATGGGAATTAATCTCCCACTTTGTTTGACTGTTAACCCTTAATTTTTAACCTAATCGCTATGCCTATCGGTGTTCCTAGTGTGCCTTACCGTCTTCCTGGAAGCCAGTACGAGCGTTGGATTGATATCTATACTCGCCTGAGCCAGGAACGTATCATTTTCCTCGGTCAAGAAGTCACCGATGGACTCGCTAATCGTATTGTGGCTTTTTTGCTCTATTTGGATGCAGAAGATCCCAGTAAACCGATTTATTTGTATATTAATTCTCCTGGCGGCTCTGTCACCGCAGGCATGGCCATCTACGACACCATGCAGTACATTAAATCGGAGGTCGTCACGATTTGTGTGGGGTTAGCGGCCTCTATGGGAGCCTTTTTGTTGGCATCAGGAACTTCTGGTAAACGCCTAGCTCTTCCCCATGCTCGAATCATGATTCACCAACCGTTGGGCGGAACGGGAAGACGACAAGCGACGGATATTGATATTGAAGCCAAGGAAATTCTCCGTATTCGTCATCAGTTGAATGGCATTATGGCTGAACGTTCTGGCCAGACCATCGAAAAAATCGCCAAGGATACAGACCGCGATTATTATATGTCTGCGGCGGAAGCTGTGGAATACGGACTCATTGATAAGGTGATTGAAGATCGTTCTGCTACTGTTTAGAAGGACAGGGGGATAAATTATTTCCCCCATTCCCTGAACCCTAACCCAACAATTGCAAAGCGCGATCGCGTAGAGCCTCAGAGGTTAAACCATTGAAAGCCATCAATTGACCCGCCGTAGCCGTTGTTTCGCCCCGCTTCCAAGCAAAAATATCCCGCTTGGCATTAGACCGCAACATCAGAGGTTCTAATAAGGCACTACCGCCACCGATGACCCCAATTAAAGCATCACCCCCAAAAAGACGTTCAAAGCCTGCATCATCCAAAAAATGACCATCCGCTTCCTTGCAAGTTTCCCATAGAACATCCTGGGACGATAAAGCCGACGGGGATTAATTACCGAGACAATCTTAACGCCAAATCCCTCTGCTTCAAGTTGGTTTGCCGCTTCAAAAACGGGCATTAAAGTCATGTCGCCAATTACCGCAAAAACGACTGTTTTCGAGCCTTCCGTTTCGTGTAAAACCATACCGCCATCTTCTAAACCTTGACGGTTTTGTTCAAAAGTTGTGCGGATCGGTAGAGGGGATTTACTCGCCGTAATCGTGATCCCTTTATTCTTCGTTTGCAAAGCCCATTCGTAGCAAACCTGAATCCCATTCGCATCACAGGGAAACACAGGGAAAATATTACCGTTTCGCATCATGGCCGCAAAATAATTCTCAATTTCAGGGCGTTGATGAGTCCAACCATTACGACCTTGCTCCAAAGCTCCCGCCGTAAAGAGGGTAATGGTCGAAGGAGTCGGACGGCGTAATTCCGTCATGGCTTGGGTGACCGTCTGCCAAATTGGTAGCCCATTAATGGCAAAGGATTCGTAGGAACACCACAAACTTCTGGCTCCAAATAGGGACAAACCAACCGCTAAACCTGCACAAGCATCTTCGCTCAGGGGTTCATAAACCTGACCGCTCGGCCCTTGGAAGTAGGTATCATCAACGGTGGGATGGACAATTTTTAAACCGATATTGATGTTATTAATGCCCGAAGCGGCGTTTCCATCGGCATTGGTTACGACAAAATTGGGATCTTTTTTACCCACATGAACCACTAATTCCCCCATCACGGTGGTGGCAACTTTTTTCTCGCCTATGGGGAATTCGGTAAGCGGTAATTGGCCCAAATCTGCTAGGGGTAATTCGGTTTCAGTGACGACTTGACGGGAAGCAGGTGCCGCCACCTGATCGTTCAAAATTGGTACGAACTAATTGCCAAGCTTCGGGAGATAACGCCCGTTCTTTTAAGGCACTGACAATATAATCTTTTTCTAAACTGTCACCTGGATATAAATTATGGGATTGCGCGCCCCGTTTATGGACTCCTGAACCCTTGAGTTGTTTCACGATTAAAACAGTCAGGGTTCCGCCTAAAGCTGATTTTGCCGCTTGATCGGTGGCTTCTAAAATGGCTTGGGTAAATTCGAGACGTTTGGCAAAGGAAAATTGGGTACTATCAACATATTCCCCTGGTTGATTCGCGTCATCAAAATCCTTGGCGTTGACGAGGATCACCTTTTGGAAACCGTTACCCTGCCAATAGTTGATCATCTCGGCATTGGATTTGGTGGAGACCATGCTGTGATGTTCTTGACTGTAGCCATTCCAGACTAAAATCGGTAAAAAGTTGGTAATTTGGGGATAAGCGGTGTGAAAATGTCCAAAACTACTCATGATGTAGGGTTCGCCCAATCCGCCATCGCCGATGGTAACGGGAAATAATGTGCCAGAATGCAATTTCGCGCCTGCCATTGCAAAGTGTTGTCCCTGACCCAAAGGCCCCGCAGGCCCCAGTAGTCCTGGAATTTGTCCTGATAAATGCCCTAATAGACCGTGCATTTCCCGAAAACGATCGCCTAATTGCTGAACCGTATGAATGCCCATGTCTTCTAGGGAGCGGTCTAGAAACATATTGCTATAGAAGCCAGGGGCATGATGTCCCACTTCTGTTACGGTATTTTTGTAGCCCAACATGACCAAAGACGCGATCGCATCAGCAATACTGGCAAAACCCCCAGGATGGCCTGATTCCTTGCTGGCAGTGGTTTGTAGGGTCAGATAACGCAGGGCATCGGCGGCCAAGAGGGTCTGATATACCGCACTAGGGTCACTAGCAGAGGCGATCGCGGTATTTTTTTCTGTAATGACAGCTTCTTTTCCATAGCGGTCAAAATCGGGTAAGGATTGACCAAAGGACTGAATTCCTTGGCAAAAGGCGGGGATGCACGCTTCAACGGTCATAGGGTTTTAGATTCCTGTCAACAAATAGGGATATTAATTAAATCTTACTCCTTTGTGTACAGGGACTTAAATCTATCAATAACTTATTTGTCATAGATAAAAGAGAATGAATAAATGGTAATGATGCGATTGCGGTCAATTCCAGTCCATTGTCTATAAAAAAGAAGAATTTTTCTGGTCAACGAGGTTTGTTAGCGAGAAGTAATCCTGTCAAGATTAAAACGGATTTACAGATGCTCAACCATTAACCGCCGCCCACGATGGTAACAATTTCTAGGCGATCGCCGTTTTGCAGTTGGGTTGTTTCCCAATATTGTCGATGCAAAATTTCTCCGTTGTATTCTACTGCAATGAGACGGGGATTGAGTCCTAATTGAGTTAAAAATTCAGGTAACGTCGTTTCAGGGGAACAGGTTTGGCGATCGCCGTTGACAGTAATGAGATAGGAGGAATCAATCATGATGAATGGGCAAATAATAGACTGTTTGAAAATTTCACTACATCCAATCGCCGACCAAAATATAGGGAGCCCAATAAAAAGGATGTTGATACCATTTATCCCCTAAAAGCGCGAGTTGAGCTTGTCGGAGAGCTTCGGCCTTAGTCACTTTTTGGTTAGCTAATTGTTGATATAATTCTCCCATTAATTTTGAGGTTGCTTGATCATTGACTGACCAAAGGGTGGCGATCGGTACTTCTTGCCCCAGACCGCACCGCCATCCCCGCCAACCCTAATGCGGCTCGTTCATCCCCTGCGGCAGTTTCACAGGCACTCAGCACCAACAGATCAACTCCCCTATCTCCAGTGGGGTTACTGGATTTTAAAAGATTAGCCAACTGATTAATATCTAATAATTCATTCCAGGTGGCAATAAACGTATCCTGTAATTGAGAACTAAAGCGGCCATGGGTAGCTAAATGGACAATGGGAAAGGATTGATAGGTGAGGGATTTTTCGAGGGCATCGGGGGTAAACGCCTCATTGAGTAGGATTGCACTAGGCATTTGGGACTGAATTGCTTTTAATTCTTGCTTAACGTAGGTTAGGGGAGTAAAGCCTAGTTTTTCAGAATTTTCACTAATGCCAGCAAACAGGGTTTGGGTGAGGCTTGGGGAATCTTTCTGGGGGCTTAAGAGTTTTAAGCCTGGCGTGAGGCTGACGCGATATTTTTCGATCAAATATTGTTTGCCGTCGTGGAGAGTGGCCATGGGAATATTTTTCAAGGGGCCATCTAAGACAAAAACCAAGGTTTTTAGATTTTTTTGAGCTAAAAAGTCTTTTTCTAGGGGACGCAGTAACCAGTTATAAATTTTTTGGGACGGCGCGAAAAAGTCCCGACGACTACGAATGACCAGGCTATAGCGCAAATCCGCGATCGCTGTTTGTAATTGTTCTGGCTCTAGGGGGGTATTAAAAACCTGGAGGGGTTGCTTGGGCAAACTGAGAATAACGGCTAGGCGATCGGGCAGAATAATCGGGTAAATCGCCGCCGCATCGGGGTCTAATTCATCAATATCTGAGGATTCAGTAGTTAAACAGACGGCCCGAAAAAAGTTATTTAGTTCTTCTACCTGTAAAGATTCGATTTGTTCCCGTGCTTGCTCTAGGTCAGCTTGACTGATTTCTCCTTGGGAATTGGGCGACAGTAACAAGCTAATAAACTGACGATAAACCAAATCCACATCTTGTTGAAAGGTAAAACGAAATTCCGAGTTGGCAGTGAGATCCTGGCTTAGGGGTTGCAGAGTCGCGACGGCTCCGATATAGGCCGAAATAGCTGGTTCCCGTTGGGACTGCTGGGCCAAGATTCGCCCTAATTGCCATTGCCAGAGATAGGTTAATTCTGGAATATTTAACCCTTGGGAAGCTTGCAGTGCTTTTTCGGTCAACTTCTGCGCGATCGCCCATTGTTGGGTTTGTTCATAGATTTTTCCTAAATTGCCTTGGGCATAGATTTCTCCCCGTTGATCTCCCAATAATTGAGCATTTTTTTGAGCTTGGGCTAATCTGGCGGCGATCGCTTCCCAGGAGAGCAGGGGAGATATTTGATCGCTTTTTTGCTTTAAATTTAAATCGGTTAACCGTTGGGCAAAATTAATTTGGGAATAGATTTGTTGATGGCTGAGGGGAAGTTGACTTAGGGTTTGATCAATCGTCGGTAACAGGGCGATCGCGGCAGGCCAATCTTTTTTATCGATCAATAATTTTAATTGAGCAAGTTGGGCCTTACCTTGTAACAGTCGAGAAACGGGAGGATTGGCGGACTGGATGTACCACGAAAGAGCTAATTCATTTTCTCCACTCGCTTCGAGAGTACGACCCAGACTAAAGGCGATCGCATTTTTTTGAGATGGATCAGGTAAATGGGTCAAAATTGCTTCTAAAACCGTTTGGGAACCCCCTAACTGTCCTAGATTACGCAGAGTATCGCCCAAAGTCAACCAAGCTTCAACTTGTAACGGGCTGAGGGTTTTCGGTAATTGGCTCAGGGATTGGGTTAATTGTTCAAAGCTTAATTGCTGACAGCTCAAGCCAGGTAAATTCAACGCATTTAGCATTTGTTGACAGGCACGAGGATAGAATCCCAAAACCCGTAACGCCCTAGCCTGATTAATTTTTCCGCGAAATTCTCCTTCTGTGTCTTTTAACTGCTGAAATAGTAAAGTCGCTTTTTGCCAGCTTTTTAGAGCTTCTTCCGTCTGCCCTTTGGCGAGTTGTAAAGTTCCCAGGGTATTGAGGGACTCAGCCCAAACGTTTTTTGCCTTAGCATCATTTTCGACTAATTCCAAACTAGACGCGATCGCCTTTTCTGCTTTTTGCCAGTCTCCCTGCTGTTGGTAAGCCAGAGCCAGATAACTTAAAATTTTCGCCTGATTAACGGTTTTCCCCTGTTGTTGATAATTTTGGGCAATGCTTTTCCAGAGCGCGATCGCCTTTTCTACATGACCCTGTTGATACTGAGTTTTTGCTGTTTGTTCCGTTTCCGTGACAATATTTTCAACAGGAGCAGTCTGGGCAACGGTGGGTAAATTTTGCTCAAAAGACAATCCTAGACTCAGCAAAAAAGTCAGAACGGCAATGAGACACAGGGAAACAGCACGAAATTTCATCTTTCAATAAAAAGCATCCAACGCCTCAAATAATACTCGCTAAATCCTTAAATCGCGATCGCAGAGAGTCAATTGTCGATTTTGATATTAAAAATAATTTAAAATTTTATTAGATAACCTATGCTAAAAATTATCCAATTAGCAACAAATACGATTATCTAAAAGTGCATTATTTTTGATTGATCAATAATTTTTAAGCCGAGAAAAAGGGGAATAAAAACTGTTTATTAGATGTCAATAAAATCCTTGAATCATGACAACAATCCCCTATCGACTCAGCTTAATTAACCTTAACCAATTTTTTCTTTGATAGAATCTAAAACACCTTTTGCCTTATCCTTAAGGTCTTCTGCGGTTTGCATCGCGGCCGCTTCGACTTGCTTGGCTTGACCTTCGACCTTCATTTTAGTGTCTCCAGTCAATTCTCCAGCGGCCGCTTCGATTTTGCCTTCTACACTTTTGGCAGTGGCTTTAATTTTATCTTCGATACTCATAGATAGATTTTCTCCAAAAAATTGATTTTAAATGATTTTAGCCTAGCTTCGATGAAAAATCAATACAAATAAACTCAGATACCAGAGCTTATTCGCCCCCATCCGCAAAAATGATGTGATCACTACGAACCCAGCCGACAGCTTTAGATTTTTGGAACTTTACCTTACACCAATTCAAATCACTACCTGGTTGATCTTTATCTTGCACACAATTGATAACCTTAACTTTATCTCCCGCTAATCCATACTGGGGAGCCGTTGATTTAATGGTGGGTTTACTCCGCACATAGATCCGTCCGTTACCACTGAGGGTTGAGATACCACGAGCGATCGCAGGGAAAGAAGTTAAGGTTAAGGCGATCGCTAGACTAACGCCGCCCCATAATGCCAATTTATGATTTGAAGATTTTTTCATTGATCAGTGTTTAAATATATTCTATCAGTTTAAGTTAAAAAAACTTTTATACAGTGAATTTTATTTTTTTGTAATAAAACTTTTATCACAACTTAATATTTTATTTATTCTGAGATTAAATAGGTTTAACATTTGATATTTGACGCAAATCCCAGGGATCGCAATAATAGGACTTAGACTTTCCTCGCTAACCCCGCTAACTATGAGTAATGATATTCGTCTGGCCCAAACCTCTCCTATCGGAGCAACAGTTTTTGAGGAAGGTGTAAATTTTTGTCTTTTTTCTAAACACGCCGAAAAAATTGAATTACTCTTATTTGACGCACCCAATGACCCTGAACCTGCGAGAGTGATTGCTTTCGACCCTAAATACCATAAAACCTTCTATTATTGGCATCTTTTAGTGGAAGGTTTAAAAGAAGGTCAAATTTATGCCTATCGAGTCTATGGCCCCAATGAACCCGAAAAAGGTCACCGTTTTGATGGTAGCAAGGTTCTGTTAGACCCCTACGCTAAGGCGATCGCGGGGGAAGAAATTTATGATCGTAAAAAGGCCATGCAATTTGGGGTAGATAATTGCGCTTCGGCCTTGCGGGGAGTGGTGGTAAGCTCCAAAACGGATAGCTATGACTGGGAAGGAGATGTACCGTTACGGATTCCCTATGCTTCTAGTGTGATTTACGAAATCCATGTGGGTGGTTTTACCCGCAATCCAAATTCGGGTTTATCGCCCGAAAAACGCGGTACTTTTGCAGGTTTAATCGAAAAAATTCCCTATTTTCAAGAATTGGGCATCACCACTGTTGAGCTGTTACCCGTCCATTACTTTGATCCCGAAGATGCCATGCCTGGTTTAACCAATTATTGGGGTTATAGCACCATCGGCTTTTTTGCTCCCTATCACGGCTATAGTTCTCGTAAAGATCCCCTCGGCCCTGTGGATGAATTCCGAGACATGGTCAAAGCCTTACATAAAGCAGGAATTGAAGTGATTCTAGATGTGGTATTTAACCATACCGCCGAGGGGAATGAAAACGGCCCGAACCCTATCTTTTCGGGGCATTGATAACGAGACGTACTATATTTTAGAAAAAGAAAAGGAATATTACAGCAATTACAGTGGTTGCGGCAATAGCGTCAAGGCCAATCATCCTGTGGTGGGTGGTTTAATTTTAGATTGTTTGCGTTACTGGGTTTCGGTGATGCACGTAGATGGTTTTCGTTTTGATTTAGCGTCAGTCTTTGCGCGGGATATTGAGGGGAATCCTTTTCAGGGAGAAGCGGGCGGCACAGCAAATATTATCTGGGCGATCGAATCTGATCCCATTTTGGCGGGAACAAAATTAATTGCCGAAGCTTGGGACGCGGCGGGTTTATACAGTGTCGGCAAGTTTGTGGAGTTGGCGGATTGGTTTGCGGAATGGAATGGCCCGTTTCGGGATGATGTGCGACAGTTTGTGCGGGGCGATGGGGGCATGGTCAAAAAATTAAGCGATCGCCTATTGGGAAGTCCAGATATTTATCACCGTAAGGATACGGATATTAATCGCAGTATTAACTTTGTCACTTGTCATGATGGTTTCACCCTGAATGATCTGGTGTCCTATAACGAAAAACACAACGAAGCTAACGGAGAAGATAGTCGTGATGGTTGTAACGATAACTGGAGTTGGAATTGTGGGGTAGAAGGAGAAACCGATGATGGGATGATCAATACCCTACGCCTACGACAAATCAAAAACTTTTTCACCATTCTCTTTTTCTCCCAGGGAACCCCGATGCTCCTGATGGGAGATCCTGTTCGACGAACCCAAAAGGGCAATAATAACGCCTATTGCCAAAATAATGAATTGAGTTGGTTTGATTGGGAAGGAGAAGACAGTCATACCGAAGAGACCCATTTTGTGAGGGGATTAATTCGCTTGACCCAATCCCTCGCCATTTTCCAAGAAGAAAGCATTTTGGATGTGCTGGAACTCGAAAGTTATGACTGGGGAGAGTTGGAGCGTAGTGAAATTGATGTAATCGCCCTAAAGAAGCAATACCTTCAAATGACCTATAATCATCCCCGTCCCCACATTACTTGGCATGGCATTTACTTTGGTCAACCAGACTGGTCTTACGATTCCCACAGTCTTGCTTTTACCCTCCACCATCCTGACGCAGAAGAACAACTGCACGTTATTTTGAATGCCTATTGGCGGCCCTTGCTTTTTGAATTGCCTCCCTTGGGAAAAGGAAAACACTGGCATCGCATCATTGATACGTCCCTCCATTCTCCCCAGGACTTTTGTGAAATAGACGTTGCGCCCATCGTCAAAACTGACCGCTATCCCTCCCAATCTAGGTCTTCTTTAGTCTTTATCGCAAAATAGAGATGACCATATTTTCTTCTCTCATTGTAGATAGCTTAAGGAAATAAAATAGCAGGATGTTCAAACAAGTATTGATGAAATTATTTGCTAAATCTAAGTTGGGAAAATACTAGCCAAGAGCCAGATTGATATGGAAAATATTTTATTGTTTAACGAGATCGGGACAGAGACTTAGGATAGATTGGCGCATTTGTTTACGAATTTCTCCATAGCTGACGGTTTCTCCCTTATTGACTTTGAGGGATAAATAATCATCGGCAACTTTAGTCGCTTCTTCTTTCGATTGTCCTGATTTTAAAGAATTACAATACATTTTGGCCGCTTGTTGGATGTCATCGTTACTAATGGCTGCATAGCTAGGAGCAGTAAACGCGATCGCCATGAGGCTTGCTAAGAAAATACGTTTCATAACTTTTCTTCCGTTGTAAGGTTCCTATTTCTTCAACTATAACATTCGCGGTTTTAGCTTGTTCTCATAATTCCTGAATTAAGGACGATTTATGAATTGACCTTTCTAAAAATGCCCCCATAAACCGAGGGATTTGTATGGACTTAATTAACGCGATCGCTTTTTTTCAAAATTCTGACTTAGGGCATCCATTTTGGGAAAAAACCAGGTGTTAATTCTTTGGGCATAACGGATTGGGTCTTCGCATCGGCAAGAGGCAACATCCACACACGGGCATCTGCGATCGCTTGATTGGAAGGGGTTAATAAATCCCTAGAACTCATGGGAGCCGTTGTCGCCACCTGGTCAAAGAGTAGGGAAGTTCCATCGGGAGCCATACTCATCTGCACATCTCGATAATTGGGTAAAGCCAAAAGCGGTTGGTCTTGCCAGGTATCCAGTTGCACGACCGACAGAAAAGGCTCTTCGTGGTAATTTCCATCTTCCCGTTTCACCACATCCGTCCGCAAGCAATATAAAACCTTTTCTTCCCTGGGTTCAAACTGACAGTCCAAAATGGGATACATATTCCGCAGAATTTCCTGGGTTCTACCATCCGATTCCATTAAAATCAGCGATCGCGTATAATCAGCATTTTCCTGGGTCAAGAGCAACCGCTTTCCATCCTTAGAAAACGCCAACGCCTTGGTATAACCCGCCAACAAACGAGACGATCCCGCCTCCATATTCAGAGGAATTAGACCCACACCCCCCTGGCCCGCAACCGCCAGCTTATTACCATCGGGTGCAATAATAAAATCTTTAGCAGGTACTCCCAAGGGTCTGGGTGAGGCTCCATCGGGAATGATCCACAAGCCTGAATCTGCCTTATTTTGCCGATTAACCCGTAAAAGAATGAAGATTTTGCCATCTCTTGACAAATCAAAGCTCAGATTATCATAGTTCGTATTATCTAGAACCCGTTCTAATTTACCAGGCGTAACATCGGGCGCGGAAACAGAATATTTGATCCCTGTCGTCACGGAAAATAATTGTTTAGACGGAGTGCCTAACCTGGGATCAAACCCTAAAAAGAAAATTTTGTCTCCCGTCGGCGCGATTCTAAACTGGCTAACCACCAAATCTTTCGGTGTTAAAATCGTCTTTTTCGGTTGTTTTGGGTTGGTAATGTCATAGAGAATCAATCTTCCCCGTTCCTCATTACTCACCCCCACATAGGCCAAAGTGCGATCGCGGGTGCTAAATAAATCCACAAAGGGTTCCATTGTTCCCTGTTGGTCGATGCGATTCGCCTTATCTAACTTAACTTGGTAATTTGTCCCATAAATAGGCGTTTCTGACAGGGTATAAACCAAATTATTCCCCTGCCAACTACTCCTACCCAAAAGAGGAGGATCAATTGTCAAACTGCTTTCCACACTATCGGGATCAACAGGGCGATTAAAATTCAACGTAAAAAATTTATCCTGAATCCCGACCTTTTCCCCCTGCCAACTAAAGCGAGTCACTCGTAATCGGGTTTGATCCCCATGCCAGATAATAATTCCCAAAATAACGCCTAAAATCAGGACAACACTCAAAGCGACTTGATCGAAACGTCGTTGGGGGAAGATAGGAAATCGTATTTTAGGAGGGCGGGCAGTCATGGGAAGAAGAGGAGATTAGGAAACGAGGGATTAAGCTGTTCAATATTTATAACGCATAGAGGCAAGGGGCTTAAGCCCCTTGTTACAGAACTTTTAGGAAAATTACTATGCAATTTAAATGTACGACAGCTTACCAATCCATTCTAGACTTTGGGCTGATAGGTGGATGTTACCTGCAACTCTTTTAATTGCTTAGTATCAACTGGCGCGGGAGCATCGGTTAATAAACAACGAGCCTGTTGGGTTTTGGGGAAAGCAATCACATCTCGAATCGAGGCTTCTCCTGCGAGTAGCATGACCAAACGGTCTAAACCGTAGGCAATTCCCCCGTGAGGCGGTGTGCCATATTCAAAAGCTTCTAGTAAAAAGCCGAATTTACTCTTGGCTTCATCGAGGGATAAACCAATGGTTTCAAAGACTTTTTCCTGGATATCCCGTTGATAAATTCGTAAACTGCCACCACCGATCTCGATGCCGTTATAAACCAAATCATAGGCCTGCGCTCTGGCTGTTGTTAGATCGGCTAAATCTTCGGGATTGGGAGCCGTAAAAGGATGATGAAGAGCTTCAAAGCGTTTTTCGTCGGCATTCCATTCAAACATGGGGAAATCTGTCACCCAAACTAAATTGACTTGGTTTGCGTCGATTAATCCCAACTCTTCCCCTACGACTAAACGCAAGCGAGAAAGAGATTTATTGACCGTATCCGTATCCCCTGCTCCAAAGAGTAATAAATCGCCACTTTTAGCATTGGTGAGCGTTAATAATGTTTCGACTTGTTCAGGGCTTAAATTATCTTTAATCGCGCCGATGGTATCAATTTCGTTGTTATCTCGCACCCGAATATAGGCGATGCCTTTAGCTCCTGCTTCGGTAGCTTCTTTGAAAATATCTCCGCCTGGTTTAATGCGAACATTAGAAAATGCGTCATTTCCCCCAGGAATGGGAAGAGCTTTCACCGATCCGCCGCTTTTAATGGCTCCAGAGAAAACCTTAAAGCCTGAATCCTTAAATAAATCCGAAACATCAACTAATTCCAGCCCAAAACGGGTATCAGGGCGATCGCAACCATAGCGGTTCATCGATTCGGCATAGGTCAAACGGGGAAATGGGCGGGGCAAATCAATTTGTTTGACGGTTTTAAAAATATGACAAACGAGGGATTCATTAAGCGCAAGAATTTCTTCCTGACTTAAAAAGCTCATTTCCATATCCAATTGGGTAAATTCGGGTTGGCGATCGGCCCGTAAATCCTCATCCCGAAAACAACGGGCGATTTGGTAATAGCGGTCAAATCCCGACACCATTAATAATTGCTTAAACAATTGGGGGGATTGGGGAAGGGCGTACCATTGGCTGGGATTGACCCTGGAGGGAACGAGATAATCCCTGGCACCTTCGGGGGTGGAACGGGTAAGAATGGGGGTTTCGATTTCAATAAATTCTTGGTCGTCTTCTAAAAAGCGTCGGATGGCTTTCACGACCTGGTGGCGCAGTTGTAAATTCCGACTAAGGCGATCGCGTCTGAGTTCGAGATAACGATATTTGAGCCGTAATTCTTCTTTAACCAGTTCGGTTTCATCGCCAGACACCAAAAAGGGCAGAGGCTTAGTGACTTGGTTCAATAATTCAATGCGATCGGCATAAATTTCGACCTCTCCCGTCCCTAGTTTGGGATTAATCGATTCGCTGGGGCGTTGGCTCACCACTCCCGTGACTTTGATCACATACTCGTTATGTAATCCTTCGGCAATGGGATAGGAATCGGGCGTTTGGATCGGGTTACTGGCAATTTGTACCACTCCAGAGCGATCGCGCAGATCAATAAAAATCACCCCACCATGATCGCGGCAACGATCTACCCACCCATATAGGGTCACGTTCTTGTCGATATGGGAGGCTTGCAGTTCGCCACAATAGTGAGTACGCATAGGAAAAAATAACAATAAAAATTAACTATATTTAGAAATCGCAATAGCGGTAGATGAGCCTTGACCCAATTTTAGCGCATCGACTATTATCCTTTATTTGGGTCGCTGTTCACGAGGAAATTTCGAGCAGATCTATTTTGTCAGCATCAATGGAACGACAATTTCGATTTAAAGTTGTTTCTGAAAACTATTTTTCTGTCTTTTTAAACTGTATTCAAAGTCGCGGAAAATGTTAGCCGTGAAGAAGTTTTTATTTTATTATCAGAGTAATCCCCATCGTAGGGGCAAATTGCGATCGCCCAATAATAGTGCCTTTATCATGAAAAAAGTTTTTTTGAACGAGGAGCGAAGAAAGTGTCTGATCCGTTATGTGAATGTGGCTGGTGATGCTTTTTTTAAAGTTAAGCAAACCATAGATTAGGCTACGAAGCTAGAGGTTAAAAGTATGGAAGAGTTGTTGGAATTACGGACATTGCTGATGGGGGGCAATATCTCTGATGCTTTGTTATTGGTGGAGGAGATGACAGAAATGAGCAAGGATGACAAAATCAACAAGATTTCTAGCTACGCGAAGATTGTCATCTTGCATTTGATTAAACGGGCTGCGGAAAAACGCACAACGAGGTCTTGGGATCTGTCAATCAAAAATGCGGTTAACGAAATTCAGAAAACAAATCGGCGGCGTAAGGCTGGTGGTCAATATATTGCTGATTCTGAATTGTTTGAGACATTTAGTGAGATATATGGTCTTGCTCTAGATTGGGCGGCTACTGAGGCGTTCGGTGGACATTATGAATCGGCTGAGTTGGGGGCAATGGTTGATCGCGAGGCGATTATCAATCAGGCGATCGCTTTAGTCTCTGGAGGTAATGGGTGAAGGAACAATAGTTTCCAAAAAATCGTAGGGGCAAATTGTGATCGCTTTTGCTGGTTGATGCTGGGCGATCACGGAGGGAATAAATGATGAAAATGTTAGTCGAGAAGAAATTTTTGCTTTATTATCTGAGTAATCCCTAAAAAACTGTAGGGGCGTAAGGTTTACGCTCAAAATGCTGATAGCGTCTAAAATATGCTACATAATTGCATAATAAAGAGAATAATAGAGCATGATTCAAGGTAAAATTAATGGAACCGATTACAGCGGCGTTATTGGTTATTTTAGGGATTTATGGCACTGGCTTCGTTAATAAAGCAGGAGAGGATACCTGGGATAAAGGTCGTCAATACCTAACTCGGAAGTTAGAGGGAACTGCTACAGCTAAAGCGTTAACTAGTGGTCAAGAACCTGATTTAAACCAAGCGGTGATTGATGTGGAAGCTATTATGGCCGATCCTGAGATAGAAAATCTTAAAGTCCAAATTCAGATGTTATTGTCGCAAAATGAGGATTTTAAGAAACAAGTAGAGGCGATGCAGAAGAAAACTATTCAAGTTAATAAAGATAAATCTCAGGGCTATTTATTTACGGAAAAGGTCGAGACAAAGTTTTTTGGGGGAATCCATTATCACATGGGTGATCCATCTAAAGAAGATTGACCGCAGCCGCCTGTAGGGGAGCAGGTTAAACAAAACCCTGCTAACTTGAATAGAATGGGTGAAGGGTTAAAGTCGATTTCCACTTCTTTTTCTAATCTTGATTACGGCATTGAAAGTCTATGTAAATTGAAAGCTATTTTCTCCAAACTCAAGGGAGACGCTCGTAACCAGGGCGGCAAAGTTAATATAACAATTAAAGAATTATCAGAATGGATTCAAGAAATTGAGTCCGCAGAATCACAAATTAACCGAGTTCTAAATTTATTGGAGGAGGATGATGATTCAGACTTATAAAAACGCAACTAATCCGTCTCTAACTCAGGCTAGTAATTCTGAAACAGAGTTAAGTTCTGACAATTTCGATCATGTTGCGCCGAAAAAACACAATCCTAAAATTTATCAAAAAATCTTAAAAAAAGCTCAAGATATTGGTGATAAACAATCTGAAGTTTTTGCTCT
This sequence comes from uncultured cyanobacterium, assembly GCA_963807635.1. Lineage (GTDB taxonomy): Bacteria > Cyanobacteriota > Cyanobacteriia > Cyanobacteriales > Microcystaceae > Snowella. Next base: position 31,657 of record CAWEDJ010000042.1, read on the forward strand.
TAATAGATTAGCAATGATCTATCAATCATCAGGTCAATATGAAGAGGCAATCCAATATCTTCAAGAACAGTTATCGATTGTGAGAGAACTTAATGATCGATATTCAGAAGCGAATGTTTTAGGTAATTTGGGATCGGCTTATCAGTCTTTAGGACAGTACCAAGAGGCAATTGAATATCTTCAGCAACAATTAGGAATTGCCGAAGAAATTGGTGATATTCTCTCCCAAGCAAATGCTTTAGGGAATCTAGGAATTACTTATCAATCATTGGGAAGATATCAAGAAGCGATTACTTTTCTTGAAAAACAATTAGAGATTACTCAAAAACTTGGTAACAGAAAATCAGAAGCCAATGCTTTAAGTAACTTAGGTATTTCTTATCAATATCAACGTGCATTTGATAAAGCTGAATTTGCATTATTAAAAGGCTTAAAAATCAATGAAGAATTATTAGATAAAAATGATCCTAATATTGCATCTAATTTCAACAATTTAGCCGCACTGTACGAATCTCAAGGACGCTACGCCGAAGCCGAACCTCTCTACTTGCGATCGCTTTCTATCAGGGAAAGCCAATTAGGAGAAAATCATCCCGATGTTGCCACTAGTCTCAACAATCTGGCGGCACTTTATGAATCTCAAGGGAAATACGCAGAAGCCGAACCTCTTTTTACGCGATCGCTGGAAATTTGGGAAAAGCAATTAGGAGAAAATCATCCTAATGTTGCCATTAGTCTCAACAATCTGGCGGAACTTTATCGCGTTCAAGGGAAATACGAAGAAGCCGAACCTCTTTTTCTGCGATCGCTCTCTATTATGGAAAAGCAATTAGGAGAAAATCATCCCGATGTTGCCACTAGTCTCAACAATCTGGCATTACTTTATCGTGTTCAAGAAAAATACGAAGAAGCGGAACCTCTACGCTTAAGATGTCTTGAGATTGAAAGAAAAACTTTAGGAGAAAATCATCCTCAATTTGCAATCAGTCTCAACAATCTGGCGGAACTTTATCGCGTTCAAGGGAAATACAAAGAAGCGGAACCTCTCTACCAAAGAGCGATTGCTATTTTGTTAGCTACATTAGGAGAAAATTACCCCAACACTCAAACAGGAATAATGAATTATTATCGAATGTTAGCCCAACTTCCTGATAGCGAATTAAACCAACGCTTCTCCCCCCAAATCGTCGAAATGTTGTGTAACCTACGATAAGCATTGTAGGGACGAATTGCGAAATCCCTACCCCCAAAATCGGCCATTACCTATTCAAAAAGGACTAACCCCAATGTCATCAATCATTACCGAAGAAAAAACCAAAGAAATGTTAACCGAAATCCTGATCGAAATGATGCAAAACAAACGAGAACTATTTTATGAAATTGTCATTGAAGCCCTAGAAGATATTGGTTTAGCTAATGCCATTACGGAAGGATTAAAGAGTGAATTTGTCCCAGAAGAAGAAGTTTTTGCTATTCTCAATGGGGAATCTGAATGAAAATTAAATTTGAATCCAAATTCTCCAAAGACTTAAGAAAAATTAAAGATCAAAAACTACTATCTCAGATCAAAATTGTTATCAATGAATGTAAATTGGCTCAAACATTAGATGACATCAAAAACCCGAAAAAACTCAAAGGTTATCAGATTTTTTATCGTATCAAAATAGGAGATTATCGCATTGGTATTGCAATTATTAACGATTAACTTATCTTTACTCGCTTCTTGCATAGAAAAGAAATTTATAGATTTTTTCCCTAATCAAACATTCCGTAAATGCTTGGTCTCCAAGTCCAATAACTTAAAGGTTTAGAAACCAATAATTCAAGAATTTATCAACCATTAAAGTTAAAGGATTTGGCAACCAAACCCCTACCCTTAAGAGAAATGGTCAAAATATTACAAAATCTCCATCAAAATTAACCCCTATTGGAAAAAACAATAACTATGCAAATACAAACGATTGAAACAAACTCGACAAACATCCTTAAACTGCGATTCTAGTCAGCCAGCATCACTCAAAGAAATGATTCAAAATGATCTGAGCCAAAGACTACAAAATCTTGAAATAGGCTTACTACAAACTCAAACGCGACTACAACAATTTGAAACTCAATATCAATGGTCAACCGAAAAATTTGTTGAGCTTTTCACAAACGATCAATTACAACATTGTCTGGATTTTGATGAATGGTTGGGAGAAGCTTGGATACTAGAAAAAATACAGCAAAAAATAGCAATCATCAAGGAGATTGAATTTGTTGATTGAAAACTACTTTGAGAGAATTAGAACCCTTCTAAAAAACTCACCAATCATTAAAAACTTTGAACTTGAAACACAAAAACGTACAGAAAACCTTGGTTTGATTAGGGGCAATGTTACCTTTATTGATAGCTCACGGCTCTATATTCGAGAATTCGTAGAAGTAGAAATGAGCATAGACCGAGGCAAATATTCGTACCAATACATCAATCAAAATGGTGATTTAATTTTTCGTTATGATAATGCTCCTCACCATCAAAAACTAAATTTACCATCATTTCCTCATCATAAACATGAACGCCATGAAGATAGCATCGTAACCTCAAAAGCTCCTTTTTTAGAAGAAGTTTTTGAAGAGATAGAGCAAATTATTAATGATCCCTTGCCACCAGTCCTAACAATTTAGCTTTGTTTTATCAAGTAATTGCAGCCAATCCCCAACGCAGAGCCTACGACAAGCATTGTAGGAACGAATTGCGATCGCCCAATTGCGTCTCTATACAGAAATGACGGGATAAAGTTAAACAATTTCTTAGATAGCGATCGCATTCTCACAGAGTAAACTACGATCATCATCTGAAATGCAAGAAAAATCAGGACTAGACGAGTTAACTATAATAAAAATCTTCATTCAACCCTATCTGGGGTAGAACAAAACATTAGAATAACGTAAACTACTGTAGAAATTTCTTTTTTGACTCCCAGCCATGCTTTTTTCCCCTGCTCCCATTAAATTTGGTACCGACGGTTGGCGCGGTGTGATTGCCGCCGAATTCACCTTTGAACGGGTTGCCCTCGTTGCAGCGATCGCGGCCCAAGTATTAGCTAAAAATTACGGAAACGGAAGAGAACCGCGCATTATTGTGGGTTATGACCGACGCTTCATGGCAGAAGATTTTGCCAAATTGGTCGCCCAAACCGTTCAAGAACAGGGTTTTGAAGTCTTGTTATCCACAACCTATGCACCGACCCCCGCCTTTAGTTGGGCCGCAAAATACGAAAATGCCTTGGGAGCTTTGGTTTTAACCGCTAGTCATAATCCCGCTAAATATTTAGGATTAAAGGTCAAAGGAGCCTTTGGAGGATCGGTCGGGCCAGAAATTACTGAACAAATTGAAGCCCTATTAGATGCGCCCGTAACCCTAGCAGACAAACCTGGCACGATCGCCGATTTTGATCCCTGGCCCAGTTATGTCAAGGGTTTACAAGCAATGGTGAATGTTGCACCCATTAAAGCCGCTATTGAACAGGGAAAATTACAAGTTTTTGCGGATGTGATGCACGGAGCCGCGTCGGGAGGATTAGCTCGTTTATTGGGTTGTGACATTAATGAATTAAACAGCGATCGCGATCCCTTGTTTGGTGGGGCATCTCCCGAACCCTTGGCAAAATATGTCCCTGAATTGCTCAATACATTAAAAACCGAATCTGAAAAAGAATCTTCAAACGTTCGTATTGGTCTCATTTTTGATGGAGATTGCGATCGCATTGCGGCGGCGGATGGTCGGGGCAATTTCCTGAGTTCCCAGGGATTGATTCCTATTTTGATCGATCACCTAGCCCAACGAAAAGGACAACAGGGTGAAGTTGTCAAAACCGTCAGTGGCTCCGATTTATTTTCCCGTTTAGCGGAACTCTATCATTTACCTGTCTTTGAAACGGCGATCGGTTATAAATACATCGGCGATCGCATGATGACCGAATCTGTTCTAGTCGGTGGCGAGGAATCGGGCGGCATCGGTTACGGTAACCATATTCCTGAACGGGATGCTTTGTTATCCGCGTTGTATGTATTAGAGGCGATCGTGGAATCGGGTCAAGATATCAGCGATCTCTATCGTTCATTACAAGACAAAACCCATTTCCATAGTGAATACGACCGCATTGATTTACCCCTTGCCAGTATGGAAACACGGGCCAAATTACTCGATAGTTTAGAGAAACATCCTTTAACTGAAATTGCAGGTCAAACCATCACAGATTGCATTACCAAAGACGGTTATAAATTTCGGATGGCGGGCGGCGGCTGGTTGCTGATTCGCTTTAGTGGGACGGAACCTGTTTTAAGACTCTATTGTGAAGCTCCTAATAATCAACGAGTTCAAGAAGTTCTTCTATGGGCTAAAAATTGGGCAAATTCCATTGATGCTTGATAGGGTTAAAAAGGGCGATCGCGTTTCGGGTTAGAGGGGGGCGATCGCGTTTTTTGTGATGTTAATGTTAGAATTCCGAATAAAAAGGAAAATCGTTTATGATCTCTGTACCGTCTTCCGTTTCTCTCTACGAACAGGATTATGTTGAATGGCTAGATGTCACCCTTGAGCAACTTCAAAATCGAGATATAAAGCATCTAGATTGGACAAATTTAATTGAAGAGGTAGAAGCCTTGGGTAGCGAACAACGTCATAAAGTTGAAAGTTATCTGATCCAGCTTTTAAAACATTTACTTCTTTATCAATATTGGGAATCCGAAAAACTTTATTGTGCGAGGGAATGGTTAGAAGAAATTGATAATTTCAGAAATGAACTTGAAATTTTATTGCGCTCTAAAACCTTATCAAATTACACTTTTTCTATTCTCGAAACTGCTTATCAAAGGGCGAGACGTTCTGCTAAAACCAAAAGTGATCTCAATATTTTTCCCGTAAATTGTCCCTATTCGATGGAACAAATTCTTGATCCTGATTGGTTTCCTTAAATTATTGATTTAACCCCGATTTTTTGTCCTACGGTTTGGAGCTATCAGGGCGATCGGTGCCTATTCAAAGCCTCTTCTCAAAACTAAGAACTGAGCCAAAGAATACAGGGAATCGTTAACAGACTCGCCAGGGTTGTGGTAACAATGGTTCTGGCCACTTTCACCGAATCTCCACCGAATTCTGTCACTAAAACAATGGTATTCACCGCAACGGGCATGGCACTCTGGAGAACTAACACCTGTAGGTCTAACCCCGTCAAATGGAACAATTTTCCGACCCCATAGGCCACCAAGGGAGCCACCCCTAAACGCAAACCAGAAGCCACCGTTTCATAACGTCCTACTCCAAAACGGGTACTGGCTAACTGCACTCCCAATAGTAAGAGGGCAATGGGAATCGCGGCTTTTCCGAGTTGGGCGATCGCGGTATCAAGTTGAAAGGGCAATTTGAGATCAAAAAAGCGCAGACTTAAACCCGCTAACATTGCCCAAACCAGAGGGAGCTTTAGGGTAAATCGAAACCCCGAAGACAGGCTATGGCCCGCCAAAAGGGCTGGAATAATTCCAAATAGAAGAATGCTAGAACCAATCATATAGATAATGGCCCGTTCTAGTCCTGCGTCTCCCAGGGTAAAAGCAATTAATGGTAAACCTAGATTGCCATTATTGGGTAATAGGGTTGTGGCGAGTAAACTTTTACGGGTTAAAATCGGTAATTTTAAATAATATCCCAAAATCCAGATAATACCGTAGAGAATAACCGAAATTAGCGCAAAACTGAGGAGTAAGCTAATGGCACTCTGTAAAGATAGGGTCGTTCGATAAAGACCATCGGCAACCAACGCAGGAGCCAGAATATACACACTGAGTTGGGAGAGAGCCTTGGCTTCGAGGGAAATTGTTCGTGCAGCGATCGCCCCCAGCAAAATAATAAAACTAACAGAAACAATGGCAGAAAAAAAGGCTATCATCAGGGATTCGGCATAAAATAAAGCTTTAGGTCGTCTAAGTTTCTTGGGTTAGATGGAAATCCTTGGCCTTGAGGGCGGGGAGGATGTCAATCCTAAACAATATCGTTTTATCGCGAACTATTGCCAAAATCAGCATGATCAACTCCCAACCTGCTATTCATGAGATGACTGAACACCCCATTGTCTCTACAGGTCATTTGCCCCCTGTCGAACTGGTAACGTCCTTGGTTGCCCAGGCATCCGATCGCTTTAAATCCATTACAGAAGGCAACGTTGCCGATTATATCCCCGCCCTAGCCCAGGTTCCTGCCGATCTGTTTGGAATTTGTGTTGTTGAAACCAATGGCAATATTTATACGGCGGGAGATACAGACTACGAATTTTCGATCCAGAGTGTGTCTAAACCCTTTGTGTTCGCTCTGATTTGTCATGCGATCGGTGAAGATGTCGCACGGGAGAAATTGGGGGTCAGAAGTACGGGATTACCCTTTAATTCGGTAATTGCCATTGAACGCATTGACGAAGGAACCAGTAATCCAATGGTTAATGCGGGCGCGATCGCGGCGACCAGTTTAGCTCCAGGGGAGACTGCCGCCGAAAAATGGCAATTCATTCAGGATGGATTATCCCGCTTTGCAGGCCGAAAATTAACCCTCAACGAAGAAGTCTATCAATCTGAATCCGCCACCAACCAACGCAACCAGGGCATTGCCAAATTGCTCCAAGCCTATGACCGTATCTTTTTTGACCCCATTCAGGCAACGGATATTTATACCAAACAGTGTTCTTTAAACGTCACTGCCAAGGATCTAGCCGTCATGGCCGCAACTCTCGCCAACGGAGGCGTAAATCCCATCACCTCAGAACGAATTATTGATGCGATCCACTGCCAACACGTTCTCGCGGTCATGGTAACGGCAGGACTCTATGAAAATTCGGGAGACTGGTTATATGAAACGGGTTTACCAGGCAAAAGTGGAGTGAGTGGCGGCATGGTCGTGGTTTCTCCAGGCAAAGGCGGATTAGGCTGTTTTGCTCCTCCCCTCGATGAAGCGGGTAATAGTGTTAAAGGTCAACTGGTGACCAAATTTCTGTCTCAAGAGTTGGGTCTCAATCTTTTTGCATCGGAACCGACCGTTAAAGCCGTTTAGGGATGATCTAATGTGCCAATAGTTCCCTGGGGGATCTGCTCACTCGCGGCGATCGCGTTACCTGTTGTTAGTTGAAACCCATTTTTTGATGAATCTTTTGCAAAGAAATTTTATAGTATAATGGCTGTAAAATATTCTCATTGGGCATTATAAAAATTCATTCATCAAGGGGTTTGCTATGTCGAGATTACTGGTGACGCAATACCAAACGGAGGTTGAAAAAATTATTCAGTATGGCGGCTCAAAAAAAGAAACCAGTATCCGCAATGCCTTTGAGCGTTTATTGAATGATTATTGCAAGCCACGCAATTATTTACTGATTCCTGAATTGGATTTTAAAACGAAGTTTAATACAACGGTTTTTCCCGATGGCACGATTAAGGATGCGATTCGGCTAGAGCATGGCTGGTGGGAAAGTAAGGATGAATACGACAAGCTGGATCTGGAAATTGAGAAAAAGTTTGAAAAAGGTTATCCCGATGAAAATATTTTGTTTGAAGATTCTCAAAATGCGGTTCTGATTCAGCATAGTCGAGAGATTGGGCGTGTATCGATGCGGGATGCGGAGGAACTCGATCGCCTGTTAAATATTTTTGTTGATTATGAACGGCCAGAGGTGCGGGATTTTCGGGCGGCTATTACGAAGTTTAAGGAAGATATTCCCCAAATTCTGGAAAAGTTGCGAGAAACGATTCAATTAGCGGAAAAGGAGAATCAACAATTTCGCGATCGCCGTAATAGTTTTTTAGAGGTTTGTCGGCAGTCGATTAATCCAGAGATTACGATTTTTGATGTCCATGAAATGTTGATTCAACACATTTTAACGGAGGATATTTTTACCAATATTTTCCATGAGTCGCAGTTTCATCGAGAAAATAATATTGCCCGTGAATTATCTGCTATGTTGGATACTTTTTTTACGGGAAATATTCGTCGTAATACGCTTAAAAGTATTGAATATTATTATGCTGTGATTCGTCGGAGTTCGGAAAATATTGCGAATCATCATGAAAAACAAAAGTTTCTAAAGGCTCTCTATGAAAATTTCTATAAAGCTTATAATCCCAAGGCGGCGGATCGATTAGGGATTGTCTATACACCGAATGAAATTGTACGCTTTATGATCGAGAGTGCGGATCATTTGGTACATAAACATTTTGGTAAGTTATTATCGGATGAAGGGGTAGAAATTCTCGATCCTTGTACGGGGACGGGAACCTATATTACGGAACTGATTGAATATTTGCCTCCCCATAAGTTAGAGCATAAATATCAGCATGAAATTCATTGTAATGAGATGGCGATTTTGCCCTATTATATTGCGAATTTGAATATTGAGTTTACCTATGCTCAGAAGATGGGAAAGTATGAGGAGTTTAAGAATATTTGTTTGGTGGATACGTTGGATCATTGTGGTTTTGAGGGGAAACAGTTTGATTTGTTTGCGATGAGTGTGCAGAATACGGCTAGGATTCAAAATCAAAACGATCGCAAGATTTCGGTGATTATTGGTAATCCGCCTTATAATGCTTGGCAAGAGAATTTTAATCAAAATAATGCGAATCGTCCCTATGCCGATATTGATAAACAAATTAAGGCGACTTACATCAAAAAAGGAACCGCTCAGAATCAAATCGCGGTTTATGATATGTACACTAGATTTTATCGGTGGGCAGCGATCGCTTGGGTAAAAATGGTTTAGTTGCGTTTATTACTAATCGTTCTTTTATTGATTCTCAAACATTCGATGGCTTGCGGAAATGTTTGGCGGATGAGTTTGATTATATTTACATTGTTGATACTCAGTCAGACGTGAGAAGCAATCCAAAAATCTCTGGAACGAAAAATAATGTTTTTGGTATCCAAACTGGTGTTGCTATAATGTTTTTAGTGAAAGTTGCAAAGGAGTAATAGCTATGACTATAGAAACAGCTATCTTAGAGAACATCAAACAATTGCCCGATGATATCAAAAAATCAGTTTTTCTCTATACAGAATTTCTGGTTAATCAACTTAGCAATAAAAGTCTAGAAAAAGTCGAAATTCAACCATCTAAGAAACGAAATTTATTTGGGTCAATGAAGGGAACTTTTGTTTTGCCTTTGCCAGATGATTTTAATGATCCTATAGATGATTTTGAGGAGTATGTGTAATGAGTTCCTTGCTACTAGATACCTGTGTCTTTATTTGGTTAGTAGAAGAGAGTTCTAATCTCCCTTTGAAGGTAAAAAATAAAATTGAGAATACAGAAAATATTTTTGTTAGTATTATCAGCTTTTGGGAAATTGCCATGAAGTCAAAAAAAGAAAAAATATTATTTACTTGTGAATTTAATGAGATTGAAGCTAGATTTCAAAAGACAGATCTTGAACTATTGCCAATTTCTATCGAAGATACAATTAGATTTTATAATCTTCCTTTTTATCTTAAAGATCATAAAGATCCCTTTGATCGACTTTTAATTTCTCAGGCACTTAATCGGTCAATACCTTTAGTAACATCTGATAGTCAGTTTGATGATTATCCAATCGAAAAAATTTGGAAATAACTATGGCAAGAATTTTTTATTTTACATTACAGGATGAGCAGACTAGACATGAAAAGATAGATTGGTTTGCAAATATTAAAATTGAGAAGATTCTTTTTGATGAGATTATTCCAGATAAGAAGGCTAATTGGGTAAATCAAACTGATAATAATTTTGATGACTTATTGCCTTTGGTTAATAAGGAAGTAAAAGCAGGAAGATCTGAAGAAGCAATTTTTAAACTATTTTCGACAGGACTCAAAACGAAAAAAGACGAATGGGTTTATGATGTTTCTAAAAATAATCTTGTCGCTAAAATAAAATTTTTTATAGAAATATATCAAAAGACGTTAAATCGTGAAAAATTAGTCGATGTTAAAAATCAAATTAAGTGGGATAGAGAATTAGAAAATTATCTAGAAAAAAAAATTACTAAACAATTTAACTCTCATCAAATTATTGAGGCTTGGTATCGTCCTTTCTCGAAACAATATTTATATTTTGATAAGCATCTCAATTCAATGGTTCTACAGTGGTTTAATATTTATAAAACTGACCAATTAAACAACTGTATTAGCTTTGTTGCACCAGGCAATTCTAAATCTTTTCATTGTTTAGCAGGAAATTCTGTCGTTGATGTACACTTTACTGGCGATTCTCAATGTCTTCCACTCTATCGTTACGATGAAAACGGCGATCGCATTGATAACATTACCGACTGGGGCTTACAGCAAATTTCGTTCAAACCCGCTACAAGTATGGTAACATGAAAAAAACTTAAAAAAATTAATGAGATATGGCAGCATATTCGCTAGATTTACGCCAAAGAATACTAACGGCATGGCAAAACCAAGAAAATACTCAAAGAGGTTTAGCAAAACGATTTAAGGTTAGCTTATCTTTCGTTCGCGATTTTTTACGTCGGTATCGACAAACAAATGAAATAGCACCCAAACCCCAAGGGGGAGATCGCCGTTCAAAGATAAAGGGTGAAGACGAAGAATTATTAAAAAAAATAGTTGCAGAACAAAATGATATATATTTACGAGAAATCCAAGAAAAATTGCAACAAGAGAAAGGAATAGAAGTAAGTATATCGGGGGTAAGTCGAACTCTTACACGTTTAGAATTAGGGCGTAAAAAAAAAACATTAGTAGCAAGTGAGCAAGGCACAGAAAAGGTTAAAGAATCGCGTTATGAATTTAGACGTTGGCTAGAGACGATAGATATAAGAAACCTGATATTCATTGATGAGACGGGTCTTAATCTAGCGATGGTAAGACTCTATGCGCGTTGTCTGGGAGGAGAAAGGGTTTATGATGAGCGTCCAGGAAATAAAGGACAAAACATCACTTTAATTGGGGCGATGAGTGATGAAGGTTTGATTGCCTCAATGACCTTTCCTGGCAGTCTAAATACCGATAGTTTTTTAGTCTTTATTGAGCAAGTATTATTACCTCAGTTATGGGCAGGGGCAATTGTCGTGATGGATAATTTGTCTGTACATTACGCTACCGTCACTACAAATCTGATTGAATCTGTTGGAGCCAAGGTTAAATTTTTACCTTCCTATTCGCCAGATTTATCACCAATTGAGTTGTGTTGGTCTAAATTAAAAGAAATTATTCGCTCTGCTAAAGCTCGAACAATCGAGGCTCTTGACGAAGCTATTACTAATGCGATCAATACCATTACTGATGAAAATGCTCTTGATTGGTTCCAACATTGTGGTCTCTACTTTGAGCCTTTGAGATAGCTTTTTCGTGGTGCGTTTGATCGGAAATTGCTGTAACCCAATTCCAAACCCATTATCAAGATTCAAAAATCACCAAAGAAAATATTTTTCATTATACCTACGCCGTTTTACATCATCCCCACTACCGCACCAAATACGAACTCAACCTTAAACGCGAATTTCCCCGCTTACCCTTTTACGAAGACTTTCATCAATGGACAAATTGGGGTAAAACCTTAATGGAATTACATCTCAACTACGAAACCATTCAACCCTACGGACTCCAACAAATCGAAATCGCCACCAAAGAAAACCCCAAAGCCAAACTCAAAGCTGATAAAATTAACGGAGTGATAACCCTCGATGAAAATACACAATTGATTGGAGTAAATGCGATCGCCTGGGAATACAAACTCGGCAACCGATCAGCATTAGAATGGATACTCAATCAATACAAAGAAAAGAAACCCAAAGATCCGACCATCGCCAAACTTTTTAATACTTACAAATTTGCGGATTACAAAGAACAAGTAATTGATTTATTACAAAGAGTTTGCACCGTTAGCGTTAAGACAATGGAAATCATTCAAAAAATGCCATAGGAGAACCGAGACAAATGTTTAAATGCCATATTTGTAATTCAAAAGATTCTTATGTGAAATATGTAAATGAAGTTTTTAAAATTGGGAATGATTTTCATCTTGTAGAAAATATCCCTACTACAGTTTGTTCTCGATGTGGCGAAGAGATTTTTAGCAGTGAAACATCGGAAGCAATTAGAGTAATGTTACATGATAAATCTAAACCCATTAAATCAGTCGTTTTAGATGTTTTTCTTACCAACAGGAAGCAAAGGCTTCTTAAACTTCTCTTTCAAAAATAAAAATTCTCGTTTATCAAAAAATTATGTACAGTCAAAAAATCAAGGCAACCATTAACGAAACTGGGCAAATTATTCCCCATGAATCAATTCAGTTAAAAGCAGGTGAAGTTGAAATTATTATCTTCTCTGAGGTACAGGATTCTAAACCATTGAGTTTACAACAAATTGTAAAAATGCCTCTAGCCGAAAGACATCGTTATCTGAAACAATTTATGGATTCTACCGCACAGGATTTTAAAGATGATCCAGAGCTTACTGAATTTGGTTAATTGTCTTAAAAGAAAATTACTATAATATTTTAATTAAAAATCACAGAAAAAAAATGAATGTTCAACTAATGGTTCAGCCTTCTTCATTTATTGATTCTGGAATACAAATGAAACCAGTTCGTGATTTGCATTTATTTAAGTTTAATAATGACTTACAGGATCGTCTTGAATTTCTTAATCAGAAAAAAAGAGATTTAATATTAACCTCAGAAGAAGAATCAGAATTGAACGGAATTCTTGAACTAGATCGTATTTTTACATTATTAAATGCTAAAATTATCGCCGAATGTGCGTAAATGTAATTATCTTTAAAAAAATTTAGTCTTAAAAAAACTATGTCTTTTAATGACTATCAAACAATCTCACAACTACTCACAGAATACAAAATTGAATATCAACAACAGGATTTTGTAAAAGAATCCTGGACTGAAACATCCATCGTCTTTGACATTGATTTTGAATTTCATGAAACTTGCTGTAATACCGATCAATCTTATATCGCTAGACGCGAGTTAATGACCCTACCCATACTCAAAGAATTGTATCAAAATTGCGATGGAATGAACGGAAGTCCAGATTTTTGGATACAACCAAAACTTGAATTTACGGAAGAACTTTCTGGAATAGTTGATTATATGCTCACCGATGAATCAGCAATAAAGACAGAAAATTTCAGCTTGCCGATTCTTCTTTTAGTTATTCAGGTTAAAAATAATGATTTTGAGCAAACTTGGGCATATTGTCTCGCCGCACTGATTACTGCCGATCACCTTAATCAACAAACTCGTCCTGTCTATGGCATTGTCACCGATGGCAAAACCTGGGAGCTAGGAAACTTGGATCATCAAATTTTTACAAAAAATTTAACAACTTATTCTATAGACCAAGAAGAAAAATTGTTTTCTCACCTTAATGGATTTTTTGCGATCGCAACTCAATAGTTAAACTCAAAGCCGATCAAATTAACAGAGTAATTAATCTTGATAAAAATACACAATTAAACGCGATCGTCTAAGAATATATACTCAGCAACCGATCAACTTTGGAATGGCAAAAGACAGAATATTTACAGCGATCGCGGTTATGTTTTATCATTGGATTGAGTTTTAATAATTGGGCGTAAACTTATTGGGCGGAAGCCTACCAAAATCAATATTAATTAACAATAATTAATATTGCTGAAATCACCGATCGCACTTTGGGTTTTGTTACCCCATCAGTTTTTAACTATTAACCCCATTCAGGAGAACAACCTCATGCCTTCTTTGCCTCAAAATGATACTCCCGAAAATCAGGCTAATCGTAAAGCCCAGTTAGAAAATAAACAAAAACAATACGTTTTTGATCCCGAATATTTGCCTCCCCTCACGGTCATCAAAGACGTTCCGATCACCGAAAGTTTTTCCCCCAAATACCTCGCAGAAAGACTGCCATCGACCCTCGGTAAACTATCGGCAAATTCCCTCGCCATTAAGGTGAAATCCCATTGGGATCCCCTCGATGAGCTTCAGGATTATGAAGATTTTTATCCCGTCCTGCCCCCGCCCAGTGTGATGCGAACCTATCACATGGACGAATCCTTTGCCGAACAACGATTAAGCGGCTCCAATCCGATGGTTTTGCGGGCGATCGCGAATTGCCTCCCACTTTTTCTTATAGCCTGCAAGAAGTACAAACAGCCTACAGCCCCCAAATTCCAGTGGAACAAGGTTTGGGTAAGGAACTCGCCGCAGGTAATCTCTATGTGGCCGACTATCAAAGTCTTTCCTTTATTCAGGGAGGAACCTACCTCAAAGGCAAAAAATATTTTCCTGCTCCCGTCGCCCTATTCCTGTGGCGTAAATCTGGTTATCGCGATCAAGGCCCAATTAATGCCCGTTGCTATTCAGATTGATTCTATACCAGGTCAAAAAGCGGCCTTGCTTACCCCCAATAGTTTAGGCAATAACTGGCTCTATGCCAAAACCTGTGTTCAAATCGCCGATGCTAATCATCACGAAATGGCCAGCCATCTTTGCCATACCCATTTAGTGATGGAACCCTTTGCCGTTAGTACCGCTCGTCGGCTTTCTTCCATTCATCCTTTGTATCTGTTGTTGCGTCCCCATTTTCGTTTTATGCTCTTCAATAACGAGATGGCTCGCAAACGTTTAGTTAATCAGGGCGGTATTGTGGATGATTTATTGGCGGGAACGATTGGTGAATCTTTACAAATTGTGAAAGATGCCTATGAAAAAAATGCTCAGGAATCTTGGAGTTTAGATCAATTCGCCCTACCGACTTTCATCAAAAATCGCGGTTTGGATGATACAACCCGTCTTCCCCATTACCCCTATCGGGATGATGGCCGAATTTACTCTGGGACGCGATCGCCAACTATGTCGGTGAATATCTTAGGCTTGTACTATACCAATCCAGAAGATGTTACCAATGACTACGAATTGCAAAGTTGGATCGCCGAATTAGCAGATCAGGGCAAAGATGGTGGCAAAGTGAAAGGGATTCCCACGACAATTGAAACCGTTCAACAGTTAGCAGACATTGTAACCGCAGTGATCTACACCTGTTCTGCCCAACATTCCGCCGTGAATTTTACCCAGTACGACTATATGGGTTTTATTCCCAATGCGCCCTTAGCGGCTTACCAACCGATCAAATCTCAGTTCAAGGATGAAGAGGATAAAGAAGAGGAGTTAACCCTGCAAGAATTACTCGCCTTTTTGCCGCCTTCTAATCAGGTCGTCGATCAAATTAATATCATGTACACCCTCGGAACTTATCGTTATGATCGTTTGGGTTATTATGATGAACCCTTCAGCGATCGCCGCGCCCGAACTGTCTTAATGCGATTCCAACAAAAGTTAAATGAAATTGAGCGAACCATTGATCTTCGTAACAAAAAACGAGTTTTTCGCTATCCAGTATTAAAACCTTCCTTGGTTATTAATAGTATCAGCATTTAAATAGGGCTTGCTGAAAAAGTCAAAAAACAGGAAGAGGGGATTAATTTATGAATTTAAGGCGAGTAAAACATAAGGGTTAAATGAATTGTCAACACAAAGCATAAGCTGGGCTAATAAGAGGGCAGAAAAATAAGCTCTTCTTCCGAAAAAGACAAAAAAAACGTAAAACCTGCCGAAGCAGGGCAAAAAGATTGATGACTAAAAAGGTGATAGCAATAGCGGTTTCAGAGGTATCAGGAAGTTTTGTCATAACTCGATTGAGGCTAAATCGTCTCTTTGCTTGACCAAATTTGCCTTCAATAGCATTACGGTCTCTTTCATCTTGAAGAGCTTCTTTCTTTTTTTCTGGACTAATATTTGTGGGTCGTCTTCCCAAGGGTGGGCCACTCAATCGAATTCCCTTCTCCTTACAAAAAGCGCGATTTTCCCTTGTGCGATAGATTGCATCAGCATGAACAGACTGGGGATAGTAGCCTGTCTCACGTTTAAACTCTTCTATTTGTCCTTTGAAGTCGCCTGATTCATTATAATTATCCCAACTTAATCGGTATAAATAAAGATATCCATTCACATAACTTGCTGATAGTTTTGCACCAAACTCTACTGGCGTTCCCGCTTTTCCTCTAACAATGGGACGAACATGAGGTTGAGTCAAACTCACAATTCTATTTTCTACCTTATTTTCTTTATTTTCATACATTCCTACTTGTTGCTCATAGGCTTTTTGTATTATCGACAGTATCTTTTCGTCTTTTTTACTTAATTTTGCGACCTCTTTATCTTCTCTTAATTTTTCTATATGGGAAAGGTTTCTTTTGATATATTGGATTTGTTTTTTTATGCCCTTTCTCCTTTCTTTTCTCGACGGACGGCGTTTTTTTGACAATTTTAAGTAATCTTTTCTGGCTCTTATTCTATAGGTTCTTGGTTTTTTTCCTTTTTTTTTAGTTTTTTTATACAAGTTGTCTATTATTTTTTCGGTTTTTTCTCTTGCCTCATTCAAGATTCCTATATCTGTTGGATATTTGATGTCTGCTGGTGCACAGGTTGCATCTATTAATAGCTTTCCTCTATTCTGATTTTCCCCTTCACTTTTTTCTTTTACTTCTGATAATATTTCTTCTTCTTTTTTTACCATTGCTTTATTTATTTGATTCACCAAGTCCATTCCTATTCTTTGACGGAAATGTACTAACAGTGACGCATCAAATGCCTCCTCATTTTCATATACTTCTAGTCCTATAAAATATTGTAAGTAAGGGTTTTCTTTTATTTGTTCTACTGTTTCTCGGTCACTTATTCTCAATATTTCTTTTATTATTAATGACCCTAATGCCATCCTAAATGGTTTGGCTGTCGCTCCTTTATTTTCTGAAAATTGTTTTGCATATTCTTCTTCAAATTCCTCCCACGGAATTATTTTTGACATGATTACCCAACGATTTTCTTCTTTTGGCTTCCACTCACTTGGTATTTTGAAGTTTTCAACAGTCGATTTTTCGGATTCTTTTTTGGGGTACATCGTTCAATGCTCTGGAAGGGGAGGGGTGCAAGCCTTTTCACTCATTTTAGACCTTTTTTTTGCACTTTTTTTGCTCTCTAAATCCCCTCATCTCTTTTCTTATAAGGCTTTCAGCTTTTTTCAGCAAGCTCTAAATAGGCGTTGCTGATTTTAGGTATGTTTTGCCCCCCTAGCCCCCCAAGTTTGGGGGGAATCAATGTTTGGAAGTCCCCCAGAATTGGGGGATTTAGGGGGCGATAAAAATTATTGTGATAGTTTCTTTCATACTCTGATTAAGCAACACCTTTAAATATAGCCAATTGCATTGGGATACTAGACAAATCTTTGTAGGGACATAATATATTATGTCCTTATTATGTCCTTAGAAATCATTCAACAAATTCCAGAGGAGCCGTCCACCAACTTAAAGCATAGGGTTGAATAATAGGATTAACTGCCTGACGATATTTCACCCGAATTTTATATTTTCCTGTCTGGGGAATGGGACAAAAAATATGTTCCACACTATCCACTAGACTCTCGGATTTACAAATGGCCTGCTGGGTTTCCGTCTCATTAATGGGCAGTAAATAAATATCTAAATTATTTAAACCCATATTCCGAAAGGTTTCCCCTTTATCATAAAGTTGATTGCGGTTAGTATCTATCAACTCAACGATTCTGTCCCAAGCGAGGGTTATCGCCACAAAGCTCTGGGCGGGCAGGGGCTTTTCGAGAAGATAATCCTGATGGGTTTGGGGAGATAATTGATCATAATTCCAACCCAGGGGCGGAATCGGGCGATCGCTGGGCCAGGAACCTGCACTGAATTGTTCATAGGCACGAAAAGCATTCAATTGACCTGCTCCCATTTCCATATCAAGGGGAATTTGGGGATTGGGGAAAGCTTCGGAATCGAGCCAATTTTTATTTTTTCGGGTGAGTACGGTGCGAGTCATGCCCAACAGATTGTTATCGCCTGAATCTTGAAGCTTATCGGCAGAATTGATCAGGACGGCTTTCATGACCTCATGACGACGAGCGTTGAGATTCCAATGGGGAGCTTGGGTTCGGAGTTGGCGATCGCCGTATTCCTGGAGGAGAGCAACGGTTCCAGTTACCTGGGGAGCCGCAAAACTCGTGCCACTGACCTTAAGAATTTTTCCCTGTAAATCGTAGGTGGAAATATTATGACCTGGCGCAACTAAAGCGATCGCCCGTCGGTTATCTTCATTAATTTCTTTTTCAATAATTTTGCGGCCAATTCCCTGGGGTAAAGCACTTAAATTAGCAAAATCAACTTTATGAAATTGATGATTTTTAGAAGTAGTATAGGCGATCGTCACTCCATTGTAATGATCCGTCGGAATGGGAATCCCGCCTTCCCCCTGATTTCCTGCAATCACAAATAAAACATCCTGGGCACGGGCTAACCAATCAATACATTGGGTTAAAAGAGCATTCCCGTCGAGTTTGGCCTCCATCCTAGAATCGCGTTTTAAAGATTCCCCAAAACTAAAATTAATAGCCCGAATATCTCCCCCATTTTGTTGGGCCAGATATTGACTGGTTAGGCATTCATCGGGTTGTAAACTTTCTGACCAGGAACCGATCGCCGCTCCATAAAGTTTGGCATCAGGGGCGACTCCTGGCAGACGTTTATCCTTGGCAACCATTACACCTGCGACCATTGCGGCATGGTTGTCTAAATTTTTATTGGGTTGGGTTAGGCGATCGCGAAAAAAAATTCCGACCAGGGAAAATTTGGGATGCCAAGCAGAGACTTTATCAAAACCAAATTTACCCGCTCTACCAATTTCTACTTGACCAATAGCAATTTTTTTACCTGTCAGGTTATAGGGCGGCAGTTGTAATCGTCGGGCATTAATGCCTGATTCTCCCAAAAAATCATCCTGGGCAGAAACGGGATGAATCGCCCCCCAAAACAGTAAACTTGCGATCGCGGTGATCAATCGTTTAATTTTCACGATGGTAAAGAACAAAGCAGAAATTTTTTACTTATTTTGATGATCACTAAAACTCAACTTTCAGCAATAAGTAGGTGAGTCTTGAAATTTATAAGATCCCCCCGTCCTACGAACACCCGCCTTATCAAGGGGAGCAGGGGGGATCGAGCGCAAAATCTATCTTTAATTTAATTGTAACCAACTACTTACTTGGGATTTCTCTCAAAAAATCCTAAAAAAGCTTAAAAAGAAAAACCATACCACCGCCAAGTATTTTCTTCGATGATCCATTTTCATCATTCGGTGTTGAGTAGGGAGCCAACGGGGGAATCACCGCATCGGTGGGACGAATTTCATAGGGGAACGCTTCAACGTCTTCATTGTCACCGTCTCCCCCGACACCGCTTAACCAGAGAATTGAACTTTTTTCGGGAATATTACCCAAATCTTTTGCCGTTCCTGGGTAGGTTTCTAGGGGGGGAGAATTAAGGATTACGGGGGTTTGGGCTAAACTAAGTTGAGCAATTCCCAAGGTTCCAAAACCCAGAATCAAAGCCCCTAATAGGAATTGTTTAAAAGTATTATTCGGTACGTGGAGCATAACGATTAGCCTCTATCACAGCGTTTATGGCAGAATCAATATTCAATGCTCACTCCCACACAATCCGATAATAGTGTGAATTCATTTAAGAATTTAATTAATTCTTTTGGCTAACATTCACTTTAGAATATCTATCTTCTTCGATCATAACCCAGTTTATGTGATCTTTCAAACGTTTTCTCTCGTTTTTGTCAAACTTCCCTCGGTTCGGCATTGACCAGACTTTCACGACTGAGCTAACACCATCAAAAATTAGAATTTTCTCGACTACGATTTTTACCATAGCGTGTTTCTTGCCAAGTATTGCCAACCCCTTGCAAAATACCCCTTACGACTAAACCGATCGCGCGGCCAATGACTTGAGTTAACAGAAAAACAAAACCGTTACCGAGAAACTTCACCAGCGATCGCAATCGGGGAGAAAGGGCATCCCGTAGTTCTAAGAAAATTGTTGTTGCTAACGGTAAACCCTGAAGTTGGGATAGTTCCAATTGACGGGGAGAATAAATATTCGTGGTATTAATGCCTGGGGAAGTTAAATAAAATAAGGGATATTGACTTTCAAAGATATATTGGGGTTCTTGCCAATATTTCGTGAATTGATATCGCCAAGCTAAATTATTACGAAACTTAGCAATTTCCCTAGAAGAAAGCATTTTTTCGGAATATAAAACCTGCTTAATTTCTTCATTATCTGAAAAATAATTTAAAATAAAAATCATTACGCCGTTCGCGACTTGAATAATGAGATTTTGTAGATATATTTCCGCTCTTCCCTCGGCTTCAGGCGATTTAGCACGATAGGAAACTTGATCAATGATTAAATTTTCTGAAAATAATAGATAATGCAATAGCTCTTGGGTAAAGGGAATTTTACTCAAAGCTTCTGTCTGAATTAAGGTTTTATAATTATTGAGAATTTCTTGGATTTGATTAATCTTAAAATCTCCCTTGGGAGAGCAATACTTTCCAAAAAAAGCCATAGTAGAAGCTTGCCAAATTTCAACCAGCATTAAACTGGTGTCATCAGGAAGTTGTTCAGGAGTGACATTGAGCGAATTTAATTCAGTTAATAGATTTTGAAATTGATTTAAAATTAAAATTAAAAGTTCTTGCCTTTTTTCCGTTATCAAAATATCCAACTCCAAAGGAATATCGGTGAGATTATTCACGCCTGCTTGGAGTTTGGCTAGGGTATTACTGAAAATAGTAATATTGGGAGGATTTATTGTTGCAATGGTAATATCAGCATTAACGAGGCCATTAACAGATGATATTTGAGCAACAGGAGACATTTGAGAGGAAGACGTTAATTTTTCCTCTGCCGTTAATTGGGCTATTAATTTTAATTTGTTGGGCATCATTTTTTGAATGAGCCATCGTGCCGTTCTTAATTCTCGTTTTCTTCCTTCTAAAAAAAGAATATCAAATTGGGACAATTGGGAGTCTGTAAACTGTTCATTAAGCATCCCAATATTGCTATCAATCTGTGCTAGTCCTGATTGAAATATTCCCAGCAACCAACGATTTTTGGGAGTAAGTTTAACATAGTTTTGAAAAAAAGAAAGATTCTGTCCAACAAATTTTTCCTGCTACAATTTCTTGTAATCCTTCGATGAGTAAATTAATTGAAGTTCCTTTGGGAAAATAGCCTTGAATTCCCTGTTGTTTTGCCTGAATTAATTTCCCGTATTCTAAAGTTGCCGTTAATAGACAAATTTTAACGCTTGGATAATTTCTTTTTATTTTTTGACACAATATCCAGCCTTGAGATGTATTTTCTAAAAAGAGCGGGTCAAGGAGGACAATATCGGGAAGGGATTGATTAAAGAGAGTTTCTATTGCTTGGGGCGAGTCTAGCTGGGCTAATATCTGTACCTTATTAGTTGACATCAAGGCAGTCACGAGACCCAACCGAAAGATCGGGTCTTCATCAATCAAAACTAGGGTAATAGGGCGATCGCTCACAATGCTTTTAGGGGAAGTATTTAATGAATTGATGAGTATCTCAATCTAACAGTAGGATTATCATTATTTCTCAAGCCAACCCTAAGAAGCAGTATCAAAAGCTTCTTTATAGCCATAAAAATTAATGCTATAGTCCGTAATCTTGACCCCTGTTTCCTGTTCTATCTGCTGAAGTAGTTCAGGCGGCAACTCGATATGAACATCAATAATTTGTTGGGTGTCCAAACAATTAATATGGCTATGGGAATCGCTGATGTGACCATAGAGGCGACCATCACACCGCTCAACGCATTCGATAATTCCCTGACCCGATAGGGCTTCTAGATTTTGATAGACCGATGTGTGACCAATATCCTTACCTTCTTGATTGAGACGATCATAAATTTCCCTAGCAGAAAGGTGTTCCTTGGCCTGCCACAGCAGTTCCAGAATAAAGCGACGTTGACGACTGACCCGCATTCCCAGATTTTGACAACGATTTAAAGCATCTTCTAAGGAGTGAATCGGTGATAAAAGCCCCTCTGTTTTTTTCATGGCAACATCACGACAAAAAGAATCAATATAAAACAAACTCATTACCACTTTAACTTATTTTTTTGGATCTCTGCTACTCAATGGGGTTTGCTGGGTCTATACTTGACGTTACGCGCTAAAAGAGAAGAAAATTAGCAACGTTTAAACTTTAGCATTGAAATCCATAGGTCAGAGTAAAAAACCTACCTTTTAAAAGGAGATTAGACACCATGCCCGACAATTCCTCTTTTAATCTTTGGCAACATAAGCCTTGGTGGTGTCAGCCCTGGACGATTATTTTAACGGGAATTATTATTGTGACAGCAAGTTGGTTTTTATTAAAAAGTCTTTGGTTAACGATTCCTGTGGGGATTTTGATTGGTCTTTGGTGGTTTTATTTTTTGATCCTTTATCCTCGTTTACTCCAAGCCCAAATTTCTGAGGCGGCAAATAACTTAACCTCGAAATAATTTAGATGTTAGATTATTCCAAAAACTCACGGCAAGTTCTTACAATTCTTTCTTTGACCGTTCATTACCCAGAGAGAGAAAATTACTGGTAACTACATTAAGCGGGTAACGCGATTCGAACGCGCGACATTCACCTTGGCAAGGTGACGCTCTACCACTGAGCTATACCCGCATCTTTTTCAGACGATCTCAATCATGACAAAAATTATGGTATCTGTCAAGTATAAAAACAGAATCTTTTTTTCAGAACGAGGCAAATTAAACGACTATTGTTTTTTCTTGCGATCGCGATTAAATTGCATTTTATCACGCCTGGCTTGCTATGCTTAAAATATTAAGCGGAGATTAGATTGATCTCTGCTTTAGATTTTTCATAAAACTATGCCGACATCTTCGACCCCTTCCCCTAAAACTCAAAATAAACCCCTCCTGGGTCAATCCTTAGCAGAATTAACGGATTGGGTACAAGCCCAGGGACAGCCGAGTTATCGGGGAAAACAACTCTACCAATGGCTCTACGAAAAAAGTACGCGATCGCTGATGGATATTTCAGTCTTTCCCAAACAGTGGCGAGAACAGATGCAGGATTATCCCGTTGGTCGTTCCCAAATTCACTATTGCAGTACGGCTTCCGATAAAACCCGTAAATATTTGCTGAAGTTGGCCGATGGGCTAATCATTGAAACCGTCGGTATCCCTAGCCAAAAACGTTTGACAGTCTGTGTCTCTTCTCAGGTTGGCTGTGCAATGGATTGTGATTTTTGTGCAACGGGGAAAGGGGGATTTGTCCGAAATTTGCAGGCTCACGAAATTATTGATCAAGTTTTAACGGTGCAGGAAGATTTTGATCAGCGTGTTAGTAATGTGGTTTTCATGGGGATGGGAGAACCTTTGTTGAATCTGCCTGAAGTTGTCTCCGCCGTGCATTCCCTCAATCAAGATGTGGGCATTGGTCAGCGATCGCTCACCATTTCAACGGTGGGTTTACCCAAAAAGATTCAACAACTCGCCCAGGAAAAATTACAAGTAACCTTTGCCGTCAGCCTCCACGCCCCCAATCAAGCCCTACGGGAACAACTCATTCCCAGCGCCAAACATTATCCTCTTCACGCACTGTTGGCAGACTGTCGAGACTATATCAACACCACAGGGCGCAGAGTAACCTTTGAATACGTCCTATTAGCAGAGGTGAATGACTTCCCCGAACAGGCTTTGGAGTTATCCCGAATTTTGAAAGGCTTCCAAACCCATGTTAATCTGATTCCCTACAATCCCATCGCCGAAGTTGATTATAAACGACCCAATTCAGAACGCATACAAGCCTTTGTGGACATACTCCAAAAGCATCATATTACTGTCAGTGTCCGTTATTCGAGGGGACTGGGGGCGGATGCGGCCTGTGGTCAACTCCGAGCCACTCAAAAAAAGGAGCAGGCTGTTGTTATACCCAGTTAAATAGAGCTTAGGATAGTTAGAAATATCTATTGGGAGCAAGCCTTACGCCCCTACGGAATTTTCTTATTGGTATTAATCAATTCAAATTCACTGACCCTATTTTTGATTTTTGCAAATAATTAACGATTAACTGTCAAGACTTAATGACTACTTCTTCCGATTCTCCCTCCACCGAACTGGGAACCCACAAGGCTCCCCATAAAGATTATCGTCATTTAGATCGGGAAAAATTGACCCCGATGTTTCAGCATTATACTGAAGTTAAAGAGCAAAATCCTGGGGCATTATTACTGTACCGAGTGGGAGATTTTTTTGAATGTTTCTTTCAAGATTCGGTGATTATTTCGCGGGAATTAGAGTTAATTTTAACCAGTAAAGAAGGGGGGAAGGAAATTGGACGAGTCGCAATGACGGGCGTTCCCCACCATGCCCTAGAGAGATATGCTCGCGTTTTAGTCGAAAAAGGCTATTCCGTTGCCATTTGTGATCAAGTGGAAGATGCCGCCGATGCCGCCGCCGAAAAACGTATGGTAGAGCGACAGGTGACAAAGTTACTCACGCCTGGAACGTTAACTGATGACAGTATGCTCAACGCTCGACGCAATAACTTTTTAGCGGCTGTTGTCATCACCTCAGAACATTGGGGATTGCCCATGCGGATATTTCGACAGGGGAATTTTTTACGACGCAATCAACGGATCTCAAGGCATTAAATTTAGAATTATTGCGGTTACAACCCTCCGAAGTTCTGATTCCCACCAACGCGCCTGATCTCAATAATATTTTACGCCCAGGGGAAAAATCCGACCAATTACCCGATTGTTTGCCTAATACTTTCTGCTATTCCCTGCGATCGCAGATGCCCTTTGGTTTAATCGAAGCCAAACAAAGATTATTAGAAACGTTTCGGATGCGTTCCCTAGAGGGCATGGGGTGTGAAGGTTTACCCCTGGCGATTCGGGCGGCGGGGGGATTATTGGAATATATCGAAGATACCCAAAAGGCGAACTTAGTCCCCATTCAACCCTTAAAAAGTTATAGTTTGGCAGATTTTTTAATATTAGACCACCAGACTCGCCGCAATTTAGAAATTAATCAAACCGTTCGGGACGGTAGTTTTCACGGTTCATTACTCTGGGCCTTGGACAGAACTTGTACCGCAATGGGGGGGAGAGCCTTACGCCGATGGTTATTGCAACCGTTGTTAGAACCCAAAGGCATTAAGGCAAGACAACGAAGTATTCAAGAATTAATGGATAATCCGCCATTAAGACAGGATTTACGGCAATTATTACGCAATATTTATGATTTAGAACGCTTAACGGGCAGAATTGGGGCGGGGAGTGCCAATGCTAGAGATGTGTTAGCTCTAGCCGAATCCTTAGTGAGATTAACGGATTTAGCCACCTTGACCAGTGGGGGAACTTCGCCCTACCTCAAAGCCTTGCAAAATGTTCCTCCCGAATTGGAGCAATTAGGCCGTTATGTAATCGCCCATTTAGTCGAACAACCTCCCCTACATCTCAAGGAAGGAGGCGTGATTCGAGACGGTATTAATGCGGATTTGGATGAAATGCGTCGGGGCTTGGAAGAAGATAAGCAATGGCTGGCAAATTTGGAAGTAACCGAACGACAACGAACGGGAATTACCAATCTCAAGGTGGGCTATAACAAATCCTTTGGCTACTATTTGACGCTACCCAGAAGTAAAGCGGAACAGGCTCCAGAAAATTATTTACGCAAACAAACCTTGGTGAATGAAGAACGGTATATTACCCCAGAACTCAAGGAACGAGAAACCCGCATTCTGACCGCACAGGATGACCTGAATACCTTAGAATACGAGATTTTTAGTGAAATTCGTGGCAAGGTTGCTGAGAAAGCCCAGATGATTCGGGATATTGCCAAAGCGGTGGCCGCGATCGATGTGTTATCTGCCCTGGCAGAAGTGGCAGTTTATCAGGGGTATTGTTGTCCTGAAATGGTCGAAGGTCGAATATTGGAAGTGGTAGATGGTCGTCATCCTGTGGTGGAGCAATCTCTCGCGGCGGGCTTTTTTGTTCCCGATTCCAGTCAATTAGGGAATTTGAATGATCAAGATGCTCATCCTGATTTGATTATTTTAACGGGGCCTAATGCCAGTGGAAAAAGTTGCTATCTCCGTCAAGTGGGTTTAATTCAACTTCTAGCCCAGACAGGGAGTTTCGTTCCTGCAAAATCCGCTAAGTTGGGAATCTGCGATCGCATTTTTACGCGGGTTGGTGCAGTGGATGATCTGGCCACAGGGCAATCAACCTTTATGGTGGAAATGAATGAAACGGCAAATATTCTCAATCATGCCACTCCCAGATCCTTGGTTTTATTAGATGAAATTGGCAGGGGAACGGCAACCTTTGATGGTCTTTCTATTGCGTGGGCAGTAGCGGAATATTTAGCGATGGAAATTCAATCGAGAACAATTTTTGCGACCCATTACCATGAATTAAATGAATTAGCGTCTATTTTAGGAAATGTAGCTAACTATCAAGTTACGGTGAAAGAAATGCCTAATGAAATTATCTTTTTGCATCAAGTTCGTCCAGGCGGGGCGGATAAATCCTACGGTATTGAAGCGGGGCGTTTAGCGGGTTTACCCCAATCGGTCATTCGGCGAGCGAAACAAGTAATGGGACAAATTGAAAAGCATAGTAAGATTGCGATGGGACTCAGGCAGGGGATTCAAAAAAAGAAGATTGCGACTCCTGATGCTAAATTTTCCCAAGAAGTTGAACAATTGGATATTTTTGGTAATTAAATTAATGGGTGTTTTGATACCTGATTCCAGAGACAGATCATTCACGCGATCGCATTTTTCAAGTTCAGAAGGGCGATCGCTATTTTGATCCAACTTTAGTAGCCTATTTCAGTATTTCTATTGTCAATCCAAGCTACGAAGCGGCGATCACACTAAAAAAACAAAATATAGTCATTTTAGATAAGGATGAGACAATAAAAAAATGATGTATACTGGTTAAAAAACATAAAAGGATTGAAAAATATGCCTTACAGTCTAGACTTAAGAAAAAGAGTGATAGATTTTGTGGAAAAAGGAGGAAGTGCAACCCATGCAGCAAAAATCTATCAGGTAGGCAGGGCAACAATATATCGGTGGTTGGGAAGAGAAAATCTAGCACCAACAATAGTAGAACATCGTAATCGAAAATTAGATTGGAAAGCGTTAGAAAAAGATGTAAAAGAAAATCCCAATGACAGATTAGTAACGAGAGCAAAAAAGTTCGGAGTGCATTTAAGTGCAATATCCTATGCATTAAAAAAGATGGAAATCACCAGAAAAAAAAAGAATTACGTTACCAAGAAAGAAATAGAGAAGAGCGTATCAAGTATTATAGAATGCTGAGAGAACTGATTAAGATATACGGAAGTGGAAGTCTAGTATTTATAGATGAATCAGGATTTGAAGAATTTCAAGCTATTTTGTACGCTTGGTCAAAAAAAGGCAAGAAAATCTATGGAGAAAAGCAAGGAAAGAGAGGAAAGAGAGAAAATTTAGTAGCGGGAAGAAGAAAAGGGAAAAAAGATTTTATTGCACCAATGATATTTGAAGGAAGTTTAGATGCGTCGGGTTTTGAAGGTTGGTTAAGTCTATTTCTGCTACCTTCACTAGCTATACCATCAATACTAATTATGGATAATGCCCCGATTCATCGAAAGACGGTGATCAGACAGTTAGTAGAAGAAGCAGGGCATAACATCATATTTCTTCCCAAATATTCTCCTGATTTAAACGATATTGAACATGATTTTGGTGCGCTAAAACGAGCGAGGATGTATGCTGACCCTGGCACATCTCTCGACGAAATTATCCGTCAATACTGTACCGCATAGTGTCTCATTCTTATTTAAAATGACTATAAATTTACAAATTAGCCAGTCTACTCTAATAAACTTTCGTATTGAGTATGCCATTCACGTGTAGCTCCACGTAAGCAATAAGCTGTTCGTAATCTAAACTGCACTAACAGAATTACCTTTATTTTTAAGTTTACGATTCCACTTAATAACTAGCCCTCCTTCATTAAGAAGATTATGTAAAACTATTTCTAATTCTTCGACAGACTTAAAAAGTCGATGAGCAAGATACTCTTTTGTAGAGTGCCAGACTAATTCAATTAAATTATAATCTGGACTATATGCTGGTAAATATTCTAAATAAATCTTCGGCATTTCTTTTTCTATTTGCTTAATGATTTCTGCTTTTTTATGGAAACTTGCATTGTCTAATATTATTACTATCTTAGGGCCCTTCGCCTCAAACTCTTCTGCTAGATTTCCATCTTCTACCCATTCCCTCATTGCTTCTGCATAAAAAACTTTCATGACTTCATAGAACGTTTCTGAATTTCCTTTTTTGACAAATTCTACAAATCTTTTTTTATCGGAGTATCTTAGAAATCCCATCACATTTACTCGTCCTCTTTTTCGTTCTCCTGCTAATTTTTTTCTTTTCCCCTTTTGACCCCAACATTTTCTTCTTATCACACGTAAACTGAATCCACTTTCGTCCAAAAACCATATCTGGATTAGCTTTGGGTTCTCTTTTGCGATTTTCATATACCCTTCTAGTTTCTCTTTGAATGCTTCTCTTTTTTCAATATCTTTCTTTGTTTCCAAGCTATATTTTGCCCAGATATACGAATAGTTATTTTTTTTTAATATATTTCTAATTTGACCACTTGATAGTTTTATTCCTGTCTTTGCTTCTAAATATGTTGACAATCTTGCATTTGTCCATCTCCCAAATTCGTACCCGAATTCTTCAGGTTCCTTTTCAATTGTCTCCAACAATAACTTTACATATTCTTCTGTTGCTTTTTGATAATTTCCCTTCATTCTTTCATCTACTAAGCTTTCTAAATTCTCTGGGTCTCCATGTACGCACCAATAGGCTACTTTTCTCAAGCTACATCCCAGAAAATTAGCAATCTCAGCTTGAGTTTTTCCATCATTTAGTAATAAAAGCATCAAAATTCTTTCTCGAATATCAGGATGTCCATTCTCTTTTAGAGCTTTTTGTAGTTTTTCCTTTTGGTCTATTTTTAGAAAGTTCTTTGCTGGCATTGCTTTATTCTCTTCTTTTTACTATTTTTATTATATGCTATTTAGATATGCAACAGCTTAGCTTGTAAATTCCCTTAAGTTTATCAACGATTCTAATGGCATTTGAGATAATACTCCATTTTTTTTAGTGTTATCTAATTGTGGGATAGTGACTCCCAGATATGACCTGGATGAACCCAGCCTCCCACGATGGAGATATGATGATCTTGTGGAATAAAGGTCATGAATAATCTTTGCTGCATATATTCCTAGGTTTTTGTCAACAAAATCTCTGACTCTTTCTGAAATTTTGTATTGAGGCTGTTTACATGTCGAGCAAGGAACTGATTCAGGAGCTCCGATCAATGAGGCTACTTCAAGAGCTGAGAGGTACGATACAATGGCTCTCTCTGCAGAAGTCGTGCCCAATTGTTTCTCTTTAAGAATTTCAATGTGATGTCCGCAGTGAAAATGATGAGCTGCATCGGCTAAGATTAGCGCAGTTTCATTCATGGAATTGCCAGACAAAACATTCAGTAACTCAGTTCCAGATGAATTTAACATCAAGAGATTGTCCATAAGAGGATATCCTTCTAGCCAATCTTCGTTCAACTGTAAAGATGACTGATTGAGTTCAGGATACGTCTGATCAAACTCTCCTTTAGTATCGTAATCATTTCCTTGATCAAACTTTGCATTCGTGAGAAATGAGAGGCAGTCAAGAATAATTCGAAAACGTCTAAAAAACTCAGCTTGAGCATCTAAATCGTCAAAAGCGTGTATACGATTAATTGACAATAATGACCTACCTGGCTTAGGAATACTAGACTGTAACTCCCAATTTGGGGTACATCTCGCACCGAAGGAAAGTAGTGGATCAACATTAACTGTGGCGCGACATGTAAATAGTTTTGGTTGCGTGCAGAAAGCTTTTGCACTCTGCACGCAATTCTCTACTCGTGATTCATTGAGGTGGCCCCAATAGGCTGAACAAAAATAGCGGGGAGTGAAGCTCTGAAGTTAACGGACTCCCTAACTAAAAACGTTCTCTCAAGTCAAATTCAAACTTTGACCGTAGACTTGCTCTGGCGTTTGATATTCTAAGGCTTGATGGAAACGTTCCTTATTATAGAAATTAAACCATTTCTTTACCTCTTCTGTCAAGTGTTTTCCATCCTCAAAGGAATAAATATAAATTAATTCGTATTTCAGAGAACGCCACAATCTTTCAATAAAAATATTGTCGTAGCAACGTCCTCTTCCATCCATACTAATTTTGATGTTTTCTTGCTTTAAACATCCTGTAAATTCCTTTGAAGTAAATTGGCTTCCTTGATCACTATTAAAGATGTCTGGTTTGCCATAAATTAATAATGCTTCCTCCAAAGCTGACTTACAAAAATAAACATCCATCGTGTTACTCATCCTCCATGATAAGACTTTACGGCTAAACCAATCCATAATGGCGACTAGATAAAAGTGTCCTTTTCCTATTGGCAAATAGGTGATGTCGGTACACCACACTTGATTGGCTTTTTCAATGCTTAACTCTCGTAATAAGTAAGGATAAATTTGATGCTCAGGGTTTCGTATTGTTGTTCGTTTCTTTGGGTAAATTGCTTGTATCCCCAATTGATTCATCAATCGTATCACTCTTTTTCGATTTACCTCATAACCCAACGTATTGAGGTATACTGTCATTTTTCTACTCCCATAAAATGGTGTTTTCATATATTGCTCATCCAACAGTCTCAATAGCGTTAATTCTTCGGAACTTATTTCCTTCGGCTCGTAATAATAACTCGAACGACTTATTCCTAATAATTCACATTGACGTTGGATACACAATTCAGGATGCTTGGGGTCTACCAAGGTTTTTCGGTCGGCAGCCCCAATTGTACCGACCTGTCTACTAAAAAATCTCGCTCGACTTTTAGCTTTCCTATTTGTCGATATAGTTCATCTATCTGGGTTTCAGCTTTTTCTTTTATTTCTTTTCCTTGTTTTTCTGTCTCAAAGATTTGACTAGCTTCTTCCAATATTTTTCTTTTCCATCCATTAATCATTGTTGGATGAATTTCATATTGACTGGCTAATTCAGATACCGTTTTTTCTCCTCGAATTGCTTCTAAGGCGACTTTGGCTTTGAACTGGGCACCGTACTGTTTTTTCTTGTTGCTCATAAATCTCCTGGGTTTCGATTTAGAGCTTACACTACTGTCCAGTTTTGGGGGGCCACTTCACATTTCCTTCAATGTCTTCAACTAAAATGTTAGTAGCGATTCCTTTTTTCTTATAAGTAATACCAAAGCGAGCAGCTTTCCCAAGGTTGATATCTGCCCACCCAAAATAAATTATACATTTTTCACCGTGGCGACTGGGAGAAAACTGCCACGCCAGTTTACCAAACTCTTTTCGAAGCTCAGCCCACAGCGCTCTAAGTAGCATATTTGTTTCAACCGTTGTCTGAGGCGATACAGGAATAATCATAAGTTATGCAAGCGATGACTATGCGTTGGGCGTATATTCAGCTAACTACTGATTATACGGAAATTTTCCATATATTAGCCCAAATAAGGATCTTGTTAAGAATCTTTCGGTATAACACTCCCAAATAG
The DNA here is from genome assembly GCA_963807635.1 of uncultured cyanobacterium. GTDB lineage: Bacteria > Cyanobacteriota > Cyanobacteriia > Cyanobacteriales > Microcystaceae > Snowella. The sequence continues at coordinate 63,305 of CAWEDJ010000042.1, forward strand.
GAGGTTAGATAAAATAGTTACGGGACTTGAAAAAAGCACCCCTTCTAACAAAAATTAACTACCTGTAAATAATTAGTTGATGATTAGGTAAAATGAAGAGAAAACAAAAAAACAGATTGTCTTAAAAAAAGGAGTAAAAAGGATGAAAGTGACGGTAGAATTCGTGATTCGTAACGAAATGGGAAATATTCTCAGCCAAAACAGCCCATTTGCAATGGAAATAGGAACCCAAAGCTTACATGACATAGAAGGAGGTGTAGAACAGATGAAACAGAAAGTATTGCCTGAAATAGAGGCAGCCTTACTGGCGCAGGCACAAAACGAGTTCACGGAAAAAGTAAAAAAAACTAAACTTGTGGTGTAATGGTACGAGAAAAATCTGTATAAAAACATTACACGGTCAGTTTGAGTTTTACTTACAAAAGTATCAAACGAATAAAAAAGAAGTTAACTATTTTCAGTTATCGGAGCAATTGCAGGAAAGATGTGTGAGTCAGAGATTAGAGGAATTATGCGGTTATTACGCCAATCGGCTCAGTTATGAGAATTTGGCTGGATTAGTGGAGCGAGTAACAGGAGAAAACTTATTGAGTGACCAGACCATTTGGGGAATAGTGAAAGGGAAAGCCGAAACCTATAGCCAGCAAATCCGACAAACTGTACAAGAATCATTAGAATCGACCACATCTGAGCAGATTCAGATAAAGAAAAGCGTAGAGATTTATAACGTAGAGGAGTCAGAAATTCTCCTATTTGACGATGGTATTCAAGTCAAAGGACAAAAGCCTGAGCGTAATTCGCGTAATGAATCTACTGCCCATACTCCAAGTCCAGATACCACCAAGAATAAGACTCCCGCCGTCATTACCGATGTAGTAATGTTGCAAACACCCAAAGGGGGATTTGAATATCTCGTTTCTCCTTTTGATACTGAGGTAGAAGAACCGATAAGTCTTGCGACAGTCGTTAGAGCGAGAATTCTCGACCTCTATCAAAAGGAATCAAAACCGTTGAATATTGTTGCTATCACCGATGGGGCAAGAGTCATTCGCCATCGCCTCTTGGCTATCTTTGGTGTTTTACCTGTTGTGATTTTAGACTGGTATCACCTATGCAAAAAAGTGCGAAATCTGATGTCTATGATTGCTTTCAACAAAGAAGAAAAATCCAATCATGTCAAGTTTTTACTCTCACAATTATGGCATGGTCAGACTGATATTGCCCTCAACTAC
>CAWEDJ010000043.1:0-20251 GCA_963807635.1 uncultured cyanobacterium
TCGTGACAGCTTAGTAGTAAATTCTGTTTAGAATGATATTTTGAGCTATCAGATTTTATTGACAGAAAACAGAGAACTTCAACCCAAAATAATTTTATCCAATTGATCAAAAATTTCCCTATCAACTTCTAAATTAAACTTACGAGCGAAGTGGGCAGGAGAAGCCAAAAGACGGGGTAAATCTTCTAGTTCCATTGTCTTGGGATGGGCGGCTTTCGTTGACCAATCGACATAGCGATAATTATCATTTTTTAAGTTCAAATGATCGGCATTGGCTAAGATGGTCTGAAAATAGGATTCATCAGCAAACATTCGATGACGATAATGGGAGGTGATAGCATTATTTTGTTGATGAAATTGGATAATATATTCTGCCGATCGCCGATTTCCATAGAACCATTGATCCCCGATAAAACAGCTAAATTTATCCGTAAAAGGTACAAAAAATTGAGTAATGAAAGGATTATCAATGCGAATATCTAAATCCCTGCAATAGGGCCGCTTTCCTAAAAAAGGGATGGAGAATAATTTTAAACCACAATATCTTTCGTAGGCTAACTTTTGCCAGATAAAACTAATTTTGGGGTTTTCTTGATAAACTTTATACCTAATTTTTTCATGATTGATATAGGCATCATATTGATGGGAATTTAATTCGTCTAATATTTCTTGAGCGGTTTTAATAGGGTAATCCGAACCACTGAGCAAGATAAACCAATCAGGAGAATCGTCCAATTCGTAAAGTAATTTTATCCCCTGTACGGTGGCTTCTACGATAGAAAAATCGCCCCATTTAGTTTTTAGATGGGGACGAACAAATTCAATATTTTTAGATAAATGATCCACCGACAAAGCACATTTATCAAAATCATGGTGACAGACAATGGGCGGGTAATTAAACATTTTGTTCAATTGAGCCAAAAGTCTATCAATTTGGTGGGGTTGATGATGGGTGAGGAGGACAAATCCAATGGACATGATGCCGTTCGCAATGTTTGATAGGAATCAGGGATTGAAGAAGCCTATCATTTTTTTTGTCCTCGATGAATCCTAAGCAAATTGCTCGGCAGCAACCCAGGCTCCATGAAAACCGTAGGGGACTCGTTGGGGCATGATAATTCTGGCGATCGCGGGTTGGGTAAAGTTTTGAGCATCTAAAACAATTAACTCGGATTGCTCAGAGGCTTCGTGATAAACAAAAGTCAATAACCAACCATGATCTTCGGAATTTGCTTGGGGATGGGGAACAAACACCGCTTCTCCGCCATAACAATGGGGTTCAAAGGAATGAATTTCGGTTTTGCCCGTTTCTAGGTCATATTTAAGCAACCCATCAAATAAGGGCATTTCTCCCAATTGGGACTTTCCTGCATAGCCGTAACGATTTTTACGTCCTAAATATTTTTCATTAATCCGAGGAAATTCACAGGCCAGATCCCCTAAAGATTTTTCTTGAACGGCTCCTGTTTGTAGATTAAATCGCCACTCATAAAGATAGGGAATATTACCCGTACTATTAGCGTTTTCTTCAAAAATTCCTAAAGCATTGGTTGATTCCATACGACAGGCAATCAAAATGACCTCGTCTTCCGATTCATAGGCATTCAGGGTATGGAAACCGTAGCAACTAGGACTCTCGAACCAACGAATATCCGACGATTCACCATGACGGGGCAAAATGCCAAAACGACTGGGGGTTTCTGCTTCAAATAAAAACATGGGTTGACCCTGAGCCATGCGTTCTGGTCGGAAAGTTAAAGGAAAATCCAGAAAAATGGTGTAGTGTTCCGTAATGGCAAAATCGTGCATCATTACGCCGACGGGCAATTCAATGGGAATCAATTTCACCAATTCGCCTTCGGGGGAAACAATACCGTATTGCAAAAAGGGCGGTTGAAACAGAGAATAACCAAAAAAGAGCATTTCTCCTGTGACGGGATCAACTTTGGGGTGGGCAGTAAAAGCGGAAGTGAGCTTACCCTCAAAGTTTACGGGGCCTACGGTATCTAGGGAGGGTAATTGAATTTGATGGGGTTCTCCTCCTTCCCAAACGGCCAAAAATTTACCACTATGCCAGACCAGCGCGGTATTTGCGGTATTTTTTCCTAGCCCGTAGGGATTATCTAATTGGGGCGGCTCTAATAAACCCGACCAGATGGCTTTTCCTGCTTCCTGTTCTTTTTCAAAGCCAAAGGTGCGGATGTAGCGATTGTGATAACTGGCTTGTCCATTTTCAATACGCACACCATGTAACATTCCATCTCCGTCAAACCAATGGTATTGACCGATAGGGGGAAATTGGGGATTTGGCCCATTACGGACAAACATTCCGTTTAATTCGGGCGGAATTTCACCGATGATTTTGAGATTCTCTGCTTGAATTTCGGTTTCAACAGGAGCAAAGTTATCGAGTAAATAGGGATTGGTCGCCGTAATAGTGGTCATATTGGTTTTTCTCTAGGATTTTTCTTTTAGGATAACAATCAGTCAGACTTATTGCTAAGTTTCGGCAACGGGAAAGAGTTAGGGGCGATCGCGTTTTTTGAATGGGGAGTTAAAAGGGCGATCGCGGATAATCTCTTAAAATAGAGAAAACCAAATATTGCAGAGAGAAAGAAACTATGGCAACCACCGCAGACGACGTATGGCGACTGTTAGCAGAATTAACCACTGCTCAAAAAGAGACCGACCTACGACAAAAAGAAACTGATCGCCAAATTAAAGAATTAGGCAAACAAACCGATCGCCAACTCAAAGAATTAGGGAAACAAATTGGGGGACTCGGTTCAAAATTTGGTAGCTTTACCGAGGGTCTAGCCCTTCCTTCAATGGAAACGATTCTAAGAAAACGCTTTGGTATGGAAGTTATCAGCCCCAGTGTGCGAGCCAGTAAAGGAGGGAACCACATAGAAATTGATGTCCTTGCCTATGCCAATGGTAATTTGAATATTGCCTATGTCGTCGAGGTTAAAAGTCATGCTAGGGAAGATTCTATTACTCAATTAAAAAGTATTTTGCAACGTTTTCGTACCTTTTTCCCTGAACACAAAGATAAACAACTCTATGGCATTTTAGCCGCCGTTGATATGTCCCCTGAGTTACGCCAAAAAACGCTACAAGAAGGATTTTACGTGGCTCGGATTCACGACCAAGTTTTTGAACTCGATACGCCTGAAAACTTTCAACCCCAAAGTTATTGAATTTTTTCAATTTAGTCGATTTACAACTGGGGTGCGATCGCGTTTTTTGAATGGGGAGTTAAAAGGGCGATCACGTCTAAATAGAAACAGTAACCTTATTCGGTAGATAACCCCATTCTTGAAACTGAGTTTGTAATTCAGGAACGTTACAAAAAGCTAAAAAGTATAAATATTCTGGCGCAAAATCTGCACCATTTTGCCAACAAACTGTCCCTAATTCCTGATCAAGTTCAAATTGTTGAAACAGTAATAAATCTTGTAAAGGTTCAAAGACTTTACCTGTCAAACTTTCAGATAAATCTGCTATGCCCTCAGAACCATTGTTAAATTTTAAGGCAATTTTATAATTGTCAACGTAACTAGCAGAAATAATATGCAAAAACATTAGTTTACTCCAATGGTTCAATCCAATTAAGAATTTCGCGCTGACGACATAGTTTCCAATTAGTCGCTAGTTCAGATTGATGAAGATCGTGCCACTCTAAAACATGACGGAGAGATCGCTTGGGAAATGATCCCGTGACGACTGCAGTCTCGATTTCAACAATCACCTCGTATTGTCCATATTTAGCATGGTAATGAGGTGGTAAATGATCATTCCAGTAGAAGCTAATCGTAATTCCTAAAAATCGACTAACAACAGGCATTTTTAAGTAAAATAGGTAAGTTGTTCAAAGTTTAACATTCTATCGCCTCTTTGGACGTGACTCAATAGAAATAAAGCGATCGCATTTTTGGAATGGGGAGTTAAAGGGCGATCGCATTGAAGAGATTTGAAATAATCTATCCAAATGTCACCTCAGCTACAAACTTAAACGTCCTTCTCGTTGATCGTGTTACTAGACGCGAGATTTGAGGAGAGCCAAGAGTGCCACTAGCAAACTATAACCCCGAATCCTTTTATGATGAACTATTTTCCGACTTAGGTTCACCCCGTCCCCACGCCGCCTCCTTAATCCAGTGGATGCAAAATCTGCCAACCGAATCTCTACAACAACACCACGAAACCGCCCAATTAGCCCTATTCAACCTCGGTGTAACCTTTAGGGTTTACAGCGACCAGCAAGGTGTAGAACGAATCTTTCCCTTTGATATTATTCCCCGCATTATTGACGCTGACGATTGGCAAGCCCTAGAAAAAGCCCTCAAACAAAGAATTAAAGCCTTAAATTGCTTCTTAACCGATATCTATGGCCCCCAACAAATCATTAAAGACGGCAAAATTCCCCTAGAAATCATTGAATCCGCCAGTGGTTTTCTCAAGCCCTGTTTAGGGATTACCCCACCTGCGGGAGTTTGGTGTCATATTACGGGAACAGATTTAGTCAGAGACAAAGACGGAACCTGGTATGTATTAGAAGATAATTTGCGCGTTCCATCGGGAATATCCTATGTTTTAGAAAATCGGCGGGTCATGAAAAGCACCTTTCCCGAAATCTTCCAAACCATGAATATCCAGCCCGTTGATGACTATCCCAGTCATTTACTGGAAACCTTGCTCAACCTAGCCCCGCCCCGTTTACCCAATCCCAGGGTCGTCGTCCTCAGTCCTGGCATTTACAATTCAGCCTATTTTGAACATTCCTTCCTAGCTCAACAAATGGGCGTGGAATTAGTCGAAGGTCGCGATTTAATCGTCGTGGATGGTTATCTACAAATGCGGACAACCAAAGGTTTAGAGCGCGTGGATGTGATTTATCGTCGTTTGGATGATGAATTTTTAGACCCCCAAGTATTTCGTCCTGACTCCTTCTTAGGGGTTCCTGGGTTAATGGAAGTTTATCGTCAAGGTCGAGTTGCCTTAGCCAATGCGCCTGGTACAGGGGTTGCCGATGATAAGGTCATCTATGCCTATGTGCCTGACATGATTCGTTATTATCTGGATGAAGAACCTCTACTCGCCAGTGTCCCGACCTATTTATGTTGGCGAGAAAAAGACCGAAACTATGTCTTAGATCATTTATCGGAGTTGGTGGTGAAATCGGCCAATGAAGCGGGGGGTTATGGAATGCTGATCGGGCCAAGTTCTACCGCCGCAGAACGGGAAGAATTTGCCGATAAAATTAGGACTCATCCCCGCAATTATATTGCTCAACCTGTGTTAAGTTTATCCCGTGTACCAACTTTAATTGATGGAAATATTGAAGGTCGTCATGTGGATTTACGTCCCTATATTCTCAATCGGGGTGAAGAAATTTATGTTCATCCAGGCGGATTAACCCGTGTCGCCTTAAACAAAGGATCATTAGTCGTTAATTCTTCCCAGGGCGGTGGCAGTAAAGATATCTGGGTTTTGAGTAAGTCCTAAGATCATCAATAAATTCAGATCCTAATTATTAATTATTTACTATTACCTATCAAAATGCTAAGCAGAGTTGCAGATTCTATTTATTGGTTAAATCGCTATATCGAACGGGCCGATAATGTGGCGCGTTTTGTGGATGTTAATCTCAATTTGATGCTGGATTTATCAAATAGTATTAATCAACAATGGGAGCCACTGGTTCTCACGACGGGGGATTTAGAATTTTTTCGGGAGCATTACGGGACATTTAGTGCGAATAATGTGATTAATTTTTTAACCTTTGATCAGCAATATTCCAACTCGATTATGTCTTGTCTTTACATGGCACGGGAAAATGCTCGCTCTATTCGGGAAATTATTTCTTCGGAAATGTGGGAAGAGGTCAATGGTTTTTACCTAATGGTCAAGGAAGCGGCAGAAAATCCCCCCGAAAATATTCCTAGTTTTTTTTCTCAGGTTAAATTATCCAGTCACCGTTTTGCTGGGGTAATGGATGCCACGATGACCCACAATGAAGGCTGGCATTTTGGACGGGTGGGACGGTTTCAGGAACGGGCGGATAAAACGGCTCGCATCTTGGATGTGAAATATTTTTATTTATTGCCCTCGGTGGAATGGGTGGGAACGCCGTTGGATCAGATTGAATGGATTGCTTTATTAAAGTCAGCGAGTGCCTACGAAATGTATCGCAAGTGTGAAAGGCGCATTACTCCGACGAGTGTGGCGGCATTTTTGATTTTAAATCGGGAGTTTCCCCGCTCGATTCATTTTTGTTTACATGAACTTCAGCGATCGCTGCATTCAATTACAGGAACCTCCTTGGGAACCTGGAGTAATTCAGCAGAAAGAGATTTAGGAAAACTCTGTGGGGAATTAAGTTATTTGACCATTGAAGAAATCATTGAAATGGGTTTACATGAATTTCTGGATTCTATGCAAGGAAAAGTTAATAATATCGGCGTAAAAATCGCCCAAACTTTTTTTGTCAATGAACCAGTCCTCCCCCAATCCCAATTTCAATATCAAAATTAATCGTTTTGGAAAATACCTATTGGTAAACAAGCCTTTGGAACTTACCAATGTCTTTTTTGTCAGTTTATCAACTTGAAGATTAAACTAATTGATAGCAATCCATTTGGTAATAAATCCTATGCTTTCTGACAAGACTCCCAACAACAGAAAGAACCCAATCATCAGAATTTTTCGGAAATATCACCGAGTTTTAGCGATTATTCTTTGTTTGCCCTTAGTTTTAACCATTCTCACAGGAGTCGCCTACACGATCGCCGTAGATTGGTTTGACCAAACAGACGCGATTGAGCTATTGATGGGACTACACACCCTAAAAATAGTCCATCTGGAAAAATTCTATCCTTTGCTCAATGGAATCGGCTTGATCGGTTTGCTGGTGACGGGGATGACGATGACAAATTTATTTAAAAAGCCAAAGGGCGTTAATCAAAACCCCGAATAATTGCGCGTCTCAGCCCAATTCCTTGACCTTACTTAAAACTGATTCAACATGACCTTTGACCTTAACACTGGGCCAGACCTGGGCGAGATTACCCGATGGATCAATCAGAAAAGTTGAACGAATAATACCCATATACTCCTTACCCATAAACTTTTTCAAGCCCCAAACCCCATAGGACTCGGCAACTTGATGATCGGGATCACTGAGTAATTGCAGGGCGAGACTATGTTTTTCGATAAATTTGCAGTGAGATTTGACGGAATCGGGACTCACTCCCAAAACTTTAACATTTAATTTTTCCCATTCTGCTTGTTTTTGACTGAATTCAATGGCTTCTGTGGTGCAACCAGGCGTATTGTCCTTGGGATAAAAATAAAGAATTAACCAACTCCCTTGAAAATCTAATAAGCTTAGGGTTTTGTCATCTTGATTGGTTGCGGAAAAAGCGGGGGCGGGTTGCCCGATTGCAGGAAGTTGGGGCATCGTTATGTTAGTAATGTAAGGGGATTAAAATCAAAGGAAGAAAAGCTAAACCCAATAAAACCCAATTTAAAAAATTATTTTCAATTAACAAGGTATCTGGGGGTTCAATTAGATAATTAATACGGCTAATTAAACGATTATCTTGATGATTGAATGCCGCACAAATCGCTTCAAAATCGGGAAAAATTGGAATTTCCTGCATATTTTTTGCGACCAACATCAGAGATTCTGCTAATAGTAATGGATCGACTTGTTGGGCCGCTTTTTTATCTGCCCGAACTTCTCTCATAAATAATAACTCTTGCCAAAGTTGTTCGGTTTGGGGGAGCCAAAAACTCATCTGACGCAACCAACCCAAGCAGAAAAACCAAAAGGTATCCCGATAGTAATAATGGGCATTTTCGTGGGCGAGAACGGCTTGTAAATGCTCATCGTCTAGACTCTCTAATAATCCTTGACTAATCACTAATTCAGGATTCCAGAGACCAATTTGCGCACTGTAGGGGAATGGTGTCTCTAGGATGCGAGTGGGTTGATTTTGGATAAATCCTTTGGTGTAATACCGAATTTGTTGAATAGCTTTGGTTGCTTGCCAGAGTCGATACAAACCTAATCCCAAGCTCCACAGCAAAAACGCGATCGCCAAACTATAACTTAACCAACTTGCCTTTAGACCAAACATCATCCCCTGATAACCCATTGAAACAACAGCCAGGGCAGTCATTAATAGTAAGACAGGGGGAAAAACAAAGAGAAATAGGGCTTTTTGCCAACAAAATTTTGATTCAGGACTTAAAATAGGGATTAATGCCCGTAATAACCAAGCAATGCCTATCGCCAAGATTAATATCATTAGGTGCATCTTAAAACTACTCCCCCCGTTGAGAACGAATGGCTTTCAGTCGAGTTGCGATCGCGTCTAGTTGTTCAATGCTCGCCGTATCTAAACTATCAGCAAAGGAGGCGACCACATCGGGATTACTAATAGACAAAAATTGTTGCAACTGCTCATAGGACTTAATTGCCTTAGCCTGAGACCTAGAAACGGTGGCTTTCCAGGAAAACGCCTTACCTTCCCTATGGCAGACTAACCAACCCTTTTGGGTCAGACGATTTAACACCGTTGTGACCGAAGAATAGGCGAGTTCTCGGTCTGGATTGGCTAAAATTCGTTCATGAATATCTTTTACCGTCGCAATTTCCAGATCCCAAACAATCTGTAAAATCTCGCTCTCTAAGGGGCGAAGGGACAGTTGATGGGGACGATGGGGAGGGAGCCAAGACATAAGCAATAGAGATCGATAATTCCTAATGGGGTTAGTGTATCTTAGTAAATAATACGTTTAATGCACTCATAGAGCAAATATTCCCAACGAAGCCTATGACTCTTTCCCTTGATAAAACGAACCTAGCGATCGATTGGGAACTTCTCCCCGCCGATTACATTTTACCAGATGATCCTGTGGATAATGATACTCAACCCCTATTAGCCGAAGCCCTCAGAGAAGGCATTACGGAAGCTCAACTCCTTAAATCCACTGGATTTATTGCTACCAATTTCGGAATTTGCTTGCGAGTGGCGGGCAAATTTGTTATCAAAGCTCCTGATTGGGTTTGGGTGCAAGAAACAAAAGAACAACGCTCTGGCCGTCGTAGTTATACACCCCACCGAGAAGGAGATTTACCCCAGATAGTGATGGAATTTCTCTCAGAAACCGATGGTGGAGAATATTCTGTCTATCCTAATTTTCCCTACGGTAAATGGTACTACTATGAACAACTACTAAAAGTTCCCTATTACTGTATTTTTGAACCAGAAAGAGGACATCTGGAATGTTATGTTTGGAAGCAAGGACATTATCAACCGTTGACTCCTAATGAGCAGGGTCTATTTTGGATAGAAACTCTAAATCTATTTTTAGGAGTTTGGCAAGGAGAAAGAGCCGCTCGCCAGGGCTATTGGTTGCGGTGGTGGAATGCTTCAGCAGAATTATTATTGTGGGGCAACGAAACAGCCCAGCAAGAACGTTTGAAGGCAGAACAGTCCCAACAAATTGCAGAACAAGCTCAACAAATTGCAGACCAGGCTCTTCAGGAATTAGAACAGGAGCGTCTGAAGGTTGTGCAAGCTCTTCAGGAAGCAGAACAACAAAAACAACAGGCTCGACGGTTAGCTGAAAAATTGAGAGAGTTAGGAGTTGATCCTAATAGCTGATTTAAAATTAGCATCTCTTTAAATAAAATACAAAATCTCCCTTAAGTAAATTGCTTATTGATCGGTTATACTGGAGGAAATATTGAGGAAAAATTATGGGACAACGATTAAAGCGATGGGAGTCACCCCGTCGAGAAGGTCGGAATGACAAGGGCAAAGGGGGTTCGGCACGACAACGACAACTGAAAAAACGACAACAGATGTTACGCCAGAAACTCCAAGATAATTCCAATAACTCAGATAAGGGAAGAGATTTTATAAAGAAGTCTCTTCTTTTTTTGTGGAACAGCTACTTGCGTGTTAATCCTTATAGAAACAAGACCTACAGCATTTTCTTATTCAATCTCAACAGGTTAAAGACATAATATATTATGTCCCTACAGGATTTTGTCCATCACCTCAACGGCAAGTTTTGATGATTAAAAGTTTACATTTTCAGAAAATTATTAATATTAAAAATTATCAAGATAAAGAGTGGTTAATTGTCTTAACTTTATCAGCATTTTTTTTATGGTTTATTGATTTGGGAAGCGTCGCTCTCAGGGATTGGGATGAAGGTTATTATGCTACCGTTTCTCAGGATATGTTTAATCGAAATACTTGGCTTTATCCCACCTATCAAGGCCAGCCTTTTTTATTAAAACCCCCTTTATTGTTGTGGCTCATTCATCTGAGTTATTCCCTCGTGGGTATTAGTGAATGGACATCCCGTTTACCGTCTGCATTTTTAGCCGCTTGTGGTGTGCCTCTTCTTTATCTAATGGGTCGAGAATTATTTATTAATCGTTCTGCGGCTATTTTTTCGGCAGGTGTTTATTTAACGTTATTGCCTGTAGTCAGATTAGGACGACTCGCCATGTTAGATGGCATGATTAACACCTTTCTTTTATTAGCGATTTTAAGTTTATTTAAAAGCAAAAAGTCATCTATTTGGTTAACAGGAATTGGGATTGGATTGGGGCTAATTACCTTAACAAAAGGAATTTTAGTCTTGGCATTGGGCGCGATTATATTTGTTTTTATTGTTCTTGATAGGCGTTGGAAAGTTTTACTAAATCCCTACTTATGGATTGGATTAATTCTCGGATTCACACCCGTTTTTCTCTGGTACGGTTTGCAAATTGAACATTACGGACAAACCTTTATTCAGGTTCATTTTCAATCCCAAAGCTTTGATCGTCTTTCCACTGCGGTAGAAGGGAATACGGGGCCAATTTGGTTTTATTTGATCGATTTATTAAAATATTCCTGTCCTTGGTTATTCTTTTTTTTCCCAGGCTTTTATTTAGCCGTTAAACACCATCAACAAAGTTGGGCAAAATTAGGATTAATCGGTAGCATTTTATATTTTGGGACGGTTTCCTTGATGACAACTAAACTGCCCTGGTATCTCATGCCTTTCTATATTTTCTTTGCTTTGATTACAGGAGCCTATTTAGATCATCTCTATTATTGCCCTAAAAAATATCCTCGTTTAATCTTTTATTTACTCTGTCTTTGTGGAATTGTCACCTTGGGAGGAGCCATTTATTTTACTTTTTTTGAACCAAAATTCTCGTTAGTTTTAATTACGCTAACAATCTCTATCACTTTTATTTTGACTGCAATTCAATTTTGGAAAAACCAGTCTAATTTTATTCCAACTTTAATGATTGGTATTTATTTTACGTTAACTTTTTTGGTAATTTCTCCCCTCTGGCTTTGGGAATTAAATGAAGCTTTTCCCGTCAAACCTGTCGCCCAACTAATTAAACAATCGACTCCCTTAGATACCATTATTTATACCTCCTTTGCCTATAGCCGTACGAGTTTAGACTTTTATAGCGATCGCCACATTCTAGCAGTCGATCGCAGTAAGCTAGAAGAATTAAAGCAAAAACCCAATTATTTTTTGTTGGAAGAGGAGACTTTAGACAAATTAGACTTAAAGGATTACCAACATCTAGGAAAAGCAGAAGGTTTTGTGTTAATCTGGTCAAATCCTCATTAAATATTATCTTAAAATTATTGATTGACTATGACAACGAAACGATTAATTTTAGCCGTTTTAACAGTGATTTCTTTGATTCCTTTTTTGCTATCTCTCTTCGGTAGTCTCAATGAAGCCCAAATCCAATCTAATTTAGAACTTTCTCAGACAAATTTACTGTTGGATGCGACTGAAATTCAAAATGATTTAGGTGAGCTTAGTCAAGAACTTTCGGCGGAACAGATTAAATCTTTAGAAAAACTGTTACTGGGAAATGAACCCTATAGTATTGCGGAAGATCAATACGAAGAAGCACGGAATTCAATCAAAAAAAATGTCGATCAACTCAATAATCAATTAACTAAAGTAGCGAGTCTAACTAATTCAACAGAAGATAATTTTAGTGATTTTAAATTAATTCAAAAAAATACTTCTCAAGAAAAACTCATTGAAAAAAGTATTGGTAAAGTTAGAACTAATCTTTATGAGACAGATTTAAAAATTGGCTTAATAAAAGCGAGACAGGATAAGCTTTCAGAGGCACAACAAACCTGGGAAAAATTAATTAATGTAGAATCTGTCGATAATCCATCAGATAAAATCCAGAAAACCGCCAAGATCTTAAAAAATTTGTGGAGTAATCCCGCGATCGCTGATAAAAATGCAGAATTAATTTTGACCGAAAATCTTCAGGGTTGGTTTCGCTATCAAGCCTTAGAGCGTTTCTATGAAATTACGAATCAAGCAGAGGCAAAAACCCAATTAGAACAACAGCAAACTGTTATTGCAACCCAAGCCATTTTAAAACTATTGGCGATTAGTACCCTACCCCTATTGGGCGGAATGTTAGGAGTTGGTCTTTTAGTGTTTTTATTACTACAATTGTTGATCAAAAAAGAAGAAGCAATTCTAGCAAATTTTTATCAAAAGACTTGGGAAACACCCTGGGATTGGGAAATAATTTGGCAAGTTTTGATTGTTGGTTTCTTTTTTCTGGGACAAATCGCTCTGCCCCTTTTGTTGGGATTTATTCATTTTGACGCATCAGCACTGAATTTACGGGGAAAAGCCTATTATGTCTTAGCCAGCTATGGCGCAATGACGGCGGGTGGTCTTTTGGTGCTGTATCTTTCCCTCAAATCTTTTTTTCCCTTGCCCCAGGATTGGTTTCGGTTTAGTTTAGGCGATCGCTGGTTTTTGTGGGGGAGTGGGGGTTATCTCGTTGCGTTACCCTTGGTGGTGATTGTTTCTTTGATTAATCAAACCGTTTGGCAGGGACAAGGAGGCAGTAATCCCCTCTTATTTTTAGCCCTAGAAGCCCAAGATAAAGTCGTTTTAGCCATCTTCTTTTTTACGGCATCGATCGCGGCTCCCTTTTTTGAAGAAATGATGTTTCGCGGATTTTTATTACCGTCCTTGACGCGCTACGTTCCCGTGTGGGCGGCCATTGGTTTAAGTAGTTTGCTATTTGCCCTTGCTCACTTGAATTTATCGGAAGTTTTACCCCTAGCAATGTTAGGAATTATTCTCGGTGTGGTTTATACGCGATCGCGTAATTTATTGGCTTCGATTTTATTACATAGTTTATGGAATAGTGGCACATTAATCAGTCTATTTATCTTAGGAAGTTGACCGTAATAATGAATAGAATAAGTACTTTTAAATCTTTAAATTAAGGTAATTAGCGTACTAGAAGAAAAAACGATGACAAATTCTCAAGACGATCCCTACGATTGGATAGATCAATCTCTCTCAACGATTCATCAGGCTAACTGGTATCGATCGCCGAAATCCCTTACCAGTCCACCAGGCCCCGTGATTGAAATTGACGGTCAATCTCTCATTAATTTTGCCAGTAATGATTATCTGGGTTTAGCGACTGATCCCCGTCTCAAACAAGCCGCGATCGCCGCCGTCGAGGAATGGGGAACGGGTAGCACAGGCTCACGGCTCCTCAGTGGCCATCGACCGATTCATCAAGCCCTAGAAAACGCGATCGCCGAATTCAAACAAACCGAAGCGGCCCTCGTTTTTAGTTCGGGTTATTTAGCCAACCTGGGAACGATTACGGCATTAGTCTGGCCAACGGGATTTAATCTTAAGCGATCAATATAACCATTCCAGCCTTAAAAACGGAGCCAAGCTGAGTAGTGCAGTAATTATCGAATATGAACATCAAAATATATTAGATTTAGCTGAAAAATTGGCAAAAAACCGTCATCAATACCGACGTTGCCTCATCTTAAGTGACAGTATTTTTAGCATGGATGGCGATGCCTGCCCCTTACCCGACTTGATTAATTTGGCCCAAACCCATCATTCTATGCTCCTCACTGATGAAGCCCATGCAACGGGAGTGATGGGAAAAACAGGCGCGGGAATTGTCGAGCATTTTGACTGTCAAAGGGAAGGCATTGTCCAAATCGGAACCTTGAGTAAAGCCCTGGGAAGCTTGGGGGGATACGTCGCAGGGAGTGCCAAATTAATTGACTATTTACGCAATCGTGCCGCCACTTGGATTTATACAACAGGTCTTTCTCCCGCCGATACCGCCGCCGCCCTAGAAGCCATACAAGTTATTCACCAAGAACCCCAACGTCGCCAAAAATTATGGGAAAATGTCGCTTTTTTTAAACAACACTTGGGACAATTAGATTTTTTTCCGACCGATTCCCCGATTCTATGTTTAAAATCAGGTAAAACAGAAGATGCTCTAAAACTTTCTGAAAAACTTCGTCAAGCAGGAATTTTTGTTCCCGCCATACGCCCCCCAACAGTTCCCAGTAGCCGATTGCGCTTCTCCCTCATGGCAACCCATGACTTAGATCACATCCAAAAGCTCGTAACTGCCTTGCAATAGAAGATAGAGGGGTTTGAGTTAAAATGAGATTTCTTGCAAAAACTTATCCTAACTAGACAAGACATCACGAAGAGAAAAAACGTCATAGACTATTCCGACTAACGGTTTGGCATAACGTCTCCCGAAAATTCGGTCAATGTCTTAGGGCTTGGGTGTAAAAAAACTTAACACTAATCTATTTCATATCAACCATCAAACAGGCAAAATAGGATCATCTTTCGTTTCTTCAGTCACCAATCTTTCATTTAATCCTTGCTCAATGCGCTGTCTCAATTGCCATCAGGAAGAAATCCCCTCCACTGCGGAATATTGTCCCCAGTGCAAGATTCACTTTCCCTCTTTATTACGAGATGTTTTAGCGCAAGAAACCTTACTCCGCAACCAAACCTACCGCCTGGATTATGCCCTGGGAAGGGGAAGCTTTGGCATTACCTATCAAGCTCACCACACCGCTTTAAATGAAGTTTTTGCGATCAAGGAATTCTATCCGATTGAATTTGCGATGCGCAATCAAGTCAATCAGTCGGTAATTATCCCTGATAATTCTGAAAATGCCTATCGTCGCGGATTACAACGGTTCATGGGAGAGGGGCGCATTCTGGCGAAATTAAATCACCCCTATGTAGTGCGTGTCCACGATATGTTTGAGGACAATGATACAGCCTATATGGTGATGGATTTGGTCAAGGGCAGAACCCTACGCTACATTCTCAAAAAACAGCAGGGCCATCGGTTTTCTTTACCAAAAGTAGAAAGCATCTTGGGACAAATTGTTGAGGCTCTAACGGCAATCCATCAATCAGGAATTTATCACCTAGACCTCAAACCTGAAAATGTCATTTTGACTCCAGAGAATAAAATTTGCTTGATTGATTTTGGGGCGGCTAGACAGGTGATCGATTCTCGGCGCATGGAAACCCGCTTGTTTACGGAAAATTATGCGGCTCCTGAAATTATAACGGGGGGGGAATTGGGCCTGAAAGTGATTTATTTGAGTTGGGGATGATGCTCCATCAATTACTGACAGGGAAACTTCCTCCCCCTGCGATGAAGCGTTTAAATGAGCAGAACGATTGGCATCCAGAGGGATTAATTGCACCTTGGGATAGGCTAGTTATATCTGCTTTACAGTTGAATCGCAGCGATCGCCCTGCTAGTGTTCGAGAGTGGTGGGAAGCGGGTTTCCAGTCATTACAGGAAAGAAACGGTAACGGGCATTATACTGTCGCTCCAACCATAGAGACGCTACGGGGTCAATTTCCCCTATCGGATCTTCTTCAGGAGGGAATGCAGAAGCGTTTTGGGCGGGGTGTCATCCGAAAAGTATTGACCCTTTCTCAAGATTTGGTGGTGGTCATTGCCGCAGGAGGAGCGACACTTTTTCAGTTATCAACGGCGAAGGCTCTTTGGGAAGTGGATTGTCCCGTCGATTGTGGAAGCCTGAGTCCCGATCATAAATTGTTGATTTTAGTGTTTCAGCAATGGGTTTATATTTGGGAAATGTCAACAGGCAGACTCGTTCAACAATTTCAAGGCCATGAACAACCGATTTGTCAGGTGGTCTGTAGTCATCAGGATCAATTATTTTTCTGTGGACACAAGAGCGAAACTGTTACTGCCTGGGATGCCCGTTCAGGAGAAGCCTTTAAGCAATTTTTTAAACCGATGGGTGCGATCGCGCAACTTGCCGTCAGTGGAAGCGGAAAATATTTAGCAACGGGTAGCCTGGACGGAAATGTTTATCTTTGGGATGTAGAAAAAGGTCGAGAAATCTGCTCACTCCAAGGACACGAACAAAGCATTGAAAGTTTAGCTTTTAGTCCCAATGAACAACTCCTCGCCTCTGGGAGTCGCGACAATACCATTCAACTCTGGTCACTTCCCACCACAAAACCTCTAAAAAGATTAAAGGGACACCTGGACTGGGTGAAAAACCTCGTGTTTAGTCAGGATAACCGTTTACTCGCCTCTAGCTCTGGCATTCAGGACAAAACCATTCGCCTTTGGCACTTGAGCGAAGGTCAGGAAATTCAACGCTTTCAGGGACACGAAAATACCATTATTTCCCTCGACTTTTGTCCGCAAAATCGCTATCTTGTCTCTGGTAGTTATGATCAAACCATTAAAGTGTGGGATGTCGTCCAGGGCAAGGAATATCGTTCCCTAAAACAACATCATAATTGGGTCTATGGCGTTGCCTGTAGTCCCAATGGCAAAAGAATTGCGACGGCAAATAATGATCGGATGATCCACCTCTGGAAAGTCACAGACGGCTCGGAAGCAGGGTTATTAGAAGGCCATCGAGATGCAGTAACGAGTGTGACCTTTAGCCCAGATAATCAATATCTTTTGTCGGGGGGTTGGGATCATACCGTCAGATTATGGGATATTTCCCTCGGTATGGTAGTCAGAACCTTTTCGGAACATACCGATTGGATCAGTGCGGTTGCCATTAGTTCTAATTGTAAATATTTAGCTTCGGCGAGTCTGGATAAGACGGTCAGAATTTGGGATGTGTCATCGGGATGGTTAGCGTTACTTGGCAATAAATCCCTACGCATTTTGAAGGGACATTTAGACCAAGTTACCAGTCTCGCCTTTAGTCCTGATAGTCGATTACTGGTGTCGGGCAGTAAGGATCAAACCCTGCGTCTATGGGAAGTGGATTCGGGGCAGGAAATTCATAATTTTAGTGGTCATCACCACAATGTTAAATGTGTCGCCTTTAGTCCCGATGGCGAATTTCTAGCCTCTGGTAGTTGGGATGAAAGTGTTAGAATTTGGCATATTGCCTCTCAAAAACAGATTAAACCCTCCTTTATCCATTCCAGCTACGTTAATACCCTGGCTTATACTCCCGATGGTCAATTTTTAGCCGCAGGGGGACGAGATGGACTAATTTTTATTTGGGATGTTCTATTGGGTAAGCAAATCCACAAATTACACGGTCACACGAATCGGATTAATTCCTTGGCCTTTCACCCCCAGAGTGGAGAACTAATTTCGGCGGATCAAGATGGTGTGGTGAGGCTGTGGAGGATATAAAGCCTTGTAGAATAGGAAGTCCAAGATCTAGTCTTTCCCTAAATTATTTATGTCTGAAAATTTTGCTTGGTTAACCCCTAGTCATGGCGTGATGCTTGCACTCCTCTTATTTTTTGCGATCGCCCACAGTGGATTGGCGGCGTTACGGAGTTGGGGAGAAACCAAAATCGGGGCCAGGGCCTATCGAGTGTTGTTTGCTCTAGTCAGTATTCCCTTGGCAGTTATTTTAATTACTTACTTTTTTAATCATCGTTACGATGGGTTGCAATTGTGGCAGGTACAGGGTGTGAAAGGAGTTAAACCGTTAGTTTGGAGTTTATCGGCCCTTTCTTTTTTCTTGCTCTATCCTGCAACTTTTAATCTGCTCGAAATTGCCGCGATCGCCAAACCCGAAATTCATCTTTACGAAACGGGAATCATTCGTATTTGTCGCCATCCCCAAATGGTTGGTCAGGTGATTTGGTGCATTGCCCACACCCTTTGGCTGGGAACGACCTTTACGCTCCTAACTTCCCTGGGATTAATTGCCCATCACGTTTTCGCTGTCTGGCATGGCGATCGCCGTTGGTTCCAAAAATATGGTGATGCCTTCCTCAAAGTCAAAGAAAGAACCTCGATTATTCCTTTCAAAGCAGTTCTGGATGGTCGCCAAACCCTTAGTTGGCAAGAGTTTCTGCGTCCTTCCTATCTGGGGGTAACAGGATTTATTTTCTTACTCTGGTGGGGACATCCCTGGCTCATGCAGGTGACCGCTAAAGCTCCTTGGTAGATTTTTCCCCACGCGATCGCCGTTTAACTATCCGAACTTCTCTCGTAAAAGATAAGACCAACACGGTTAATGTGATCAATTAAATCGAGATTCTCAATATCCTTAAAAATAGATATATCAAAACTATAGGGCAATAACAGATCATCAATTTGTATGTCAATTTTCGACAATTGAGCGTAACTAATATTTTCGCCAATTAAAGTTAAATCAATATCGGAACCATTGCGATAATTTCCTTTAGCACGGGAACCATACAATAATACTTTTTGAATATTGGGATACTGGGAAAATACTTCAATAATCTTTTCAATTGTAGCTTCTTTTAAACCAAATCGATTTGTAATATTTTTAGCTTTCATTTTCCAAAATCTGCATTTTTTCTTCTAATTCTTTAAATAAAACAAAAAATCGAGTGGTAATATTTTCCGCGATCGCTTTGGCTGTGACTTTATTATAGGTATGACTCGTTTGATTGCGGTCTTTAATCATATCCATCCAACTGTCACCATCCTTAATTAAGCCAACACTAAAAGCAATGCGGGTTGCATCCCTAGAACCGTATATATCTTGAGTTCCCTGATCACGCAAATAATCTCGTAATAGATTCCAAGCAAGTTCATGAGTGTATTCAAAGGATTGAATTAAACCCTGTTCTTCTAGTTCATTTAATTCTCCTTTTTCGATGAATTTTGTGAGTTGCGCTAGGGCTTTCTTATAGTTAGAAAATCTTTGTTTCCAACGAATATCGGACTCTCTCATTCGGATAAACTCCTAGATTATCGAAAAAAGTCGTCATTATTAACTCATTTAGTGATGATTCTAACTCTGATTTGCCAAACAACAATATAGAATTCTTGGAATAATGCTGTTAGGCGATCGCGTTTTCGGTAATTTTCTAGACTTGTGGATCGTATTTCTAGAAGGCAGTCAGTCTATTCATTGTGACCTGTCTTCTCCACAGATTCAGGACAGTACCGTATCAGGAGTTAGACGAGGGACGTTCCCAGCGAAACTTCCGTTCAGATTCCAGAATAGGGACATCGTTAATGCTGGCAAATCGACGCATCATCAGCCCATTTTCTGCAAATTCCCAGTTTTCATTGCCATAGGCTCGATACCAAGCACCCGAATGGTCGTGCCACTCATATTCAAATCTCACTGCAATGCGATTATCCATAAAGCACCAGAGTTCTTTTTTTAAGCGATAATCCAGTTCTTTTTCCCATTTACGTTGGAGAAATTCCCGAATCGCCGCCCGTCCACTAAAAAATTCGGAACGATTGCGCCATTCTGAATCTTCTGTATAGGCTTTCGCAACACGCTCTGGATCGCGGGTATTCCAAGCATCTTCTGCCGCTTGTACTTTTGCTTTGGCGGTTTCTAGGGTAAAAGGTGGAAGAGGTGGTTTAGTTTCCATTTTTGTAAAAGCGATCGCTCCGAATTGAGGGGGCATAGAATCAATTCCTTATATCTTAAACAGATAGTTGATCAAAAGTCGTAGGGAAGTGGAGATAATGACCATCAGGGTTAAGGCCATTCCAATGAATCGATAGATCAACTTTTCATTAACTTGACTAACTCCATAGGCATGGCTAATTCTTCCCAAAAGCAGGGCGATACAGGACGAATGAATCCAATTACTGGCCAAACCCTGATTTTCTAGAAAATAAATCAAAATCAGGGATATGGGTACATATTCAGCAAAGTTTGAATGAACTCGACTGGCTCTTGCTAGAACGGCATGATTTCCATAACCGATCGCCATTCCAAGTTTTTGTCTCAGCAAAAGTACCCGAACACTCAATCCAACAAACATGAGGTCCGAAGAGCGCGGCATATAAGGGCGTTATGAGCATTGCTTTCCCCAAGTTTTGATTGAATGATCATACCGTGAACCATTGCTAGGCGGCTGAATAGGTTCAACAATTATT